>JALSKB010000070.1 GCA_026989035.1 Saprospiraceae bacterium | reverse complement strand
TAAACCGTCAAAAACATAGCGCATTTGCAACTCATACACCTGACCCGAACTGAGGCTCAGACCACTGAGATTCAAATCTACACTCAAGCCCAGAAAGAAGCGCGGTTCTTCTTCACTGCCCTTACCGACCTTGTATCCCCCCACGGTAAAAATAAGAGCATCCGTATGCCTTACATTGGGGGCCACAAAGCGATTTTGATACATGGCGCCACAGTAAAATTGCGCCACAAACAAATTCACTCCAGCCGTAGTTACCATAATGCTCTCATTCAAATGCAGCGGGCGATAAGATTGAATATCCCACTTGAACACCGGCATCCAAAACAAGACACCTCGCCTACCCGACTTGAAAAAAGATGCCGGCAAGCGCATGGCCGCATGCAGCGTTATACGCGGAGCCGGACGAGCCTCCCCGCTTAAAAAAGAACTGTTTCCCTCCGCCGATCGGCTCAGCAACCAGGGGAGATGGTGAAAGGCCATACCCACAAGCAGGCCTCGCTCTTGGTTCCGACTGCCCATGTCCCAGCGCCAGGCCATGCCAAAATCCAAATCGCCATAGCTGACCTTGTCGGTAGCCGGTGTCAACAACTGGCCTGAAATTAAACCGTAAATGGGATCCAACTGACCCGAAAAAACCAACTTATCCCAGTCAATAGACTGCTGCACCAAGCCCGGCCGCAAGCCAAAATGCAGGTTGTGATGCCGCCCGCCAATCGTATAGGTGAACGAGAAGCCCAAGCGCTGAGTATTAAAACCGGCAAACAACTCCTCATCACGCGTAAACTGAAGACCCAGCCCCAGCCCTAAGAAAGGAATTCGCTGCTCCAAGGCAAAGTCGTAAGTGCGAAACCCCTTGTCAATGCTCACCCACTGCATCCGGCTGGCCAAAGCTATTGAGGTGCCCTCCTGAATACCGGTAAGCGCAGGGTTTAAATAGGCACGATTGGCATAAAACTGAGAAAAGGAAGGATCCTGAGCTTGAGTGAAAAACCACAACAACAGCCCCACGGCTGTCAGCCCGCTTTTTCCATGCCTTGCGGCAAATGCTAAAACGGCCCGGCAAAAAAGAACAGGTAAAGTTGGCAACATAGGCAATCGGCTTTTGCATTTCCCAAAGTAGCAAATGCCTCACACCTGCTCAACAGGCATAAAGCTGGGTCGTTTTCTCAAATATGCTTATGGCAAAAACAATTTGAATGGCTCTGCCATCCAAACCCCTTCTGTTTCAACTCTACACCCATGCCAAAAGTAAATGAATGCGCATCTCTCCTCACAAATAACTTCTAACGCAAAGCACCGGGCTAACGAAGATGCCAAGCCTTTTCGACACGGGTACATTTCTGCTTTTTGGCATGCCCGCCCAAACTGCAGTGCACACAACTGAGGTAGATGCCTTACCTACTCTAACCGGTCAAAAAATGAAAATGTTCGGTGGTTTTAGACAAAAAGGCGGCTAACACAAACTCTTCAGCTTTGCCACAAAGAAATCGCTGCCTACCTCTGCCCTACACCTCTACCGGAGCCTCACAACTGAAGTTCCGACAGCGATAGAGCAAGGTCTTGCCCTCTTGATAGCGGTCTTTAAAGAGCGGCAGCTCAGAGGGGCCTTCATTGCTGAGCAAGATGCGAGCCGGGTGGTATTCCTTCGCCAATTCGCGGGCAGCCCCACGGGCCTTCGGACCAATGACCACCAGTTCATTCCAGCCCTCCTGCTCCGCCAGATAAACGGAGGCCCAAGAAGCCCAGGCCAATGGAAAGTCTTTCAAGCGAGCAGCTAAAGCACCTAAAACTTCTCGAGCTGTAGCAGAAAAATCCTCCCGCCCCAAAGCCGCAGCCAAATACAACAGAGAGGCCGTGAAAACAGCTGCCCCGGAAGGCGTCTCGCTATCTCTATCCTCTTCCGGGCGTAAAATCAAATCACTGCCCTGTGCTTTGGTGAGATAAAATCGATGCATCTCGGCCTCGTAAAAGTGCTTCAAAACATACTCGGCTATTTCTTCCGCTTCTCTCAACAAGGCAAACTCTTGTTTCCACTCGTACAAATCAATAAAAGCCCGTATCAGGTAAGCCAAATCCGTCAGAAAGGCTGCTTGCTCACCTCTGCCCTGCTGCCAAAGGTGATACCAATCGCCTCCCTCTTCAAAAGCTTCCCGGAGAAAGGAAAGTGCTTTTTCCGCGCTTTCGCCAAATGAATCATCGCCCGTAGCCTGGGCGGCTTTTGCCAAACCCGACACGAGCAGAGCATTCCAGCCCAACAGGATTTTTTCATCTCGATGCAGTCGAAACCTCATTTGCCGAAAGGCCAGCAGTTTTTCCTTGGCTTTCTCCCAACGCGACAAAAAATCGGAAAGCTCCAGCCCCAGTTCTTCTGCCATTTGTTCCGGTTCCTTTAAGCGCCAAAGGATATTGCTACCCTCCCAGTTGCCCTCCTCTCTACAGGCATACATCTGAGTAAACCAGCTGGCATCTTCTCCCAATTGTTCGCGCAACTCCTGCATACTCCACAGGTAATACACCCCTTCTTTGCCCTCCGAATCGGCGTCCAGTGCAGAGTAAAACCCACCTTCCGGACTGCGCATTTCACGCTCGAGAAAAGCATGCGTTTCCCGCAAAGCCCGCAAATAGCGTTCACTTCCACTGATGCGATAGGCATCCGATAAAAGGCCCAACAAAAGCCCGTTGTCGTACAACATTTTTTCAAAATGCGGAATCCGCCACGCCCTATCGGTGGCATAACGGGCAAAACCGCCCCCCAGCTGATCATAAATTCCGCCCTGCAACATTTTGTCCAGGGTAAAAAGTACAAAATCTGCAGTTTCTTTCTTCTGCCGTGCATGAGCATAGGCCAGCAAAAACTCTTGGCTGGCTACCTGCGGAAATTTCATACCCGTACCAAAACCACCCCACTCCCGATCGAAAAAGCGCTGTAGACGGTCGTAAAAATCGGCTAAATCCACCTCAGGCCGGCCCTCTCCATCCAGTGCGGAAGGAGTGGAAGAGCGTCCCTGTTGTAGGGCCTTCATCACCCGCTCCGCTTCCCGCTCTACGACCTCTCTTTTTTCGTAAAAGTTATAGGCTATCATCTGCAGAAGCTGAGACCAGGACATGCGGCCATAGCGCGGCTCGGGAGGAAAGTATGTACCGGCATAAAACGGACGCAAATCGGGGGTTAAAAACACATTCAAAGGCCAGCCCCCCGAACCTGTCAACAACTCACACACCCGCATGTAAATCCGGTCCAGATCCGGTCGCTCCTCTCTGTCCACTTTGATGCTGACGAAGTGAGCATTCATGTATTGGGCCACTTGTTCGTCTTCAAAACTCTCGTGCTCCATAACATGACACCAATGGCAAGTGCTGTAACCTATGCTCAAAAGAATGGGTTTATCTTCACGCCTTGCCTTTTGCAAGGCTTCTTCACTCCAAGGGTACCAGGCTACCGGATTGTGGGCGTGTTGAAGGAGGTAAGGACTTTTTTCGTTCTGCAAATGATTCATTGACAAAGCAGGTAAATGGGTTCGGTGGTAATGCGATTGCTCTCATGACCGGCGCGATCTATCAGGTAAATTTCATACTGAAGGGTATCTACCGGATACTGTTGAGATGCTTCACAGGGCAGAGCGGCATCCGTTACCCAGGGGGGAAAAATGCAGCAGGTCGTCAAAAGACGCATAGTGATTTCGCCGGAAATGCCGTTGCCCGCACCCAACTCCGGCACAAAGGGAATGATAAAATGCTCAGCCTGAGCACCCGTGCGCAAATCGGTGAGAAACAAATCGACTTCTTGCTCATCACTACCCTCCTTAAAATGTCCGATATCGCCATCGCCATCGGTAAAGCTGATGGTGATGTAGGTGGTGTCTTCGGGCCCCTGCCCCTGAACCAGCGTATTGCGGCTCATGGAAACGTATTTAATCTGCGGCTCTATCGGATAATCCGGCGGATTGATGCAAGCTCCAAAGAGCAAAACGACAAGTGCTGAAAAAAAATACTTCATAAGAGGAAAGTTTGAAGTTTATCCGGCTCCGGCCACAGTATTTTACTCG
>JALSKB010000069.1 GCA_026989035.1 Saprospiraceae bacterium | reverse complement strand
AGGGCGTACCATCAGAACTCACATTGACCAAGTTGCCAAAAATAACCGTAAACACCAGCGTAGTGAATAACGGCTGAATGATGGCCCAGCTCACCCCCAGAACGGATTGGGCATAGCGTGCCTTGATGCCCCGTACAACCAGGAAATACAGCAGGTCCTTATACCTAATCAGCTCCTTCCAGGCTTCCAACTGCCAGTGCCGGTTTGGTTCAATGACCAGCGTAGTCGGTGCCGTGGACTTGGGTTCCAGCCTTGTTTCTTTGGATTTTATCATCTTGTTAGAGGGTCGTGATCGTCGTGATCATCGTGATGAACGTGATCGTCGTGATCATCGTGATGAACGTGATGGTCGTGGTTCTCGTTGCTGTAGGTTACGCCCGTCACGCTCATTACGTTCATCACGTTCATCACGCTTCCGATACTTTCCGGATTAGTCCGAGGAGCATAAATCTGATGCGGACAAGTTTTTCGAAGAGCTCCTCCTGGGATGGATAGCCAAGATTCTTTGCAATGAGCAATTGTGTTTCCAATTCTGCACAAGACCCCAGTGCGATATGCAGGAAATGAGTAAATTCTTTTCTGCTCTGTCGTGCTGCACCTTCGGCCACATTGGAGGGTATTGAAACTGCACACCTCCTGATTTGTGATGAGAGCCCGTAAACCTCTTCTTTGGGATACCCCTGCGTCGTGGTGTAAATGGAATAAACCAACTCCATCGAAAGTTTCCACACATCCAGGTCTTTGTGGCTTTTCATTTTTAGACGTGATCATCGTGATGAACGTGATCGTCGTGGTTCTCGTTGCTGTAGGTTACGCCCGTCACGCTCATTACGTCCGTCACGTCCGTCACGTCGATCACGTTCGTCACGTCGATCACGTTCCCTGCTCGTAGTAGCCATAGCCATCTCCGTAGCCGTAGCCGTAGCCATAACCATAGCCCCTTTGAGCCTTGATCCCGTTGATGATGATAGCCGGATGGGGCAGTTTTTTGTTGGTGTAGATCTCGTCTATGGTTTTGAGCACTTCTTTGGGTGTATAGCCATCTCTGACGATGAGGAGGGTGCCGTCGATATAGTCTTTCAGCAGGAGGGGGTCGGCCACCATGCCCACCGGCGGAGTATCGATGATGACAAGCTCGTATGTGGTGCGCAAGTAGGCAAAGAGAGCCTCCATTTTCTCTTTTTGCATCAGCAGCTCGGCCGGATTGGGAGGTTGCGGCCCCGAGGGAATGAGAAACAAGTTGGGGTGGATATCGGAAAGCGGATAGACGATTTCCTCCACGGCAGCTTCTCCGATGAGGTAGTTGGTCAGGCCTTTAGGCGGGCAGCTGCCTTCACCCACCAGGTTGGCACAAAGCTTGGGCTTGCGCAAATCCATGCCCAACAATACCGTTCGTTTGCCCGAAAGGGCCAGGCTCATGCCCAGATTGGCCGAGACGAAGGTCTTGCCATCGCCCGAGGTGCCCGAACTCACCAACAGGACCTGTCGCTTGCCTTCCGGCAAAAGAAAGTTGAGGTTGGTGCGCAGCAGGCGAAACATTTCTGCTATGGCCGAGCGGCTCTTTTCGCGCACGACCAAAAACTTTTTCTTTTTCGACTCTGCCAGCTTGCCCAAAACCGGTACGCCCGTGCGGCTGGTAACATCTTCTTCGGATTGTATCTTGTTGTTAAACAGCTCTGTCAGAAAGATAAAAAGCACGGGAAGACCCAGGCCCAATAGCAGAGACAGGGCATAAACCACGGCTTTTTGCGGTTTGATCACCTTGGCCTGGAAACGCGCCGGAGGATCCACGATGCGAAAATCGGAAGCCGTAACGGCCAGCGACAAAGCCGACTCTTCCCGCTTTTGCAAAAGGTAGAGAAAGAGGTTTTCCTTGATGCTGCGCTGGCGCTCAATCTGCAACAAATCGCGTTCTACCCGAGGGATGGAATGCGCCTTAGCCATCAAGTCGGCAGCCTTGCGCTGCAGTTGCCGAACATGCGCATCCAATTGTTCTCGCACCAAGGCGAGATTTTCCAGCAAGGAGCCGTGCAATTTTTTCAATTCTTGTGTCAAAGCCTCTACCGCCGGATTGCTGCCCGTACTCCCCTGCAACAACCTGTCGCGCTGTAAAACGCCTTGATTGTACTGCGCTATCAAGGCATTTAAATCCTGGTTGTCAAAGCTGAAAGCCGCTGGCAAAACCTCAAATTTTTGTCCGCCTTCGCGCAACACCCCCTCCATGCGATCCAATAATTCGCGCTGCAAATCCAACTCGGACAAGCGCTGGTCAAATTCCTGCAGTTGAGACAGCATCATGCCTACATTGGCTTCTACCTGCGTGGTTACCCCGTGTTGTTGCTTGAAAGAAACCACGTCGCCCTCCACAGCCGAAAGCTCCCGGGCCAAGATGCGAAGCCTGTTTTCCACAAAATTCAGGGTGTTGCGCGCCACCGTGTTCTTGTCCTCGCGGGCAGCGATGTCGTAAGCTACATACAGCTGATTGAGGATATCCACCGCTTTTTCAGGCACAAAATCGCGCATACTCAAGTCCAGGACAAAGGAATACTCGCGCCTTTTGACGCCCAATTGCCCGGCATATTGCTGAGCCACCTGCTCCGGGTCTCGAATGACGACCACCAAATCTTTGTAATTCGAAATGTGTTCGCCCTGCAGCCTGCGAAAGAGAAAGCGCCCTTCCCCAAACTCACTCCATTTGCCGAAAGGCCGTTTAACAGCCTCTTGCTGGGGGCCCACGTCCCCTCCGTAGGGGTATAGGCTGTAGCTATCGTCTTCCCAAATGTGCAGGCGAAATTTCAAAGACTTTTTGCCTTCCGGCAAATGAAAGGAATCCAGAACAACCGGACTGTTGCCGTACAACTCGCTTTCGGCTATGCGGCCTTCGATCAGATACTGGACGTTCAGGTTCAGGGAATCCACCACGGCCTTCATCAAGCTGCGAGACTTGAGAATCTGCATCTCGTTTTCGAGATTGATGCTGCTCGACAGCAGGCCCGAGCCCAAATCGCTAAAGGCGACTTCCTCGGTCAAATCGCTGACGGAACCCTCCTCACTTCCTTTGATCAAAACCGTGCTGTGCACCTCGTACGTTTTGGGCGTATAGCGCAGATAGAGCCAGGCAATGGTAAAGGCCAAGGCGGGAATAATGACAAACAAATACCAAAAACGAAGCAACAAACCCAGGTACCGTCTCAGGTCAAGGGGCTTGTCCTCCTCCATAAAAAAGGTTTCAGGCTGCATAGAATATTTTATCGCGTCATAAAGCTGGTAGAGAGGCAAAACACCTCTACAGGGAAATGGAGGGGGGCTACAAACTGCTCAATGTCAAAACCAGTAAAGTCAGTGAAGAGACGATACCCAGCCAGGGCGAGATGCGTCGGGCGGGGTCGGAAACCACCGTCATCTTGGCTTTGGTGGGTTGCACGTAAACCAAGTCGTTTTGTTTGAGATAGAAGTAAGGCGATTCAAAGACTTTGCGATCGTGTAGGTTGAGGTAGCCGTACTCGCGCCGGCCGGCCGATTCGCGCACCACGAGGATGCTGTCGCGACTGCCAAACTGGGTGATGTCGCCGGCCATGCCGAGGGCTTCCATGATGGTTACCCGCTGCTGCGGGAAGGTAAAGGTGCCCGGTTTGCTGACCTCGCCCAGCACCGTGATGCGAAAGTTGAGAAAGCGCACATCCACCACCGGGTCTTTCAAATAAGCGCTCAGCTGCTGCTCGACCAAGCTTTTCACTTCTTCCAGAGTCAGCCCGCCTACCGACAACGGCCCTACGCCTACCATGTCGATGCTGCCGTCGGGAGCGACCAAATAGCCCAAGAGGGTGTTTTGGGAGGAGTTGCCCCCCGAGGCATTGGTTTGCACCAGGTTGTAGGGGCGGGCCAACTCCGGCGGCACGGTGTGCACGCCGATGTAGAGGATGTCGTCGGGCTGCACCCGCAGGCGATAATCAGCTACGATGCTGTCTTGCTGTACCGGAAAGTGCTCGCCTTCATTGAAATTAACGATATCGCGATAGTGCACACAACCGGTTAGGAAAGTAAAAAGGGAAAAAACAAAAAATAAGTATAGAAAATTCTTCATCGGTATTTTTTAGACTCCAACAGCTCGTTTTTCACAATATCAGATACAAACTTCCAGCCTATGTAAAGGCTTTCTTTAACGACGAGAATATTTACCCTTTAGCTCTCACCCCATGCACCTGGGCCAAAATACTGCTTTCAGCGCTTTTCACCCATTCTTTAAGCATTTCGACATGTCGTGGATCGTGGGCATCGGTGCCATAGAAGTCGATCAGGCCCTGTTTGACAAAGCTGCGGGCTTGTTTTTTGATTTCCTTGCCGTAATAGCCGACCAGTGACAGGAGGTTGAGTTGGAGCAAGCAGCCCAGGTCTTTGAGGCGCTGCAGCTGCCAGCGCTTGCTCATCCAGACCATATAGCGTTCCGGATGGGCTAATACCGGTGTATAGCCTTTGGTGCGCATTCGGAAAATTTGCTCTTCCAGGCGGGCCGGCGGGCCGAAAAAAGAAGCTTCGACCAAGACGTATTTTTTGTCGCCGCCAAAGCTGAGCAGTTCGTCTTTTTCCAGGAGTTCGTCGAAGTGTTCGTCTAAGTAGTATTCCGCACAGGGTTGCACTTCCAGATCGACACCTGCCGCCACCAGGGCTTTGTTGAGGGCCTCCCCCTGCCGGAGAATTTCATCGCGGGTATTGGGGTAATACTCCTTGTAGATGTGTGGCGTAGTTACCAATTTGCGAAAGCCCAATTCCTTCAGGCCGGCAACCATCTCCACAGCCATAGGGAAGTCTTTAGCTCCGTCGTCCAGGCCCGGTAGCAAATGAGAGTGTACATCTAAAGCTATGGAAGAAAAATCACCTAATGGGGTTGCTCTTTTGAAGAAATTCATCACGCTGGTTTACCCTTTTGACACAGCTTCTTTTAAGAGGTAACACTTCAAAGCTTCTTTAGATGAAGAAGCCGACAAAATCACTTATCGAAATACCATCTGTACCAGTCTAAAAAGGCTTTGATGCCTTCTCTGACTGAGGTTTGGGGCTTGTAGTCCAGGTCTTCGACCAAGTCATCCACATCGGCCCAGGTAGCCGCTACGTCGCCGGGCTGCATGGGCAGCAAGTTCTTTTGCGCTTCGATGCCCAGTTCTTCTTCAATGGCGCGGATAAAATCCATCAGTTTAACGGGGGCGCTGTTGCCGATGTTGTAAATTTTGTAGGGCGCCCGGGAGCTGGCGGGGTCGGGCTTTTTACCGTTCCAATTTGGGTTGCCTTTCGGCAAATGCCCGATCACGCGACGCACACCTTCGACGATGTCGTCGATGTAGGTGAAATCGCGCATCATCTCTCCGCGGTTGAAGACCTGGATGGCTTCGCCCTTGAGCATGGCTTCGGTAAAGAGGAAGAGCGCCATATCGGGGCGGCCCCAAGGGCCATAGACGGTAAAAAAGCGCAAGCCGGTGGTCGGCAGGCCATAGAGATGGCTGTAGGTATGGGCCATCAGTTCGTTGGCCTTTTTGCTGGCAGCATAGAGCGAAATGGGATGATCTACATTGTCCGAGGTAGAAAAAGGCATCTGCTCATTCAGCCCGTACACGCTGGAGCTGCTGGCATAGACCAGGTGCCGAACGCCGTTGTGGCGGCAGCCTTCCAACACATGGGCAAAGCCCAACATGTTGCTCTTGACATAGGCCATGGGGTTGGTCAGGCTATAACGCACGCCGGCCTGTGCAGCCAGGTTGACCACCACATCAAAGCCCTCATCGGCAAAGAGCTTTTGCATGCCTCCTTCATCTTCCAAGGCCATATAGACGAAGCGAAAGTTCGGGTATTTGTTTCCCTGCACGCAACCTCCTTCGACTATGGCTTCTCGTTCGATGCCCAAATCGGCCAAGCGGTCGTACTTCAACTGCGGGTCGTAGTAGTCGTTGATACAGTCCAGCGCCAGGACTTCATCACCTTGTTTGATTAGGGCTTTCGCCAAATGATATCCGATGAAGCCGGCTCCACCCGTAATGAGAATCTTCATGCTCTTTTTTAGTCTGTACCCTAAGCTCTAAAGGTCACGGGCTGAGAGAACTGCTTTATACCCAAACTCGAAAAAACTGTTCAGCGCAATAACTCCAAGTCTCCTCTCCTCGCCAACTATTCAGGCCAATCGAAAAGGCAATCCGGATTTGCAGGAAGGGAATACTCCTTCAATAAAGCCAGGTACTCCTCTTTAAAGGTTTTTTTGCGGTGGTGTTCCGCCTGCCTGTTGATGTATCGAATAACGTTTTTAAGACTTGACTTGGAGTACGAAAAAGCTCCATACCCCCTTTGCCACACAAAGCGCTTTGCCGTCAGCTCGTTTTTGTTAATCCACTTTGAAGCATGTGCCTTCATCGCCCTGGCCATGTGTGAAACAGCCACAGTCGGGTTTAGACTCACCAAAATGTGCGTATGATTCGGATTACAATAAACGGCCAGGCACTTAGACTTATAGTGCTCCACTACGCGCTTCATGTGCTCCTGCACATCCAGCCTAAACTCCTCCGCAATCAAACACTGCCTCCACTTGGTAACAAACACCAACTGTACATACAACTCTGTATAACTCGGCATATCTCAGTAGCACTAGTACTAGTAACTGCGGGTGTCAACCCGCAGACACCACAGACACCCTAGTAACCGCGGGTGTCAACCCGCGGCTCCCGCGGCCCCGCGGCAAACGGATGCCGCGTCAGCGGCAGCCGCGCCAGCGGATGATACTCCCCTTGCAGCCCAAGCGGCTCGGCCCGACGTATCTCATACACCATGCGGATGGCCTGTGCCGTATCTTCCAAGCCAAAGCCCCCTCCGGAGAGGATGTCTTCATAGCTGCGAGTATGCAAGTCGGTAAAACCTCCGCTGAATTCAAACTCCTCGCCCTCCAGGCGAATCGAGCGATATGTGCGCAAGCCCTGCACCTTGACTTCTTCCGGCAGGGTCTCATAAGACGTACTCAGAAACCAGCGCACGCGGGCACGCTCAAACTCCAAATAGCCCGCCGCGCGATCGTGGGTATGTATGTGCACCTGCATTTGCCGAAAGGCACCGAAAACCCAGCCCAACATGTCAAAAAAGTGCACGCCTATGTTGGTAGCTATGCCGCCCGATTTTTGCAAATCTCCTTTCCAGGAAGTGTAGTACCACTTACCGCGTGAAGTGATGTAGGTCAAATCCAATTCATACACTTTATCGGCTGGAGCAGCCTGTACCTTTTTGCGCAGAGCAACTACCGAAGGATGCAGGCGCAACTGCAAAATGTTGTACACCCGGCCACCCGTTTCGGCCTCTATTTGCCGCAAGGCATCCAGATTCCAGGGATTGAGCACTACCGGCTTCTCGCAAATCACATCGGCCCCATGCCTCAGGCCAAAGCGTATGTGGGCATCGTGCAGATAATTGGGCGAACACACGCTGACGTAGTCTATGCGCTGCCCGTTGCGCTTCAACTTCTCCACATGGCGATCAAAGCGCTCAAACTCCACGAAAAAATCCGCCTCGGGAAAATAGCTGTCAATCACCCCCACCGAATCAAAGGGGTCGTAAGCCGCCACCAAGCGATTACCCGTTTCTTTGATGGCACGCATGTGCCGCGGAGCTACATAGCCTGCCGCCCCAATGAGAAGAAATTGCTTCATAAAACAAACTTCATCCAACCTAAGAAATAGCTCCTTTTACGCACAAAAAAAACAAGGCTCCGCCGACAATGTGTCGCAAGCACATTGCATCTCTCACCAACCAAAAACCGCTCTCAGGCACAATCCAAAACCACAGGTTTTGCGTTGCAAAACCTCCCAAAACAACCCTATATCAAATCCCCTTTGTACAAAAGCTGCAGAGCGGACTACACCCAAGTCAAGCTGCAAAGATACACAAACTCTAGTAACTGCGGGTGTCAACCCGCAGAGAGACCACCCCTCCTAGTAACTGCGGGTGTCAACCCGCAAAAACCACACACACTCCTAGTAACTGCGGGTGTCAACCCGCAGAAAAAAAGACCACCCCCCTAGTAACTGCGGGTGTCAACCCGCAGAAAAAGGGTGTCAACCCGCAGAAGAAGGGTGTCAACCCGCAGACCCTACAGCTCCCCGCAGATCACTATCTTAGCCCTATGAAGCACAACCTCTCCAAGCGACTCCTCGACCTCTTCCTCGCCGGCACGCTCTTGCTGCTCAGCCTGCCCCTTTTCCTGCTCATCAGCCTGGTGCTCCTCATCACCGAGCGCGGCAAGGTCTTCTACCTGCAAAAGCGTACAGGCTATGGCGGAAAGCCCTTCCTCATCTGGAAGTTCACCACCATGATCGAAAACAGCGAACAGCTCGGCCATGGAACCATCACCTTGCGCAACGACTGGCGCGTAACGCGCGTCGGACGCATCCTGCGCATCAGCAAACTCAACGAGCTGCCTCAACTCATCAATGTCATCAAAGGAGATATGAGCGTGGTGGGACCGCGGCCCTTGGTGCCTGCGGATTTCGCTCACTATTCGAAAGAAGCCCAAAGGATAATCAGCAGGGTGCGCCCGGGCCTCACAGGCGCAGGCTCCATCGTCTTTCGCGACGAACAGCGCTTCGTCAGTCAATCCGACATGGAGCCCAAAGTCTTCTATAAAAACGTCATCATGCCTTACAAGGGCGAAGTGGAAAGCTGGTACAGCCGGCATGGGGGCTTGTGGACAGACCTCAAACTCATCCTACTCACGGCCATCTCCCTGATATGGCCCTCCAACCTGCTCATCTACAAATGGTTCAAAGATTTTCCGCCCCGGCCGCAGGCCCTCAGCAAACACATGAACAAAAAAAAGACAGGCTGAGCCTCAGTACGCCTTTCGGATCACCTCCACTACCCTGAGCAAATCCGAGGCAGAGAGATCCGTAGAACAGGGCAGGCTCAAACAACGTGCATGGACAAAAGCCGAGCGATCGTTCCGCTGCACATAAGGCGAGTTCGCGTACATGGGCAAGCGGTTCATCGGAACCCACAAAGGTCGAGCCTGAATTTCTACTGCCCGCAGCGCAGACAACAGCACTTCCTGGCGGCGGGTAGCCACAGTAAAAAGCCACCAATTGGGCTGTGAACCCTCAACCACTTGCTGAAAACCGATGTCGCCCACGCCTTCCAAAGCCTTCATGTATTCAGTCGCTATCTGCCGCTTTCTCTCGACAAAACCTTCCAACTGCTCCATCTGCGCCAGGCCAATAGCTGCCGAAACATTCACCAAACGATAGTTGAACCCTACCTCATCGTGAAAATAGCGCTGTGGATCGGCCTTGGCCTGTGTCGTCAAATGCTTAGCCCGACGCGCCAAGCCCTCATCGTCCGTAACCAAAACCCCGCCACCTCCGCAGGTAACGATCTTGTTTCCATTAAAACTGAAACAACCCATCAAGCCATAGCTGCCACTGTGCCTTCCGGCAAAAAAAGAACCCATAGCCTCAGTGGCATCCTCAACCACTTTTAGGCCATAGGCTTCCGCCAAACGACATAAGCGAGGCATGTCGCCCATCTGACCCAAAACGTGCACGGGCATAACGGCCGAAATCCGCCGCCCATCCGCCTTGTGGTACAAACCAGCTGATCGAAGTTCACAGGCTTCCGCCAAATACTCCTCCAGCAAATCCAAGTCCATCTGCCAAGTCTTCTCATCGACATCCACCAACAAAGGGTCGGCTCCCAAGTAGCGCATACTGTTGGCCGATGCCACAAAGGTAATGTTGGGCAAAATCACGTAATCACCTCTTTGCACGCCGGCTAACAACAAAGCCAGATGTAAAGCAGCCGTACCGCTAACCGTAGCCACGCCAAAACGACAACCCGCCTGATGAGCTACCGCCTCCTCAAAAGCGCCCACATAACTACCCACCGAAGACACCCAACCGCTGTCTAAGCAGTCTTTGACGTATTTCCATTCGTTGCCGGAAAGATTCGGCCCTGACAAAAGAAGCATAACAATTGTTTTGTACCTAAACCGAAATGGTGTGGGATATTTACAACTCGCAAAGGAATAAAAGGTAGGGAGTTTGGGAGGCTAATGCCTCCCAAACCACTTCGTAACGAGTATAGTTCATCGTGCCCGAAGCAAAAGGAGTAGGGCAGGAAAGTTGAAAACAGGATGAATTCACAAAGCTCAACCCTGCCTTCCCCACACTAAATATTCCGAAACTTCGAGCTAAACGGATCTAACAAAATGCCCGAGCGCATCAATTTGTGAATTTCCCGAATCCCATCAGGCACGGTTTTGCTGATGCGAAAACCCAATTCACCGGCTATTTTGTCGAAATTGACGCGATAATCGCGAGGGTCCTCACTCTTCTCAACGTACTTGATTTTCGAATCGGGCAAAATCTTGAGAATCTCCTCCACAATCATGCCCTTTTGGTAATTCTCCTTAGTATCTCCTACATTGAAAACCTCAGCCCTTACTTTCTCTTCCTCCGATTGCAGCACCAAAACCACGGAACGCGCCAGGTCGTCCACATGACAATAAGGACGCCAAAATTGAGCGCCCCAAATCTCCTGCTCCAAGCCCAAAGACAAGTTGCGCGTAAACTCATTCACCGTCAAATCAAAGCGAATGCGTGGTGAAAAACCGTACACGGTGGAAAAACGCAGAGAAGTGGAACACATGTCGTAGCTGCGGCACTTATTCAGCAGATAATCCTCAAACTCTACCTTCAACTCAGCATATAGAGATACCGGGCGCAAGTCCGACTCCTCATCGACAAAAGCATTCGGGTCCGGCATTTTGCCGTAATTGCTGCAAGTCGAAGCAAAGATAAAACGAGCTATGCCTTTGCGCTCGCAAAGGTCAAAAAGAGCGTGCGTAGCATCCCGATTCACCTCCATGGCCTCTTCCGAGTATTTAGCGCAAGCCGGATCTCCCACAATGGCTGCCAAATGAACCACGCCCCAAATGCCGTCCAAAGCCCGATCCACTGCCTCTTTATCCCGAACATCAGCCCGCATAAATTCAAAAGATGAGTGGGGCAACAAGTCGTAAAGGGCCTCCCCGCCCCACTTCAAGGAATCAAAAGCTCGAACAGAAAAGCCCACATCCAACAGCTGGCGACACAAAACCGAACCAATGTAGCCGGCTGCACCGGTTACCAAAACTTTTTTCTCTTGCATAAATTACGTGTTTTACACCCAAGCAAACCAAAGCGGCTTGGGATATTTGCGATTTGTAAACGGACAAATAGACAGGGCGTTGGGGAGGCCTGACGCCTCTCAAACCACTTCGACATGGGTATATATCCGGAGCGAAGTGATTCGGGTAGTTGAAGTTTGTAAACAATTAAAAACACGGAGTGCTTGAGCAGCTGGCACAGCTGACCTCACCCGTCTCGGCAAACTCACTTCTCCAATTTTCTAGCGGGCATGCCCACGTAAATACCCGGATCCGTTATGCTCTTTGTAACCACAGCCCCCATGCCCACAACCACCTCATCGCAAACCTCTAAACCCTGCTTGATGGTGGCACCATTCCCCCAATAAGTGTGACGCCCTATCCGACAACTTCCACTGATGTTTACCGCTGCTGTAGTGGTGGTGTAATCTCCAATCACACAATCGTGTCCAACAGTTGTCAAACAGTTCAAATGCACATGCTTACCCAACACCACATCACAGGTAACAATACTCTGTGCTCCAATGATACAGCCTTCGCCAATTTCTACCCAGGGCGTTACATGTGCTGCCGGATGAATCAAGGTTTCGTACTCCGTATCCGCCGGCAATTGCTGCACGACCTTTTCTCTGATTTTGGAGTTGCCGATGGCAATGGTAGCCTTGTATTTTTCGGCATCAAAACGCGACTGCGACCAAACGGGTATGCTCAGTATCTCGCGCTCCTGCCAAATCTCTTCAGGCTCCATAAAACAAACCACCTCCTCCATGCGCCCCAAATCGCGAATCAACCAAAGAACTTCCTTGGCAAAGCCGCCGGTTCCGATGATGCAAAGTTTTTTCATGATGTTGGAATTTAGTTCAAAACAAAAGTATTTTGAAATCTTGCAGGCAGTTAGCAAGCAAACCCAATCAGCACCTTTTCATCCGAGCAGATAACACGGCTTCCAAGGCTCGGATATAGTTCCTAGCCAAAACCTCTCTGTCAAAGTGCGCTTTGGCATAGCGATAACCGGACTCCCCCATACGGCGCCGGTTTTCTTCCGTTTCGAGTAAGCAACGGTGCACCAATGCCACAAAAGCTTCCGTATTCTCCGGTTCGACATAGTAACCGCAACGGGCCGTTTCTATCAATTCGCGAGAGACACCGTCGATCAAAAGCAAGACGGGCTTTTTACAAGACATGTAGTCAAAAGTCTTGTTGGAGTAAATGGTCTTGAACGTTTCACACTTCTTCAACACAGACAAACCGTAGTCCGCAGCGAGGATGTAGTGAAAGACTTCGGATTTGGGCACAGAGGAAACAAACTGCACATTGTGCAAATTTCTGCGCTTGACTTCCGCCTGCAAAGCGGGCTTTTGCATACCATCACCCACCAAGACAAACAGCACTTTTTCTTCTCGCTGCAATTGCTCGGCAGCATCAATCAACTGCATCAGGTGATTCGCCACACCGTGAGCCCCCACGTAGATAAAAACCAACTTGCCCTCCCATGCCTGTTTTTGTCGAAAGGCAAGCCGATCAAACCCCAAAGCAGCCCTTTCGGCCAAACTAAAATCCGCTGCATTGGGCAACAAGAGAATCTTAGCCTCTGCTATGCCCTTGCGCTCTATTAAAATTTGCCGAAAGGCCGGTGTCAACACACTAACCAAAACGGCATGTCTGTACAAATACGCCTCCAAAGCATAAGCCCATCGAATGACCAACTTGTTCCGCAAGACCCCGGTGTCTATGGCCGACTCCGGCCACAAATCCCGAACTTCAAAAACCATGGGAACCCGCTTCAAAATCGACAGTAAACGCGCCGTAATACCCGTAAAAAGAGGAGGCGAAGTAGCCAAAATCACATCATAACCCTTACCGGCCCGAAACAAACCCGCATACAAAGCCGAAAAAACAAAAGAAAAGTAACCCCACAAACGCCCGGCAAAACCCTTTGCATACACAGCTGCCACATGACAGCGAATTACACGCCTTCTATCCGACAAAACATCTACGTAAGTGTATTTGCCTCTGTATCGCTCGGGCTTGTGCCCCGTAGCATGGTGAATCATGCCCGCCAAAACCGTTATCTCATGCCCGGCTTCTTCCCACAAACGACTCATTTCGTTGAAGCGGGAACCTCCGCCATCTTCAGGCTCTAAAAAATTCTGATGTATAAGAAGAATTTTCACAATAAACCCACAAACACATCGTCAGCAAATCGACTCCTCTTCAAAAAAGAGCAGCGTTTTGATACGAAAAGTGTGCGTTTCAAAGTAAAAGGCTTTCCGAGCGTGCTCCAAACCGTAAGTGGGAGCATACCAACCCACTGTCTCCACAGGCCGCAAGGGCTTGCCCTCAGCATCTTCAGCACTTATTTCCCAACCCGACATGGGCCAACTCAACGGATGCCAGAGCTGCCGCAAGGGAAGAGAAGTGCGATGCTCCACTACATCTTCGATCTCCCAACAAGTCTTTTCTTTAAATTTCCGCAGCCGACGAAAATGCCGAATGCCCTTGTGCACATGTGCAAAAGCCGCTATCTCCCCTTCAAAAACAAAAGCGTCCTCTTCTTCCCGCCAATGGGCACGCAAAGCGCGCGTCCAATGATGCCAAACAAAACGAGGCCCCTTCTGCATCTGCGACTCGCCACCCAAGCTGATGGTGTTGTGTGAAAGCGTGCCGTTGAAATAAAGAATCCGGTTTTCATCCGTGTGGTAGAGATAGCTGCCGGCATCACCAAAAACATTTTGCCCGCGAAACCAGATATCCAAGTGCAAATTGTCGGCCTGTGCAGGCCGATGCCGAAAGGAAGCACAGCGCAAGACCGTCATGCTGTCTTTTTCTCGCAAAAGATACAAGCCCCCTTGCCGAAAAGCTCGCAAAGAAGGCAAAGAAAACTCAATGTCTTTTAGAAACTCAGGCTGTCTAAAACCCAGCCAGGCAGCTTCCTCCGTTTGTGGAGCCGAACGCCCCAAAGCCATAGCCAAGGCGTACAACTGCGGCCTGAAATCGGAATACTCCGCATCGGCCAATTGAAAAAACAAAGCCCCGTCATTAGCTCCATACTGAGGCAAACGACCGGACGACTCATCCATAAAAGACAAGAGAAAATCCAATGTTTTCTCCATGCGATGACGCAAATTGTTGGGCAAAGTTTCTTTTTCGTGCAACTCGTGTAAACGCAGATACCAACACAAAAGATGAACCACTACCCGATGATAATTATGAGAGTGCTGCAAATAACTGCCGTCTTCAGCAATCTGGTACAAAATCTCTTTTTCAAATTGTTCTTTTCCCAGCTTTCGCCAAATGGAAGCCCTGGAAAAAAAAGGAAAAAGTACACCTCCAACATACAAGCAAAGACTTTCTGCCATAAGGTGGTTGTTGCGCACGGCATGACGCGAAAAATCCAGATTCTTTTCGATATGATCCAGCTGCCAGTACAAATAATGTAAAATGCGATCAAAACGATCTTGAGTCAGCATGGGATGCCACGTATAGTAGTAAAGAGCTAAGGTCCAGTTCATCACGCGCACAGCGATCTCCTGACTACAGCGATATTGTGGACCGGCGTTGAGGGGGTTGGTATCCATCCAATTGTCCAAAAGTGAAAAAACTTCCTCCCCCAAATCCTGCCCTCCATGATAATCGCAACGAATAAAAGCACCCAGCCAGGAAAAACGCGAAAGCTCCCACACAAACTTGATGTCGCCGGCTTCCTCGGAAAAATCCGACACCCTCGTCCAATGCCGTTTGACATCGTATCGAAATCCGGACAAAGGGTTGAGCAACCAATCCGGAGGATAACCCAACTCAAACCAAAGCCCGGAAAAAAACAACCAACGCCCGGAACGCGCAGCCCGCACCAAAGCCTCCGCCCGGGCAAAGGAAAAGGAACCAACCTCTACTTGCTCCCGAGAGGAAAAGAAAAAAGCGGGACGCTCTGCTCGCCAGGCTTCTAATGCTATGTAGCGACGCAAAGGCGGATTGAAGGGAAAGCGAAATCGCAACAAACCGGAACGCCTCGACAACTCGTATCTCAGGCGAAAAAGGAGCCCTCTCCAGCCCAAAGATCGCCAAAGCGAAACCGCTGTTTTAAAAAAGCTCATGGACAAGAAAGGAGAAAGTCGTGCAAGTGATCGGCAGCCGGCAATACGGCTTTGAGATTTATAAATTGCGGGCCGGTCCAACGGCGACAGAAAAAACCATAATCACACCAGGGAAGGGCTTCTTCTCGCGGCAATACACGATCAGCGCAAACTCCCCGATGCAAAATGGCCTTCTCCGGAACACGTACCCACAAATTGGCCTCGGCAACCAAGCCCGAAGGAATTTGTTGGCTCGAAGCCCTTTTGATGTCTTTAAAGAGGTTGTACCGCAATGTATGCTCACTTTGCCTGGCGTGCAAAAAGAACAACTCTTCTGCTTTACAAACGGTGTTGTAGCGCAAAGTGCAAGGAGCTATCAGGCGCAACGCCAAACCCATTTGCTCGCGATCTACCGCCCTGCGTATGTCGTAAATCAGGTTGTTTTCAATGGTGATGTTTTCTACCTTTTCACCCGGCTTCTTGGGGTTTTCTCCAAAGACTACGATGCCCTGAGCTGTATTGAAAATGATGTTGTCTTTGATGAGAACATTCGATGCTTGGCGGTGAAGCAAAATGCCCACCCCCGTACTGCCGCTGCCCCCGCAACGCTGATCCGTAGGCCGAAAGCCCCAAATGCGATTGCCCAAAATGAGAATCCGATCTTCGGGCTTGGCAGATTTGGCGCCCACCTTGATGTCCAGACCATCTTCGGCACAGGCCCACTCTCCGTCTTCCTTTTCTCTGTAAAGACGAGGCTCAATGTAAATGTCGTTGTTTTCTATGACCGTAGCCGGAACAGTTCCGGTTTGAGCACGAGACTCCGGATTGCCCTTCCGTGGCTGGTTGTACTGCAAGCCCACCGCATCCGTGAGGTTGTAAAATTCGTTCTCCACAATGTGGTTGCCCCTGGATTCTCCCCCGGCTCGAGCACTAATGACAATGCCCCCCATATCCACACCTATACCCTCCGTCTTGTTTCTGAAGACGCAGCGCTGAATGAGATTGTAATTGCTTTGTAAAATGCGCAAAGCCGCTATGCCCAAAAAGCGCTCGAAAAGACAGTAATCAATGATGTTGTGATCCGATCCGGGCTTCATCTTACTCGTCAAACCGCCCTGCAAACCTCGCTTTCGGGAAGCCCGCCCCCGAAACGTCAAACCGTGTAAAATCCAGTAATCCGCTCCCTCAAACACAAAAGACTCCAAAAGGACTTCTCTGTCGGAATCCCCGGCCATTTTAACCGGATGGGGCGGGTGATAAGGATCCCGAGCCGATGGATTGTAATAGCGCAAAATGCGAAAGGCTCGCTCCGAGCCGGAAAGCCGCAAGGGCAAAGGCCCCCAATCCCGATAATCACCCGGCTCAATGAGGAAATAACGAAAGCGCAAATCGTTGATGCCTGCTTCCTCCCAAGAGGAAAACGCTTCCTTGCTGATGATGCGCACCTCAGCCAAGGTATGGGGAGGCTTGCCTTCCGGAAAATCCAACATACGCATATTGCTGCCGTACACACTTTGCGGAAACCTACCCCCCTCAACTTCTACAAAAGCACCTCCGGGAGGCAAATACCCCGGACAAGCCTCGGGGCGAATTGACGGATAGCCTCCCCCCAAAACCGCTTTTTTCTGCTCTGTAAAAGACAACTCCTCCTGCTTTGTGTGCTTTCTAAATTCACAGGAAAACAAAAGGCCAAACAAGACAAAAAGCAACAATATGCGCATACGATCAAATTTTATGACAGAGCATCCAAGATTTGAAAACTAACCTTGCTCACGTGGAAAACCTCCTCCACAGCCATCAAAGGTTCACCGCCCTCTTTCAAAAAGCGCGTCAATCGCCTAAATTGCTCGGCCTGCCCCTTATCCAAACGCGAAGAAGCCGACCGAAAGCCTTTAAATCCATAAGCGGTGAGCTTGCGGTAATTGTCCAAAACCAGGGTTTTACCACCGCTATGTACTTCCAAACGCTCTTTGGGATAAGCCTTGTTGCCCGTAGAAAAATAATGTATGCTCCCCAAATCCCCATTGGCAAATTTGAGCAAAACGGAAGCCGTATCCGTTGTGGAGTCGGGCCGATCTCCCAAGGCCGAAGCCTTGACTTCCACCACTTGGCTTCCACTTAAAAAGCACAACAAATCAATCAGATGACAAGCCTCACCCAAAAGGCGTCCTCCCCCTTGATCCGGGTCGTGAACCCAACTATCGGCAGGTATAAAACCCGCATTCATAGAAGCTACCATCACCTTGGGCGAGCCTTCCGGCAAAAGAGATTTCACCTTTCGCACCAAAGGAGAAAAGCGCCGGTTGTAACCCGTCATCAAAGCCTTTCCTGTCCGAGCAACTTCTTTCTCCAGGGCTTCTAATTCCTGCAGGTGTAAGGCTAAAGGCTTTTCGACAAACACGTGTTTTTTTGCTCGTAAAGCAACTAAAGCCATGGGGGCATGCAGATGATGGCGCGTGGCAATCACGACCAACTTGATTTCAGGGTCTTTCAACACATCTTCGTAATCCGTGCCCGAATAGGGAATGCCAAATTTTCGCGCAAGCACAGTGGCGTTCAAACCACCTGCACTAATCAAATATTTCACCGGCATACCGGCTTTTTTCAGCAAAGGCAAAATCACTCTTGAACTGTAATTGCCCGCGCCCACCACAGCACAATACCCGCCCTCTGCCGGAAATGCAGGCTGCGGTTTCAAGGCAATCAAGCGCTGCGGAGAAACCACGGATTCAGTCGAGTACTCCAGCAAAGAAGCCAAAACGGAAGAGTCGCCCATGCGCTCATACACTCGAGCATACTGCTGAAAAGGCACGACCTGGGAAATAAGCGGCTTCGGATTCAACTTGCCGTCGGCCATAGCCTGTAAAACCGCCTCAAAATTGCGCTGAGCCGTCCAACGCACATAGGGTAGGGGATAATCCCGCCCTTTTTCCTCGTAATTGACGTCGTAACGACCCGGCCCATAAGAACAGGAGACTTGGAAGCTCAGTTCCTTTTCGTAAAAATCCGAACGCCGCAACTGCAAATCAACGACACCGACCAACACGATGCGCCCGCGCTTGCGACACATTTGAGCCGATTGCTGTACAATGCGATCCTTTTTGGCGGAAGCCGTAATGATGACTCCATCAACACCTCTGCCCCCGGTTTGCCTTTCGGCAAAAGCGAGCAAATCGACATCCCCTCCGGCCTTACAAGGAAGCACCCCCATGGCTTTCGCCAAATGCAAACGCCTCTCATCCAAGTCTATGCCGAGAACCCGACAACCCTGAGCCAGCAACAATTCTGCCGTAAGCAAGCCGACCAGGCCCAAGCCCATGACGCAGAAGGTTTCGCCAAAAGTGGGCTGCAAAAGCCGAATCCCCTGCAAACCCACAGCACCCAAAACGGTAAAAGCAGCCGCTTTGTCGTCCACGGAATCCGGTATGCGGGCAACCAGGTTTTTCGGTACGCAAACCCATTCTGCATGAGGGCCGTTGGAAACCACCCGATCTCCCGGACGAAAACCCTCTACCCCTGTTCCCACTTCTTCCACCACCCCCACTTGAGAATACCCCATAGGCATAGGTTGCCCCAACTTGGCAAAAACGGCTTCCACCGTAGGCAACAAACCCTCTGCGCGAATCTTATCCAACACCATTTGTACCTTCTCCGGTTGCTGACGAATCCGCGACAACCAACCGGCCTTGCTAAATTCTACCAGCATCCGTTCCGTACCCGCCGAAACCAGACTATAACGCGTGCGAATCAACAAGTGCCCGGGTTCAAGCGCCGGAACAGGCACTTCTTCCAAACGCGTCTTCCCTTGCTTTAAATCCTGTACGAGCTGAAACATTCTCTTGTCTTATCTTTACTACATGAAATTCCCCATAAAACCTCACGACAGCTTTTGGCCCGGCTGGATGCGCTCCTTCCTCGGAGCTCACCTGCGCAAAGACCCCCGCCTCCTTCTACAAACCGAAAAACTTTCGGAAAAGGATTTTTCCAAAGCCGTTTCCAATTTCCACCTCGGCGGCACCTTCAAAACGACACGCCCGGGACGACATGCCCTCAGCAACGAACTCCTCTGCCAACAAAACCTGCCTCCGGATACCGTCATCCTCGAACTGGGTGCCTCCGATGGCATCACTTCCCTGGAATTGATGCAAAGCCTGGATTTTCGCTTCAAACGCTATTACGTTACCGATCGGTTTTTGACGGTAAGCTGCCTCAAAAAAGGTAAGCAATATTATTTTTTCAACAGCCAAAACGAGTGTATCCTCATCGCTGACACCTTCTTTGTCTATTACCCTAAACTTTCTCCACTCACGCAAAAATTATATGGAAAAAGAATAAAAGAAATGGAGAACAAAATCAAAAAACATCCGACCCTAAAAACAAGTATTCCACTTATTCATCCTCGCCTCAAAAAAGAGCAAGATAAACGCCCTGATCAAATCTACATTCGCTCTCACGACATGCTAAAACCCTGGACGGAAGAACAACCCACCCTCATCAAAGCGGCTAATTTGCTCAACCCGGGTTATTTCTCTCAAAAACACATTCGACTAGCCTTGAAACTCATTTTTGATGTCCTTCCGGAAAATGGTCTGTTTCTCCTGGTCGAAAATCGAATCCTCAAAAAGGACAAAAACGGCAAAAGCCGACAAGAAGCCGCTGCCCTCTGGCAAAAGCAAAACCAAAGATTTCAGCTCGTGGAAAAAGTCGGCCCGAAACTCCAGCTCCAAGTTGAAAAACTATTGTAGCACATCAGGTGGAAAGTACAGGCTGCTCGAGCAAGATATCTGCAATGCGTTCCGCTGCATGCCCGTCCCAAAGTGGAGGAACCACCCCTGCCTTTACCTCGCCAGCCAATAAACGGGAAAAGGCTTTCTCAACCGAATCGGGGCTCAAATCGGAAAGCAATACATTGGTACCCAAATCCACCGTAACGGGTCGCTCCGTACTGTTGCGAAAAGTAAAACAGGGTACACCCAGAAAGGTGGTTTCCTCCTGAATACCGCCACTGTCGGTAAGGACAGCAAAAGCCTGTTGCATCAGCTGTAAAAACTCCAAATACCCCACCGGTTGGATGATGAGCAGTTGTTCCATTTGCCGCAAGGCAGCCATGAGGCCAAAGCGTTCAAAATTGTTGCGCGTACGCGGGTGCATGGGAAAAACCAGCCTCTTGTGTACGCCAATTCTACGCATGATTTCCAAAATATCTCGCAAGCCCTCTTCACGGTCCACATTGGAAGGGCGATGCATGGTCATCAAGACGTAATCAGAAGGGAGCAAAGACAAATCTTGTAAAACACTTGTTTTTGATACTTTTTCACGAAAGTGCACCAAGGAATCAATCATCACATTGCCCGTAAAAAAGGTTTTATCCCGAGCTACGCCTTCCTCTGCCAAATGAACCAAACCGCTGTATTCCGTAACAAAGAGGTAGTCGGAAATCCGGTCGGTGAGGATGCGATTGATTTCTTCGGGCATACTTGGATCACCACTGCGCAAGCCGGCTTCTACATGGGCTACCGGATAGTGCATTTTTACCGCCACTAAGGCACAGGCCAGTGTAGAGTTGACATCACCTACTACCAACACCAAGTCGGGATTTTCTCTTGACAATACCTCCTCAAATTTGAGCATGATGCGAGCCGTCTGCTGCGTATGTGTACCTCCTCCCACACCCAAATAATGGTCGGGCTGAGGCAAACCCAATTGCTCGAAAAAGACTTCGCTCATTTTAGCATCATAGTGCTGCCCCGTATGGACGATGCGAGAATCAATTCCTCTTTTTAAAAAAGCCCTGTGCAAAGGAGCAACCTTCATGAAATTCGGCCTGGCACCGACCACGCTGAGGATCTTCATCATAAACTTTCATCTTTACCGAGCTGTGCGAACAACTGTTCAAACAGTTCGACAGCTCGGGATAAATTGTTCTCGCGCAAAACTTGCTCACGAGCCGCCTCTCCCAAACGCTTTCGCAAAGCAGCATCTCGCATCAACAAACGCAACGCCTCTGCCATCTGCTCAACCTCTCCGGGCTTGACCAACAGCCCCGTTTCTCCATGGCGAATCATATCCCGTATGCCACCGGTTTCCGAAGCGAGGCAAGCAAGGCCGGAAGCCATGGCCTCCAACAAGGCGTTGGGATAACCGTCTCGATAAGAGGGCAAGATAAAAACATCTGAGGTTTTCAGCCAGGCCAACTTTTGCTCTCTATCAATCCAGCTCAGCAGGTGGATGCGATCTCCCACACCTTTTTTAGCTATAGCCCCTCGCAAAGCCTCCATATCTTCACCATCACCCGCAAGAAAAAAATCCGGCGCATCTTCTCCCAGCTTCGCGGCGAGTTCTATCAAATCAAATACGCCCTTGTTGCGCGTGATCCAGCCCAAAAAAAGCACCCGCAAACGGCCATCTTCTTTAGTCTTTTTCCGCTCTTGAGCATCTGCAATATAGGGCCCAGCATCAATCCAATTGGGCAAACAGATGCATTTGTCCGTTTGCCCCCCTGCTATATCTCCGTAAAACTTTACCCAAAAAGGACTTTGACAGAGCAGAACATCTACCGCCTGCACAACACGAGCCACAAAGCGCTTGCGCCCGGGCCGAACAGCCAATTCATCTTCAATCAAGCCCGAACGCGGTGCAAAAATCACAGCTTTCCCCAAACGCTTGGCCCATAAAGCCATCAACCCTTTTTCCGCAAAACTCATCCCCGCAGAAGAAAACAACAAAACGACATCTGCTCGGGGCAATTTTACGACAAAAGAAACCACCCTAAGAAAGGCCTTCAGCAAACGCTCCGGAAACCGCCTCCTTTTATTCGTAGATGCCATGCTGTCTATGAGAGACCAATCGTACTTACTACCCAAAGAAGAAGCCAGCAAAGATTTGCAGGCAAAAAGCTGACCTCCCGTATGACCTTCTTCAGACCGGCTTTCGCCAAATGCTCCTACAAACAAAATCCGCACAGAAAAAACTTTTAAGCAAAGCTTTAACGACTCATCAAAGGCTGCAGCACGCGCGCTACAAAGGCGTTCGACAGACGGCGCTTCAAAGGGTAAATCGGGGAATAGCGATAATTGGCATTCCTTTGCCGAAAGGCCTCGACATCTTCGTCCAAATTGCCCGCGTAAACCGCTTCTTGCTCCGGATAAACTTTTTCACAAACCCATTGATACAAATCCATGTCCCGTGCATTTTTTTTCAACACCTTGCGCTGTAACCGCTCCGGCAAATCTTCAAAGCGGATGGTGGCAGAACCATAGTTCTTTACATTTTCCCGTTGATAGCGCAAATCCAAATCCGACCGACCTAAAGCAGCCCGCCACAACAACAAAGACCGATCGTATTTCTCTAAAAGACCTATAAAAGAAAATCGGCTTTTGATCAACTGCCTGGCTTTGAAAAAGCTTCGCTCACCGGCAATGCGATAGGTCTGGAAATCGTCAAAATAAGAGGAAGAAATAAAGTCCTCAGGTTTCTCGAATTTTTTCTTCACATGCAGTTGCCAATTGAGATGGGAGAGGTAACGCTGTACCGGATTTCGCAAGAAAGTAAAGCAAAACAAAGGTTCCTCTATCACCGATTCGTAGTTCTGCCAAACGCCCAGTCGATGCCCTCCTATACCACGCATAGCCGGAAAAAAACGCTTTAGCTTTTTCAAGTCCTCGGCTGAAAAGTGCTCGCCAAAAGCGGGCGAAGGAGAGACATAAGCCCAAAACAACTTGTGCAAAAGCGCATGCAAAGTAATCCCTCCGGCTTTTTCTATGTGTACAAAACACAAAAAAGGACGGTCAGGCTTGCTCGGTTTCCTCATCCTTTTTAAAATAAACCGAAGCCAAGGTGTACATAAGCCAAAACAAGGCGCCTAAAATACCCTTCCCCGTCAAAGCCATCAATAGAGCAGCTAAAAAAAGAACAAAAAGCAATTCGTGAATTTCCCTGTAAGCCGAAGTTCGAAGCATACGCCATTGATAAGCCAAAACCCGATACAAATAAAATAAAAACAAAGAAATACCTAAAAGACCGGTTTCCACAGTGAGCTCCAAATACATATTGTGCAAACCCAAACCCTTATTGCGCTTTTCGATAGCTCGAACCAAACGCATATTCACCGGAGCCATGAATTTTTTAAAGTTCTTTTGATCCATCATTTGTGCCACACCTATGCCCATAAATTTGCTGTACCAAATAGCTTCCATACCAGCTTTCGCCAAAGGCACCCGAACATCTTCTGTTGCATGCTCCAAGCGATTAAAAATGATGGTACGCCTGAGCATTTCCCGAAAGGAGGAAGAACTCATTAAAATGCCAGACACCACAATCAGGTATGGCAAAAGCTGAAATCGCTTACCCGAAGCAGAAAGCACAAACAAGAACACAAAAGAGCAAATAACAAACAACAAAAAACCCGTGCGAGATCCTGTTGCCAAAATAGACACGAATAAAAAAGCTACTAATGCGGAGTAGAGCCAGGTGCGTAACGACCCTATCCGATACTTGTTTTGAATAATTTTCCATAAAAAAAACAGAGATGCTACAACCATACCGAAAGCGGCGTAATTTGAATTATCGGACAAGCCCTTCTCTCGGGAGCTGAGCTGAAAGACATAAAAATTCAAAGCAATAATGGCTGCATTTAAAGCGATGCCCACACTCATCACAGCCAGCAGCTTGGGCAGTAAACTATACGAGATATCCATGCGCTTAACCGTCAGATGAATCAAAAACAAAAAAGTGGTTTGAATCATTGCATTGGCAAACTGCCCTAGATTCACCTGACAGCCGA
>JALSKB010000068.1 GCA_026989035.1 Saprospiraceae bacterium | reverse complement strand
TTCAACCAATCCTTCGGAAGGGTCTATGCCGTGAAACTTCAGCTGGCTTTCCACCGCATATTGGTCGGAGGGAAAGGCCCCGCCTTCGACCAATATTTTGTTCCGCTTTCCCTCGGGGCGATAAAAGGAAACCATCATAAGGTGTAAATTGGTCGTCAGGGTATTCATCACCACGACCTCCTCTTCCCGAGCGCCGACCAAACGCGCCGTTTGGGGTTGCAAAAACTTGTGGTAATACATCCAGGGCATTTCGCCGCGAAAGTGCCCTTCGACAGCCTCCTTGCGCCAATGTTCCAGCTCTCTCAGCAAGGCGTCTTTTACGGTGCGGGGTTGTAAGCCCAAAGAGTTGCCGCACAAATAGATGAGTTCTCTTTCGTCTTTGCCTTTCGGCAAATAAAACCGCTTGCGATAATCCCTCAAGGGGTCTTGCTCATCGCATTTCCGGGCATAAGCCAGGCTGTTTTCAAATGCTGTATCCATGCTGCAAAGATACGCGCAGCATGGATAAGGAAAGACTCCAGTTGTTTGACTGCTTCAAAAGGCTTACCTTTGTTTAGTTTTTTGCCCTTCCAAAGGGTTTAGGCTATTGCCCAAGGCACCATCATCTTGTACTTTTATGGTAAACCAACTCCAAAGCAGAGGGAGGCAAACAGCTCTCATCAAACCTTCCCCTGTGTGCATTTAAACCCCACAAAAACCTCGCATCATGCAAAAACGAATTCATCTTTTGTCTTTGGTTCTCGTTTTTTTGTGTTTGTGGATGCCGGCTGAGGCCCAACACCTGTCCAAGCCTCAACGCCCTGAAAACGTACAACCCACCGGATTTAAGCCGGAAGATTTTGTTCCAGCTGTAGATTTGCGGCGTACGGGCTACGAAGCTCCTGGATCAACTTTTTTCGTGCAAACCCTGCCGACTTTACAGCGGCCCGTCTCGCAAGGGTACATGCACATCATGGCCCGCAACGAAGAGGGCCTGCCCATTTTCATCAAAGGCAAATTACCATCAAGCCAGCGAGGGCTTTCTGCCGAAGAACAGGCCTTGGCTTTCCTGCAGCAAAATGCGAAAGCCATGCAGCTCGACACAGAAAAAGAGAGCTTTGAACTGCTGCACAGCAATACCGATGAGTTGGGTATGCAGCATTTCAGCTTTCGCCAAACTCATCAGGGCATACCTGTCTATGCTGCGGAAATCAAGATACACTGCAAAAACGGACAGGCCTTCGCGCTCAACGGACGCTACCAACCCATCGAAGAAAACTTGCCGAATCACCCACAAATAGAAAGCGCATACGCCCTCAATGTAGCCCGACACATCGTCCAGGAAACCCACGGACTCAGCCAAACCGACCTGCCCGAGTACCTCCGGCAGGAAGATAAAATAGAACTCGTCGTCTTTGCCCCGCAGCTCTATTTGCCGAAAGGCAGCACCAAAATGGACACTGACCGAAAAGCCGAACTATGCTGGAAAATCGACTTGTCCGCCGATGCCATACACAGGTATCGCCTCTTCATCAGTGCGGAAAGTGGCAAGCTGCTGCACATGACTGAGCTGTCCTGCTCTTTTTTACCCAAAAACAGGATGGCATTTGCCGAAAGGCAAAAAAAGACCTCCCCATTCATTGGAAGCGAGGAAAAATCCGCGCTGGAAAATCTACTTCCTCCCGGCCCCGTAACGGCACAAGCCACTGATTTGAAAGGTGTTACCCGCACGCTGCACGTGTACGAATTGGGTGGAACTTACTACATGATAGACGCCTCCCGGGATATGTTCAGTGCTGCAGCTTCCAACTTGCCAGATGACCCGGCCGGTGTTATTTGGACCCTGAATGCCCAAAATACCAACCCCCAAAACGGGAACTTCACCGTTTCTCAAGTCAGCTCGGGCAACAACCAATGGAACAACCCTACCTCCGTATCTGCGCACTACAACGCACAGACCTGCTTTGAGTATTTTTACGACAAATTCGGGCGAAACTCCATCAACGGCCAGGGAGGCAACGTCATTTCCCTGATTAACGTCAGTGAGACCGACGGCACGGGTATGGACAATGCCTTTTGGAGTGGCACGGCCATGTTCTACGGAAACGGCAACCAGGCCTTCACCTCACCGCTTTGCAAGGCTTTGGATGTGGGAGGCCACGAGATGTCGCACGGCGTGATCGGCAGCACGGCCAACCTCATCTACGAAGCCCAATCGGGTGCTCTGAATGAAAGTTTTGCCGATGTCTTCGGGGTTCTCATAGACCCTGCCAATTGGCAACTGGGCGAAGATGTCGTAAATCCCGCTTACTTCCCCACCGGTGCTCTACGCGACATGTCCAACCCGCACAACGGTGGCAGTGGGCCCAACGACCCCAGCTGGCAACCGGCCCACATGAACGAGTATCAAAATCTGCCCGTCAATCCTCAAAACGACAACGGCGGCGTACACATCAACAGTGGCATACCCAATCGCGCTTTTTACTTGTTTGCCTCAGCTGTGGGCAACAGCAAAGCCGAGCAGGTTTACTACCGCGCCCTGACGCAATACCTGAACGCCTCTTCGCAGTTCATCGATTGTCGCCTGGCCGTACTACAAGCTACCGAGGATTTGTACGGAGCCGGCTCTTCTGAAGTCAATGCCGCGGCCTCTGCCTTTGACCAAGTGGGCATTACCGGCAGCAACGGCACCAACACCCAAGGTGAGCTTGGCACCAATCCGGGGCCGGATTACGTGCTGCTCACCGACCTAAATAACCAGGGCATTTATTTGTACGACGGGCAAAATTTCCCTCAGCTGAGTACAACCGGTATCATCAGCCGCCCCAGTGTTACGGATGATGGCTCCGTCATCGTATTCGTCGCTGCCGACCAGACCCTGCGCAGTTTGATTTTCAACAATGCTACCGGTTTGTACGAAGAATATTACATTGAAAACAACCCCCAGCAAATTTGGCGCAACATCGCCATTTCCAAAGACGGCAGCAAAATCGCCGCCCTCACCACCGATTACGACAACACCATCTTTGTCTATGACTACAACAGTGGGCAGGGGCAAAACTTTGAGCTTTATACGCCCACCAGCGGAGGCACGATTACCTACGACGTGCAATACGCCGATGTGTTGGAGTGGGATTACTCCGGCGAGCACATCATGTATGATGCCTACAATGTTTTGGCCAGTGGCATTGACTATTGGGACATCAGCTTTATCCGCGCATGGGATAAGCAGAGCAACAGCTTTGGCGACGGTTTCATCAACAAGCTCTTCAACGCCTTGCCCGAAAACAGCAGCGTGGGCAATCCCGTTTTTTCAAAAAACAGCCCCTTCATCATTGCCCTTGATTTTCTCGACGGCAGCAGTGGATTCGGTACGGATTACTTCGTGCTGGGTGTCAATCTTCAAACAGGAGATGTAGGCACCTTAGTCGAAAACAACACCTTGGGTTGGCCTCACTACAGCATAGACGACGGTGCGCTCATTTTTGACATGCTCGACCTGTCGAGCGCGCTTCAAATCAGCATCGTGGACGTAGCTGCCGACAAGATAAGCTCCACGAGCACTCCCCAGGATTTCATCTACGGAGGGCATTGGGGCGTCTGGTATGCCTTGGGCGACAGGCCTCTGGTTCACACCCAAGAAAGTGCGGCAAAAATTGAACATTTGCAGCTTTCGCCAAATCCCACCTCCAAGAGCGTACACATCCTTTGGGAGGGTCAGGACAAACCCCGCTCTGTACAGGTTTCACTCTACGATCTCAACGGCAGGTTGATTCTCAAGCAGGAGGCCCAATACTTGCCCAATCAGGCTTTGGAATTTCTCTTACCGGATTTGCCTTCGGGGCAATACAGTCTTCAGCTCCTTGCCGGTGAACGGCGGGCCACAGCTACCCTGCACATTGAGTAAAGGTAGAACCACCTCTGACAACGACGACCTAAAGCCCTTGTCTCATTGCCATAAGGCAAGGGCTTCTTCTTCCTTTGTTCTCATGACTTTTTGCTCCTCTTCGGTCTTATCCCGATAGCCCAGCAGATGCAAAACCCCATGGGCCATAACGCGCTGCAGTTCATGTTCAAAAGAGACGCCATAGGTTTGAGCATTTTCACGAACCCGCTCCAGGCTAATGTAAATTTCGCCATCGACAAGGGGCGGAGCTTGATAGGGAAAAGTGATGATGTCGGTTAAGGTATCGTGTTGCAGGTATTCCAGGTTAATTCTGTGCAGATAGGCATCAGAACAGAAAACAAACTGGAGGCTGTGTAAATGGCCTCCTTCTCTTTTAATCAAGGCCTCAAAGCGACTTTTCCAGGAAAAATCATCCGCTAAAAAAGCCGGTAGTTCTTCATCTGCAACGGCAAAAGAGAAAATTTCTTGAGCATCTTCGGGCCATTCCAACATCCTTCTGCCTCAAATTTTAAAGGTGAGTACTACGGTTCGGCCTCGGTTACAAAAAGAGCACTCATCGGAAAGTTCTTTCATCAGAAACACGCCTCGTCCGTGAAGCTGGTGCAGGTGTTCATCAGAGGTAGGGTTGGGCAATTTTTCGTAATCGAATCCTTCACCCTCATCGGTAATTCGGAAGGCCACTGAGGTGGAGGCTTTTTCAATTTCCAACTGGACAAATTTGCGTTCGTCTTCTCCATTACCGTGTTTGATGGCATTGGTTACGGCTTCCAGCAAGCTGATGTAGATATCGCCATATCGCTCTGAGGGCAGATTCAGCTCTTCGGCAATTTCGCGAACAATTTCCTCAATTTTTCGAACGGATTCCACATTGGAATGGAGGCGCTTTTTTACCATAAGTTAAATCCTTAGTTCATCATGTGGTTTGTGCCCAGGAGGTAAGGCCCTTAGATAACCCGCTAAAGGTTCAACAAGTTGCAGAGCGCCTTGTTTCACAGCAGGTAAAGCTGGTTTTACAGGGGCCAGCCTCCTTTCGGCAGGTTGAAAAGAGGCTGTGGGATACACCTCTTTTCTTGTCCAAGCCTCTGGGCCTGGACCTGCTTTACTTCATGTTCACGGGAAATCGGCTTCGGGCTAGGGTGCCGGCAAATCTTACCGGCACCTTATCCTTAGGGGAAGGATTCAAAATATTGGGGGTTAATCAAGTCTGCTACAAAGTACGCCCTTTTTTTTCTTTTTGTCAAGGCTTTCGCCAAAAAAATAGAAAAAACGCATAGAACGCTCATTGGCCGGCGTCCTTTTGGTGGTAATATTCTTCTACCAAACGCTTGTAGTAGGGTGTCAGGCGGGGAGAAACAGAGCGAAGTTCTTCGGTTTCCTGCTGGCGTTTGCGGAGATATTCCTCCAGGGCCGGTGGTAGCGGTCGCTGAATATTTTGGGCTGTTTCCGATTTGCGCTTGTTGTCTTTATCCCTTTGGCGTTCGGCCTTTTCGTGTTCCAGCAAGCGAGTAAGGATGTCTTGCTGGCGTTTGAGCATTTCATTGGTGAGGCGCTTATTGACCAGGTCTGTTTCGAGCTTATTCATTTCGTCCATGATTTGCTCGAGTTCTTTGGAGCCTTTACCCTGTTGTTGCAGTTGTTTTTGCATTTCGCGCAAGGCATTGCGCAAAGCAGCCTGTTTGGCAGCCGTTTTGGCGAACTCTTCGCTGGAGGGCATTTGGCCGTTTTGCATTTGCTCGTGCATTTTCCGCAATTGTTCGGAGATTTCCTTTTGCCCTTTACTGATTTTGTCTTTGGGAACACGCCCCTGACCACCTTTACCTTCGCCGGGGTTGTTACACATTTGGTTGCCACTCATCATCCCCGACATTTGCATTTGCATCTGTTGCATAACCTCATCCAACATCAAAGCCAAATCGTTGAGGTTTTTCATAACTCGCTGCTGGTGGTTAGTAGCTTGAGAGGTTTTGCGTTCTTCGAGCTGGTCGGTGGCCGATTTCATGTTCGATTTGATCTCACCTACTTTTTCCATGACGAAGCTCTCTATCTGAAACACCCGTTTGCTCAAAGCTTGTAAGCTGTCTTCCACCAGTTGAAAGTCGTCCTCCAGCTTAAATTGTTGATTGACCAAGTCCACATAACGGGGTGTATTGATTGCCGTTTCTGAAAAATCCTTTTGCAAGCGCTCTTGATCAAAGGAAAGCGTAATGAGATTTTCCAACAATTGACGCAGGGTTTCCATATCTTCCATCATCTGCTCCATGGCCATGCTTTTCATGCTGCCGGACATATTTTGAGCCATTTGGCGCATCTTTTGAGAGGCGCTTTTTTGCGATTTGGAAGCTCCTTTGTTGTCTTTTTGTTCGAGCTGCTCCTTGCTTTGTTCCAGGTCTTCTTGCACTTCTTGGCTTTCTTTTTCGTGATCCGGAAGAGGCTTCGGTTTTTCGAGTTCCCGGTTGAGTTTTTCGAGTTTTTCCATCTTCTCCTGCAGCTCGTCGAATTTTTCATTGATGTCTTCCTGCTCCTTTTGCAACTCTTCTTGCGGTTTTTCCTCTGCTTCGGTTTCTTCGCTGAGTTTTTCCTGTTCTTCAGCCAATTGCTCCAACTCATCGATGATCTCTTCCATTTTTTGCTCCAGTTGCAGTTCTTTGAAAAGCTCCAAAGCCCGGTCGAGTTCTTTTTCCATCTCCTCTTCGTTGAGTTGAAATTGTTCCATTTGCTCCAGAGCATCGTCTTTTTGCATCTCATCCAACATTTCCTGAATCTGCTCCATCAGCTTTTGCAGCTCCTCATCCATAGTCTCTTCAAACAACTTTTGCAGCTGTTCCTGCTTTTGCAAAATATCTTCACTCCGATTGCGGAATTCCTGTTGATTTTCCAGATTCTCCTTATACGCCTCCTGAGCTTTGCGAATTTCCTCTTGCAATTGGCGTTGGCGTTCCAGCAATTTTTCCAACTCTTTGCGATCCTGCCAATCCAGTTCATCTTTTTGCAGCAGTTCCTCTCGCTTTTTCTTGAGTTGCTCTTTAACTTTTTTGCTTTCTTTCAGTGCTTTGCTCAGGCGTTGCTGAATTTCTTCCACATTTTCCTCTTCGATTTTTTCAAACTCCTCCACCGTAGGTACGGCATAGACTCGCGGTTGAGTTCGAGCCGACTTGCTACCATGTACGGCATCATTGTCAAACACTTCAAAATAATAGCTCACCTGATCACCCGGCTTCAAGTCGAGCTGCTTCAAATCCCAGCTATAGGTGTATTGGGCTTTTTTTACTTTTCCTTTTGTTTTAGACGCTTCGGATAAAGGCAAGGGGATAGACACCAGCTCTGTACTTTCGCCTTCGGAAGAAGAAATGCGATAGCGAAAAAAGAGTTGAGTCAGGCCATAGTCATCGGAGGCATCTCCGATAAAATAGACCAGTTTATGATCGGTACTATCGGGAAACTCTTCTACTTCGATGAGTGGATATTCATCCGGAATGAGGTTGAGCGAATAGGTAATGCTGTCTGCATCGGGTAGATATTCATTCGACAGGAAGAGCTTATAGGTGCCGGGCTTCATGGCCGTATGTTGAAGGTAAAAGCCATTTTCGCCCCTGCGTTCGGCCCGTTCTTTTTGGGCGGAAGCCGGTAAAAGCAAATCTATCCATGCTGCATTTTCCGTTTGAAAATGCCAGGCGATGCGCGTACCCACCGGCACCGACAAATCGCCTTGATTGCTCAATTGTTCGTCTTTACGCCCCGTATAGGCCGGATAATCCAAGCTGATATCAAAATCAACGAGATTCGGTTTTTTCAAGACCTTTAGCTCGTATTCCTTGCTGCTTACCGGGCCTGCAATCAGTTTAAAGCGCTTGTCTTTTTGAACATTTTTAAAAAAATAGACGAAACGGTTAGGGGCTTCTTTTTTCAAGCGATATTCCAAGCCTTCCAAGGAGATATACACCTCATCGGGCAAGGTTTCACCTTCAATTTCCACTTCCAGGGGAAAATCTTCAAATTGCACCACTTCGGGCGTTTCATCCGACAGCAAAAAGTGAAAAGGCGCGGGACGTTCAAACTCTTTGTTCAGTTGAATCAATCGCTGAGTAGGTTGCTTGATGAAACCTGCATCCACGATCAAAATACCGGCCAGTAACAGCAGCGGCAACAAAGCATAAGCGACATAGCGCTTATTTACCGAAAGGTCAATGGCCTTCTTAAAAGGCACCAGGCGTATTTGCGAAGATTTTTGTTCTATACCGGCTAGGATCAAATCCGCATCTTCTACTTCTTCGGCTTGGCGACGCAGCTGAAGGATGTTCAACAATTTGTCTTCCACATCGCTAAAGTGGTTGCCGATGATAACAGCTGCCTGCTCATGGGAGATGACCTTCCCCAGGCGAAAATAGCTGAGTAGTGGACGAAACACCCAATAGCCCAAAGCCAAAATAGAAGTCAAGACAAAGCTACCAAACAACAGGACCCTGCCAAGCTTGTGAAAATAAAACTCGGCTTCCAAAAAAGTAACCGTTAAAAAGGCGACCAAAATGAATCCCAAGGCATATAAACTGCCCCGAATCAAGCGATCCAAATAATAGCGCCGTATAAAACGGTCGAGCTTTTGAATGAGTTCCGAATAATACGCTGTCATAGCTTACAGGTCTTGTACCCCGAGCTTTAGGTGCTGGGGAACTTTTGATACATCATTTTCAAACGCTTGTCGGTTTCCGCTTTTTTGACTCGCTGAATAGCCGCTTTGATTTGCTCGTCCAGTTCGACTAAGGAGGTGGACTCACCCTGCCCGGCATCCTTCATGGCCTTTGCCAAGCCCTCGTGTAAAGCATTGAGAGCCGACATGGCACCAAAGCGATACCAAACCATATAATCGGGTCTCAATGCCACCTTTTCGAGTTGGTTGGCAGCCCGTTGTACACTTTCCGGACCAGCAGCCAAAGCCAAGTCGGCATATAAATGTACAAATTCTATGCCCTCGGTGTTGTTCATGAAACCAAATTTCGACTCAAAGAAATCCAGATAGACGGGATTTTCGCTTTGTGCAAAAATTCGAGCTACACTGAGTATCAATTGCTTGCTCTTGGTATCCTCCAACTTCTCGGCCGTCTTCAAAGCTTCTTCCGGAGCCAACTGACTGACCAATTCTAACGCAGCACCCCGAACAGAAGCTGCGGAATCCTTCTCCGCCACCATTCGGGCCACTTTCAACCAAGCTTTGTCTTCAGTATCGCCCAAACGAGCTAAAGCCTCCACACGCACTCCGGAATGAGGGTCATCAACTGCCAACTGGGCTATCCGCTGGATGTTGGCCTCCGTTGCCGGACATTTTTGCACGGCCATTTGGCGAAAGCCCCAATAGGGATCGTCAAGAGCCTGGGTGAAAATGTCGTCGGCCAAGGAAGACTCTTCGGTCGAAAAAGCTTCCAGTGCCTCTTGTCGATCGAAGTAGGTCGGCCCATGCCGGTACTGAAATGCATATTCAGCTTCCGTTTTGGGGTAATCTACCACGGCCAACAAACTGTGCTCGGCATCGAAAACCACCAAGGCCGGCTCTGCTTCGGTTTTTACCACAAAACGCTGCTTGCGCTGATTCATTTCAAAGTGTTTGCGCTGCTTACTGCCGTCGGGCATATAGACGTCCACATAAAAAGGTAGGCGGAAAATGGCAGGAATTTCTTCGGTAGGCTCTTGCGTTTGCTCTACCAGGAGCTCCACCTCACCTCGTTCCGGATGATACTGTTTTCTCACTTGCAAAACGGGATGCCCTGCCGAGAAGAACCATTGATTAAAAAACCAATTCAGATCTTGGCCGCTGACGTCTTCAAAAACTAAACGCAACTCATGAGCTTCTACATCGGTATAGGCATTTTGAGTCAGATAATTGTGCAAGGCCGTAAAAAAAGCATCGTCACCCAGATAAGTGCGCAACATGTGAAGAATCAGACCTCCCTTGTTGTAGGAATGTGCATCAAAGACGTCCTCTCTGTCTCTATAGCCATAGTAAATCAGGGGATGCCAGTTTCCGGAAGAGAGATAACCCCTCAACTCGCTTTGCCTATGAGCTTCGGCTTCATCTCGTCCATGTTTATACTCGAGCCAAAGGTATTCGCTGTAATTGGCAAAACCCTCGTTCAAGGTAATATTGGCCCAACTCTCCGTCGTCACCAAATCGCCAAACCAATGGTGAAACATTTCATGAGCAGTAATTAACTCGTTCATCCGGCGATCGACCAAATCTTCTCGATGAGCTTGCACCATTTCCATAAAAGTAACGGCCGTAGTATTCTCCATCGCTCCGGAGACAAAATCCCGAACGACGATTTGAGTGTACTTCTGCCAGGGGTAAGGCACATCCAAAATATCAGAAAAAAAGCTCAGCATCTCGGAAGTATAGGGGAAGATGTAAGCCGCATCTTCTTTGTATTCCGGTTCCACGTAATAGCTGACCTCTTTTCCATTCCACTTTTTGTCCTTCACAACAGCCCAATCTCCCACAGCAATCATGGTCAAATAAGGCGCATGCGGCAAATCCATCACCCAATGGTCGGTACGCAGGCCATTTCCGGCAGGTGTAGAGGAAACCAACACTCCATTGGACAGTGTAACGAAATGATCCTCCACCGTAAGGCGAATGTCTTGGGTCTGTCGCTCGTTGGGTTTGTCTATGGTAGGAAACCAACGAGAATTGCTCTCGGTTTCTCCCTGGCTCCATATTTGACGAGGCTTCCCGAGTTCTCCACTCGGATTGATGAAATACAAACCTTGATCGGAATTGATGGCCGAACTACCCCCTTCTGCCCGAGGATAAGCCACGTAATCGATTTCCACTTCATAAGTTTGATCCCGCGTATAGGTTTTATCCAATTGAATGATGAGCTTTCGCCCTTCATATTCATAAGACAGGCTTTTGCCTTCCGGCAAAAGGGTTACGGACTTAATTTCAAAGCCTTTTGCATCCAATTTGAGTTGATCCACCGGGTAAAAATAAGGCTTCACCTTGAGCCGGGCCGTACCCAAAACAGCCTGCTTTTCCCAATCAAAGGAGAGATCTAAAGATGTGTGCAACAAATCGTTTTCCCGCGTAGCGGAGGGATTATAAGGAGGCAGGCTATAAGTCTCCTTTTCAGCTTTTTTATCCGGACGCTCTGCAACAATACTCAAAGTATCGAGTTGGCGGTATTCCGTTTCTATTGCCGCCTGCTCGGGCTTTTCAACCTGAGCATGCTGAAAGAGATTACAGGCAGGAAGCAACAAGCTCAAAAGAACCGCCGTAAAAAACATTCGTGGAGAGTAGTGCATTTTGTTTAATTTTTTTGCAAAAAAAACACAAAGGCCCGCGTTCGTGCTCCACCAATACCCAAAAAACGGGGGCCCCTCAGTTTAACGAGCAAAGATAGCCCGATATCTTTCACGACAAAAACCCGCTCTGCTCTTTTCTTATGCCCCTGCTGAACCCCATTGAGACAGGTAAATCCGCAAACAGTGAATGCTGCGAACCGGCCTCTCCGCTGTGAGCAGACCATGCCAAACAAATCAGCAGGCCCTGCCCGGCAGGCAAGCCTAAATCATTTCATCATGAAGGCATCAAAAGAAGCGTTTGTTCTCAAACTGCGACTTGTTCACCTGATCATTAAACGCAATATGCGGGTATAAGTCTTTGCCTTAACACAAACCAGGTAACAGCCCGGAGGGCAATCCGCCCCGAGAACAAAATTGTCTTCAAAAACTTCACCCTCTTTTTCACATGGCTTTCGCCAAATGGTTCTCCCGTAAACATCGAGCAACTCCAAAGTAAAAGCTCCACGATAATCGGAAAGCCAAGACAACTGCATTTGTTGTTCTTTAGCCAACGGATTGGGAAAAACGCTCAAGGTTTCCTTTGCCGAAAGGCCGGAAGAAACAGCTGTTGTCTGTACAAGGACATAAGCCGTCTCGCTATAGGCCGAAGTATCCATAGCATTGTAAGCCCGCAGGCGATAATAATAGTCCCCCTCTTGAGGAACGAGGTCGAGCAGGCTTTCACTATCGGCCGGGGCTGTAGCGATCTGTTGGAAATTGTCTTCGTTTTCAAAAGAGCGTTCGATGAGGAATCCATCTTCCGCAAAAGAATTGTCGATCCACTGCAATTGAACCTCCGTATCGGAAAGGGCCTCGGCCGAGAGGTTGATGGGGGCAGCCATCTGAGGACACATGTCTATGTATGCAGCCACATTTTCGCGCAATTGCGGAATGGTGGGATAAAAAGCATTGCCGGGGCATTCTGTATTGCAGCCGTCGCGATGGCCTGAAATGTGATACAGATTCAAACCGGAGGAGTTGTGGAAAGAGAAATCTTCGGGATCAATGCCCTCTTTGCAGCATTTCCAGGCCAGCAATTGTTTTAAGGTGTTGATAGCTGCCTCCGTAGGAAGTACGGTGGAATAGGTGCCCATCACGCACACGCCCATGGTGCCACTGTTGTGGCCGCAAAAATGTGCGCCTTGGAGGTTGTCGGCCCGACCTTCGTACAGCACGCCATTGGGGTCAATGAGCCAGTTGTAGCCGATGTCATCCCAGCCGTTGGAATTGACGTGATAGTTCCAAATAGCCCGAACGCGAGCAGCCCAATCACTGGAAACATTAGAACCTGCGGAATGATGCACTATGAGATGGGTTACATTGGTATAGACAGGGGTAGGATCAGTAGGACAATTGCCGTCCGGGCACCAGTCCAAGCGACCTTGATAGGCCGGATGAGGGCAAGGGCAGGCTTGCTTATAACCCCATGATTCTTGCGATTTTTTTCCCCCACTTGGCTTTCTTGTATGGGTAGCCCCCGGGCTATAAAAGTGGATGAGGATTCCCGACAGCCAGGGTCCGGCAGAGATGCCGGGCTTCAGTTCCAATCGCACCCAATGCATGTGTTTGTCGGCAAATAAGAGTTGGCTGACGTGTTGAGGGGCTGGTTTGGTAACGTGCTCCTCCCGATACAGGCCAATAAAAGGCTCCCAATGATGGCCATCTTGAGAAAAAGCGATTTGCAATACGTTTTGCATGCCGGCCGGTGCATCAATGGTCCATTCTACGGAAACCGCCAAAAAAGGCTCCACCTCTTTGAGAGGCACTTCGATGATGCGGGGAAGGTCTTCCGGAGCAAGTTGAAGGACGATTTCTGTATTTTCATTCAATTCGCTGGCCCACTTCTCCCGCACTTCGGCTCGCACCGGCTCTTTTGTCTTTTTCGTGCTAAGATCGCCCTGCAGCTGCGCCTTTAAAACGGAGGAGACTTGCAGATTGAGGAACAACAAGGTTAGGAGGGAGGTAAAAGTCAGGGACTTCATAAGTTGTTGGATTTTATTGGATTTGACTACCCGGCAAACGAGAGCTAAGAGGCCAGCTCTAAGCCTGCAGGCAAAGTCCTAAACTCGTATTCCTGATTCCGCAAACGCGGTTCAAAGCCCGCTTCGCGAATAGCCCGCTGAATGCCTTCAGCTGTAAACCAGTGATCGGCGCCAGCGGCAGAGACTACATTTTCCTCTATCATGATGCTGCCGAAATCATTGGCTCCGGCATGCAAAGAGAGTTGGCCGATTTTCTTACCTACCGTCAGCCAGGAGGCCTGAATATTCGTAATGTTGGGCAGCATGATTCTACTCATGGCAATCATGCGCAAATACTCATCTCCTGTACAGGTGTTGCGGGCGCGTTTGAGTTTTTTGAGCAAAGTGCCCTCATCTTGGAAAGGCCAGGGAATGAACGCCAAAAAGCCTTTGGCCCCTTGGGGTTTTTCGGATTGCACCTGACGGATATCTACGAAATGCTGCATGCGTTCCAAATTGGTCTCCACATGGCCAAACATCATAGTCGCCGAAGTCGTCAGCCCGAGACGGTGAGCTGCGCGCATCACATCCAGCCATTCCTGTCGGCCGCACTTGCCTCTGGAGATGAGGCGCCGCACGCGATCGCTGAGAATTTCCGCTCCGGCTCCCGGCAGGGAGTCCAGGCCGGCTTCTTTTAAAGCCCTTAACACTTCTTCATGGGTACTGTTTTCCAGCTTGGTGATGTGAGCAATTTCAGGCGGCCCCAAAGCATGCAGCTTGAGATTGGGGTACCAGGCTTTGAGCTGTTTAAAAAGCTCGACATAATATTCCAAACCCAGATCCGGATGATGCCCACCCTGCAAAAGCAATTGCTCCCCTCCCAGGCGAAAGGTCTCTTCTATTTTTTGGCGATACGTCTCCAGACTCGTGATATAAGCCTCCTCATGCCCCGGCCTGCGGTAAAAATTGCAAAACTTACAATTGGCTATACAAACATTGGTGGTGTTGCAATTGCGATCGATAATCCAGGTAACAATGCGTTCGGGAACCCTTTGAAAACGCATGGCATTCCCCACATACATCAAATCGGCCAAAGGCGCTTGCTCAAAGAGAAAAACACCCTCTTCAGCCGTGAGGAATTCACCGGCTAAAGCTCTATCCAGTAAAGTTGCTATATCCATGGCTTTACAAAAGTAAGAATTTTTTGAGAACATCCCGCAAAGCCCAAGCTATCAATAAGCGGCCTGCTTGATGATAAAGAAACCGTCTTCGCCCTGAGGTTGATACAAAGGCATGAGAATAAGTCCGTCAACAGGGGCATAAATAGGCCCTTTTTTATCGTAGGCCAGGAGTTGCCCCTTTTTCACGGGTTGAAAATTTTTGTAGCCCGGCACCATGTTGAATTCGTCCTTCGGGTGGATACGATGTACATACATCAGTTCAGCTACTTTCGGCAGGCCTTTGGAAAACTCGATCAGCAACTTATCGTGCCTATTCTCCACGTCTTTAGCCCTCACACAACCTATGGTACGCATACAATTGGTCAGCGCAGCAATCGCCCGATTGACGGAAAGCGTCTCGTCGTGTTGCCCGGCCTCAAAAGCTACAGGTACACAGCGACGGCCTATATTCCCGTCGTTGAAATAGTGCAAAGAAGTTCCACTGATGCCATCCAATAAACCCATAATAACCGGGGCATGCAATTCTTTGGCAATCCGCAGGCTCTCCAGATCATCCGTAGCAATAGAAAAAATCCCGCCAAAAGCCGTGGTCGTGTGAATGTCCAACATCACTACTTTTTCCGGATTGTAAGCCTCTATTTCCTTCCGAATCAGCAAGATATTCTCCCTCAGCTCCAAGTCTTCGGCATCCAAATCCTCTAACGGACTGTGCAAAACGCGCTCCACATGCTCGGGTGTCCACTGGCGATTGAGGTCCTTGACGATATAACGCTTACCCGCCTCCTGAGCGCGCACATTTCCCCGCAGGCCTAAAAGACAACCTTTGAAGGAAAAGTCCGGATTGGAAAGCGGCTCGACCTCCAACATCTTAAACATGATTTCCAAAGCCCTGACGCCCGCAGGCTCATTGCCGTGCATACCGCCAAAACAAATGAGCATAGGCCCTTTCTCTTCTCCGATGTACTTCCCAATCAGGCGTTTTAGCTTCATTCGGTGCCTTGTTTAACCTCTGCCTTTCGGCAAATGCTCTCCTTAAGCGGCCCGAAATTTACAGCTTCCTGAAAAAACAACGGCAAATAAGCCCGTCAAAAAGCACAACAGCTAATAAGGGCGTTAAACACAACTCTTTCTCGGACTTTACCGCAAAATACTCGCCATCAGTTTTCTACTTCCCCCTCGGTTGCGAAACTCCCCCAGATAAATCCCCTGCCAAGTTCCCAAAGCCAAACGCCCCTGAGCAATGGGAATGCTCACGGAAGTGCCTATGAGCACGGCCTTAATATGAGCCGGCATATCATCGGGGCCTTCCAGCGTGTGGCGCAAACCCGGCAAATGCTCCGGAGCTAATCGTTCAAAAAAAAGGGCAAAATCGTGCAACACATCCGGATCGGCATTTTCATTGGTGCAAATGCCCGCCGAGGTGTGTAAAATAAACAGATGCAACAACCCTTTCGTCGGCAGGGGCGGCAACTGCTCCAAAATTTCTTCGGTAATCAGATGAAAACCACGACTTTTGGGCCTGAGTATCAGGGAATGATGTTCGATCATAGCACACAATTATTTTGCCGCAAAGATGATGCAATCTGTGCTATTTTTGCGGAAGCAGTCTTCTTATTGCCACCACAAAACCCAAGCATGCTCAAAATAGATCCCGATAAAACACCTACTCGCGATTTGCACCAGTTTTTGCTCGGCATAGTAGGCCCCCGCCCCATTGCCTGGGTAAGCAGCATCGACCGGGAAGGCCGACGCAATTTGGCTCCCTACTCCTTTTACAATGCCTTTAGCTCCAACCCTCCCGTGCTGGTCTTTTCTTCTAACCGACGCGTATTGGACAACACCACCAAGGACACTTTGGCCAATGTGCAGGCCGTCCCCGAAGTCGTCATCCACGCCGTAAACCACGAGTTGGTTCGCAAAATGGCCATCACCAGTGTACAGTTTGACGCAGACATCGACGAGTTTGAACAGGCCGGCCTCACCGCTGTACCTTCCGATTTGGTGCGCCCCTGGCGCATAGCTGAAAGCCCGGCCGCCATGGAGTGCAAAGTGAGTAAAGTACTTCCCTTGGGAGAGCACGGCGGCGCTGGCAACCTCATTTTTTGCGAAGTCCTGCGCATCCACCTGCGCGAAGAAGTCGTAGATGAGAAGGGTCGAATCAACCCCCACAAAATGGATCTCATGGGGCGCTTAGGACGGGCCTACTACGTCAGGGCTTCAGGCGATGCCATCCATACCATCGTCCAGCCCGTTACCCAAATGGTCATTGGCTACCAAGCTCTACCGGAACACCTGCGCAACAGCTCCATCCTTTCTGCCAACAACCTGGGGCAACTGGCCGGACTACACCAAATACCTTCCGCAGAAGCTTGTCGCAAACTCCTCAAAACAGATAATCGCCTGCAGGAAATCCTACAAAGTGAAAACAAAATAAAGGCCCTACACCACTACATTCGGGAAGTCTTGGAAAACGATAAAGAACGCGAGTACGCAGGCTGCCTGGCTTGGATTCCCGAATATTGGTAAAGGATTCTTTGGCTTATCGCAGCAAATCCTTAACGGCATCCAGCTTTCCATCCTGCTCTGTCGGCTCAATGTTCAGCAGATGGCACATCAAAGCGTAGAGATGAATGTTTTCTATCAAGGGTGCCTCATAGCCCCTTTTGAACGCCGGACCACGTGCATAAAAAATGGCATTCATGTTCGAATAAGCAGGATCATAGCCATGCGCACCCGGAGACGGTTTATGAGGATGGCTGTCGAAATAAGCATGCGTGGTAATACTCCAGTGTTCATCGGCCAGGGCTAGTATGGGCTGTACCAGGGGGTCGCTTTTCTCATAGTGCCAATGCTGAGGAAGCTCGTCTTTGCGATAGACTTGCATGCGTGGATGTGCATTTTTTAAAGCCTGCCAGACCTCCTCTTCCTTGCCTTCCTTAGGCCTCAAAGCCAACAGCGGTGACCAATCGACCACCATCACATCATCCAAATTGATGTAATCATCCAGAAAAATGACACTATCACGGCTGGTGGAGGTCATCCCGTGATCAGAAACGACCATCAGGTTGACCTTCTCCTCCAAACCCCGCTCTTTCAAGCCCGCCAAGAGTGCTTCCAACTGCACATCCACTTCTTCCAGCGCAGAGAGCGCTTCAGGGCTGAGCGGACCGTATTGGTGACCCGTCTCATCGGGTTCGTGAAAATAAAGCGTGATGAACTGTGGCCTTTCGCCTTTCGGCAAATCCAACCAGCTAAGCACCTGCTCTACCCGCTCTGCAAAAGGCCGATGGTGGTCGTAGGCTTCCCAGTAAGTAGGACGCACCCCTTGAATGGGAGCTTCCGAACCGGGCCAGAAATAAGTGGCGGTTTTCACGCCCTGTTTCTCTGCCGTCACCCAAATGGGCTCACCTCTATACCAGGAAGCATCGGCAACCGCCCCATTGCTCAAGCGATACCAACGATCGTGCTCCGCATCGTACATGGTGTTGGCAAGAATACCGTGATGCCCCGGATACAGACCCGTAACCAAAGTGAGGTGGTTGGGAAAAGTCTTTGAGGGGAAAGCCGTTTTCAAGCCTTCTGCTTTCACCCCCTCTCGGGCTATGGCATCCAGCGCCGGCGTGTGTGCATGCTCCGGGTAATCATAACGACAGCCGTCAAAAGACACCAAAATCAGGGTCGGAGGAAATGTTTCCGCTTCAGGTGCCGGCTCCATAGCTCTGCGAGTAAAACAGGCCGTCAACAGCAACGACAACAGCAGAAGCGAAAACAGATTGATTTTCTTCATGAAAGTGACCTTAAAAATCTACAAGCAACTGTAAAAGTAAAAACAATTTCTCTGCATCAGAAAAAGCCCAAAACAGCCTGGGGCTTTTGCCTTCCGGCAAAATAAAAGACTCAAATGACCCCGTGGTCCAAGAGCTAAACAGCTTGAATATAGCGACAAAAGAGCGCAATGAGAAGGTGCGTTCCTCTATGCTTTTTCTCTACGCAGCTTCCTCATCAAATCCGGCAACTGCCGCAAGGCCGCCAACTCCTTATATTTGGCGGAAGCCTCTGTAGCCGGATAACCAAAATAGACCTTACCGCCTTCCAGGTCTTTTGAAACCCCCGACTGAGCCAGTACCACAGCGCCCTTGCCAATGCGCAAATTTTGGGCAACACCCACCTGGCCATACAACACCACTTCGTCTTCCAAGATGGTCTTGCCACCGATACCCACCTGAGCAGCCAGCAAGCAGCGCTTCCCCAAGACGACGCCATGTCCGATTTGCACCTGGCAATCCAACTTTGAACCTTCCCCTATGATGGTATCCCCCGAAACACCCTTGTTGACGGTACAAGCCGCTCCGATTTGCACATCGTCCTCCAAAACGACGCGGCCACCGGAGCGCCAGGGTTGATAGCCTTCTTCCGTTTTTTTAAAGTAAAAAGCATCACTACCCAAAATTGCTCCGGGCTGTACCACCACCCTGCTTCCCAGTACACTGTAATCTCCGATGTAAGCATTGGCCTGGATATAACAATCCGGGCCAATCTCCACTTCGTGCCCGATAACGACCCCGGGTTCGATAACTGCCGAAGGGTGAATGCGAGCCGTATCGCTAATTTGCGCCGTCAAAGGCCGAAAAGGCCGATAGCGCCGTACCAGGGAATCGTAAGCTGCAAAGGGGTTTTCACAGAGAAGAATGGCCTTGCCTTCCGGCACCTCGGTTTCCTTGTTCAAAATGACTGCCGAAGCAGCAGAGTTCAGTGTTTTTTGAAAGTATTTTTCCACATCGGAAAAAGTGATGTCGCCTTTTTCTACCTTGTGAATTTCATTGATGCCGGTAAGCATCAAATCTGCATTGCCCAGGATTCGAGCACGGATAAGACGCGCAACCTCTCTCACGGAAAGCGGTTCCGGAAATTTCATACACGGGGAGTTATGAGAAAGCAGACTTCATTTGCCGAAAGGCAAGCTCAAGCTTCGCCCTCATCGGCCTTGGGAATAGCTTTCTTACGCTCTTCTTCTTTCATGCCCTCTTTCAGCTCGTGTTCCACCGCCGAGCGAGCCCGATTAAACTCACTGATGCCTTTGCCCAACCCTCGCATCAGTTCGGGAATTTTTTTGCCGCCGAACAGCAAAAGAATGGCAAAGAAAACGACCAGCATTTCCGGCCCAAAAAAATTAAACAACAATAGCGTTTTCATGATACGTGCTTTTTCTCTACATACAAAGGTAGGCTTTTTTTGCCCCTCCACAGCAAAACGGGCCTAAGAAGCCAAAAAGTTACAAAAGTTGTTGGAGCTTTCGCCAAATACTTTCCGATTTCCAACTCTGCGAGCAGCATGCTGAAGGCGTGGAAGCCCGGTAAATAGTCTTTTTACACGCAGCTGCTGAGATTTGTCGCCTGCCTGTACTCAATTGGCCGTGAAAATAAGACCTCGCTGAGGAGAAAATGTTTATTTCAAAGCGGCCATATCTTGCGCTTTTTTGCTTTTCTGCAAAATCTCCCGGTAGAAGTCTTCATACTGTGGAAGAATGACAGAGAGGTCAAACTGACGGGCTTGCTCCAAGGCATTTCGCCGAAAACGGGCCAGGGCCTCATCTGACTTGAGAATCTCCAAAGCGTATCGGGCCATGGCGTCCACATCACCTACGGGCAACAAAAAACCCGTTTTGCCATGCATATTGACTTCGGGCAAACCACCTGTATTGGAAGAAATGACAGGCACTTCACAAGCCATGGCCTCCAAAGCGGCCAAGCCGAAACTTTCGTGCTCGGAAGGCAACAAGAACAAGTCTGCTATGCAAAGCAGTTCTTCTATGGCATCCTGCTTACCCAAAAAGCGAATCTCATCGCAAAGATGCAATTGGCGGCAAAGCTCCTCGATTTTGTGTCGCTCGGGTCCATCTCCCACCAACAAAAGTTTGGCCGGGACCTCTTTCCGCACTTTGGCAAAAACCCTCACCACATCATCTACCCGCTTGACTTTCCGAAAGTTAGAGGTGTGTACCAAAATGCGTTCTCCTTCAGGAGCTATAGCCTTTTTAAAGTGGTCTTTGTTGCATTTGCGAAAGCGAGAGAAATCGACAAAATTGTAAATGACCTTGATTTCCTTATGGACATCAAACAACTTGTACGTATCCTCTTTAAGGCTTTGAGATACGGCTGTAACGCCATCGGAGCGATCAATGGAAAATTCCACGACAGGAGCAAAAGCGGGAATGTGCCCGACCACTGTGATGTCAGTTCCGTGCAAAGTGGTAATCACGGGAATGTTTATGCCATGGCTTTTGAGAATTTCCTTCGCCATATAGGCCACCGCAGCATGAGGAATGGCGTAGTGAACATGCAAGAGGTCCAATTTTTCAAAACGCACCACATCCACCAACTTGCTGGTCAGGGCCGTATCATAAGGCGGGTACTCAAACAGCGGATAGTCGGCCACACAAACCTCGTGGTAAAAGACGTTCTCCTGGAAGACGTTGAGACGTGCCGGTTGGCGATAGGTAATGAAATGCACCTGATGCCCTTTTGCAGCTAACGCCAAGCCCAGTTCTGTAGCCAAAACACCGGATCCACCGAAAGTAGGGTAACAAACAATGCCTATCCTCATGGCAAAAAAATTAGGGGGATGCGCCACACATCCCCCTAACTACACATCATTTAGTCAGCAAAAGTTTAGCTAAATGGGTGTTTTCTGCCGTCTGTATGCGCAGGTAATACATGCCCGCCGGATAGTCCGACAGATCAATCTCCTGCCTGAATTGCAAAGCTCCCGCCTGCTCGTAGTGCCCTGCAGGCTGTCCCAAAGCGGAAAAAACATCCACCTGCAAATCAGCAGGCTGTTGCAAAACGAGATCGAGAACAGCCCTGCCATTGGTGGGATTAGGCGCAAGGCTCAGGCGCCGAATAAAATCGGGAGTCTGCGTACTGACTACGCTTTGCACTGAATACACAGCCACTTCCTGACAACCATTGGCATCGGTAACAGTAACAGTATAATCGCCTGCCGGCAAATTGGTGATACTGGGCCCAATCATGCCGTTCGACCAAATGTAGGTAAAAGGCGGTGTCCCCAAGACCTGATTGAGGGAAATGCTGCCATTCTCATCATCTCCCGTAGCATCTTGGATGTTGGCAGACAAGATAAAGCTCTGAGGACAGCCCGTAACATTGATGTTGTCTAAATCCAACCAATAATCTCCACTGCCCCAAGTCGCTTCAAAACGCACATCAATGGCCTGACCGGCAAAAACACCCAAATCAATGCTCACTTCCGTGAAATCCGTTGTAGGAGTGTGGTTGCTCTGGTCAATGGTATAAACGGGTATCCAACTGACGCCACAATCTGTAGAAATCAGGACTTCCAGCTTATCATTGGGGCCCAGATCAGTGGCTATGGTGCCGTTAAACCAATTTACATAGCGATATTCAAAAGTCAGGGTCTCGTTAGGCCCTAAAGGACCGACTCTGTTGGTTTCCAAAAAGGCGAAAGTGGAAAAAGCATACAGGTTGACACCAAAAACAGAGGTGGGGTTGTTGTGGCTGTTTGGCGGATAAACCGGATTATTGAAAAAGGATGTGCTCCACCCTTCGGCCAAAACCCCACTTTCAAAATCTTCGACCAGTGGGAGGGGTGCTGCCGTAACCAACTCCATCGTAAAGGTGTCATTGGGCAAATTGCTGTCTTCGGGCAACTCGGTCCATGCCTGCAGCAGATAATAACCCGGCGTGGAAAAATCAAACATCGTTTCAAAGTCGATTACCTCAGTGCTGTCATTGCTGATTACACCGGTATAAAACCCGTCTGTCGGGAAGGGGATAGGAGCCTGAACGCCATTGACTGCATAGAAAAAGGGTATGAGCGATTGCGGGTTTTGCCCGTAATTGTGCATGCCCACGGTTACCGTTTCAGCAGCACCGAGTACACAGCTCGTATCTGTCGGAGAGAGCACGGCAGAAATGCCCACATCGTTGTACCACAATGTGTGTATCAGCAGAGGCCCCAAACGAGTTCCAACTTCTCCACTGGAGCAAGTGTAGCTGAGATAGACCTCGTAATAGGTGTTTTCTTCCAAGCCGGTCAATTGCATGCTGCTTGCGGCACTCAGTACCGTGCTGGTGCCGGCACCCAATGTAAACCCTATCGGGCCGTATTCCAAGGTGTATTCTCCGGATTCTGCCGCTTCCTCCCAGGCCAAAAGGGCATTGTCGGCATTGACATCGACCACATGGAAATTGGTAGGACCTAAACAGGTAGGACAAGCTATAAATTGAAAGACAACTCCGGTCGTGGGAAACGGACCGTCTTCATAAATGATGTTGCCATCGGGATCCAAAATCTCGTAGGTTACTTCGCTTTCAAAAAAGCCGGGCGAATAAGAAATGATAACCGGCAAATTGCTGATCAAATCGACCTGATACGAAATGTCAGAACCACTAGTAAAAGTATAATCGGTGCTGACGCCATTTTGCTCTATGGTCAAATAAGCCCCATTCCAACCATCACCAAAAGAATCGTGAAACTGCAAGGTGTAGGTGCAAACATCTCCACCGGCATTTCCGCTTTCCGTCTGAAAACTCAATGGCCCTATGAGAGCACTGTTGCCATCCTCGCCGCAGTCGGCTGAGATGTAAAACTCATAGGAAAGAAAGGAATTCAAACCCGTAAGGGTAACGGAATTCGCACTGGTCGTTACCATCTGGCCAAAGCCTTGCGGAAAGCCTGCAGGGCCGTATTCGACAACATACTGCTCTGCCACACCGTTGTCATTCCAACTTATGACAGCGCTGTTGGTCGTTACATCCGTAACTTCAATGCTGTTTATGGAAACGGCAGGACAAGCCGGGCAAAAGGCCGGAGCGTTATACACTTCGCCCACAGTGGGCAAGGGGCCATCTGAAAAAACGGGATTGCCATCTGAGTCAAAAAGGGTATAACTCACCTCAAATTCGAAAAAACCCGAAGAGTAATTCATGATAATCGGCACGCCATCCAAGACGTCCAGGGTAAAAGAACCAAAATTCCCATTGAGCAAAGTATAGGTCTGTACATCGCCATTGATGTTCACCTCCAATTGTGCTCCATTCCAACCATCACCAAAAGAGTCGTAAAGCTCCAAAGTATAAGAACAAACAGCAGGAGGATTAACCCAGGGTGTATTGAAGTTCAAGGGCCCTACCGGAATGCTAACATCACCTCCGCCGCAATCGGTATAAACGTAAACATCGTAATAGCTGTTTTCCGACAATCCGTCAAGCAAGAAACTGTTGTCTGTGGTCGAAGCAAAAACACCCGTGCCGGGAACAAAGCCCGCCGGGCCGAATTCCACCAGATAGGCCGTAGCGCCACTAACTGTATTCCAGCTCACTTCCGCACTGGAGGGCGTAACGTTGAAAACATAGGGATTACCCGGAGGAAAGCAAGAAATGGACACATCGCAGCCCACATCATCTCCCGGGTGGCCTGCTCCACCAGCCGTGGAAAGTGAAGCTTCCCAACCCGCTTTATCCACCGTCCCCGATGCTCTGAAGACCAAAGTAAGGCAGCCCGTAGTATTAGTCGCGGTATAGCTGGTGCTACCCATTTGCAGCAAGGTTCCGACGCCTATCTCGGCTCCTGATCCGTAATGATCAGCACCACCATATCCAGCCTGGCCATTGGAATTGTTAAACAACTGCAGGGCCGCATTACCCGGATCATCCAAAACCGAATACGGATATTGTTCGTTATTCGGATTGTCGCCATCCAAAATGACCAGCCAATCAAAAGCAACCCCCACATTAAAGTTGTAAAAATCAAGAGTTAACGGAGTACCGTCCACAGGGCAAAGCGTAGTCGTCGTTATACAATCACAATTGGGATAATTACCTGGTGAACCCGGTGTATCGCTTCCACC
>JALSKB010000067.1 GCA_026989035.1 Saprospiraceae bacterium | reverse complement strand
GCTCTGCAAGAGGAGGAGATATCCGGCCAGGTAGTGTTGCTGCGGTAGAGACGCAATGTATTGCGCCTAAGGTAGGGGTTAATCAGTCAATCGGTTTAATCGGTAGAACCGGTTAACTGATTCCACCAAGAAAAATTCACATTTTATGCAAGACCCCTGTACCTTGGCCACAAACAAAAGATGCCATTGATCTCCAAGCTAATCGCTTGCAGCAAAGTTGCATTCCAAAGATCTAAAAAGCCGCAACAGTTTTTTAGCATTTACTTGCTCAGGTATGGGTAGAGAAGCCGTTTTCAGAAATTGCAAGGCAACCTCCACAACAGGTCTATCCGGATACCCCCGTTCTCGTGCATAATGCAGGAATTTCATTTGCCGAAAGGCGGAAAACCAACGAAAAAAACGCTTGCAAAAAGCCTCGGCAGTAGCCACATTTGACCGTATTTGCCGAAAGGCAGCACCCCCGTCCTGCTCACGGAGAAAATCGAGTAAAACGGGGTTTAAAATGCGCGCAAGAGAATCTGTGCCTCCTTCATACAAAGAAGGTACAGCTTCATACAAATCGCGCAACATAAAAAAGCTCTTCGGATGATAAGTAAAGTAAACCGGAGGTGAAGCTTTCAACAGTTCTCCCACTGACCTGCCCGTGCCAAAAGGCACTCGGTTCGATAAACGCGGAGAAGGAACTACACAAGTATCACACAATTCACCCAGCCGACCAATTTCAATGAATTTTTGCAGAAAGTAAAAATCTTCACCGGCTTGTCTTTTGTTCATGCCTCCCTGTTGCTGATACGCCTTTGCCCGCACAGCCATGGAAGAACCTATGGTGTGAAAAGCATGGGGAAAACCCGCCCAACGCTGCCACTGAAGATAAACCCGCAGATGCAGCTCGTATTGTGCTATGGCCTCGTAAACCTCCGGAGGGAAGTCACTCCCTTTCAGCGGATGTGCAAAGCGAATGCTGCAGGCATCCTGTTTTGTATTTTCGATAAAATATTGTTCAAGAGCCTGAAAATAGTTGGGCTCGACCAAAGCATCGGCATCAAAACAAGCGATGATACCATCCCGCCCGACTTCAACGCCACCTTCTACTGTTTTGGCAAAGCGAAAACAAGCTTCATCCATTAATATCTTTCTGGCAAGCCCCACCCCCGCATGTCGCTTCGGCAAATCCGGCAGATACAGGATGTGAAAGCGCAAAGCTCGGCGCCCGGCTGTTCGAGCCCATGCCGTCAACTGCTCGTACTGCTCCAAACTGCGCTGGCGCAGCTCCGGCTCTGCAGCCTCCGAGTGATTAATTAAAACCAAAACTTCTACATCACACTGCGGCAAAGCACAACGCTCCAAAGACTTGAGGCTCAGCAGCAATTGTGGCTCATCACAAGCCGGAACAGTAACCACCAGACCCAGTGAAGGCGAAGGTCGAGTCTCCACCAAAGGCGGATAAAGCGCATGCTGCTGAAGATAGGGCGTCACAATCTTTGTACCTTTGTCCTTATGGATTACAAAGGAAAAAAAGTTTGGATTACCGGAGCCTCTTCCGGCATAGGAAAAGCACTGGCCTTGGCTTTCGCCAAACGAGGAGCCGTGCTCTTGCTCTCCAGCCGCAGAGCCGATGCCCTTCGCGAAGTGGCTGAAGCCTGCCAAAAAGCCGGTGCAGCGGACACCCTTGTCCTTCCTCTTGACATGGGCAAACACCAAGAAGTCAAGGCCCTGGGAGAACGCATATCCGGCGAGCAGGGAGGCATAGATTTGCTCATCAACAACGCCGGCATTTCACAACGCAGCCTGGTGAAAGACACCGCGTTTGAGGTGTACAAGCAACTCATGGATGTCAATTACCTCGGCACCGTAGCACTGACAACCGCCGTACTGCCCGACATGCTTCAAAACGGTCAGGGCCAAATCGTAGCCATCAGCAGCCTTGTCGGCAAATTTGGCACGCCCCTACGCTCCGGCTATGCAGCATCCAAACACGCGCTGCATGGCTTCTTTGACTCCCTGCGCGCCGAGGTTGAAGACCGGGGCATCCACGTCATGCTGGTCTGCCCCGGCTTTATCCGCACAGACATTTCTATCGACGCGCTCACCGGCGACGGGCGCAAACAAAACAAGATGGACGATGCCCAAGCCGCCGGCATGCCCGCCGACATCATGGCTGAAAAACTCATCCGCGGCCTGCAAAAAGGAAAACGCGAAATACACATCGGAGGCAAAGAACGCTTTGCCATTCTACTCAAGCGCTTCTTTCCCAACCTCTTCGCCCGCATCATCAAACGCGCCAAAGTAACCTGAAAGCAATTCGAATATACCCTGTTTTCGACCTCATTCGTAGGGATGCTCCAAATCCACCAACTGCCCATCCACAACGAGGCGAACGTTCTCGTTTAAGGAACACAGCAAAGCGTATTCCGGGTGAGCATCCAACCAGCTCAAGAACTCCCGGCTAAAGAGAAAAATCTTCTTCGGCTCCTGGTCCTTCCAAGGCGATTCCAAAGCCCGTGCATCAATCCACCAGTCGCCCAGATGATAAAAGGCTCGGTCCTCCACGCGAATAACTTCATCCGCCAGGTTAAAAGTTTCTCCTTCCTTCTTCTTGTAAACCAGGCGTTCGCGACCCACCTCGGCTTCCGCCAAATTCTCGGCCTCTGACAACTGCTGCAGCTCATCGCTGGCTTGCACGCTGCCGCGTCCGGAGGCCGTTTCACCCATGCTGTAGCGATACGCTTCGTATTCTTCTTTCGGAGAATAGTCTTCAGCCTGCTTCAACTGCTGCTGCAGTGGAGCCTGGTGAAGGCGCTCTTCAAAACTGAGGTTCTGCTCGTCCTCCAAAATCAAATAACTGGTATAGGGCGTGATGATGCCATAGCGCTTCGAAAGTCGAACGACCTCAGCTATCAATTCCTCCTGCTCTCCGTGCAGGCGAATTTGCTCCAACCAATACCCCACAGCCCGCGAAGCCTAAAGCGCCGGCACAAAGTCGTAATCGACCTCCTCCTCGGAGAAGTCCAAAGCAAACTCAAAAACCTCTTCTTTACCTTCCCGCTTCCCCCGCAAAACCAAAGTACCACGCCCCTGTCCCTGATAGCGACCCGACAAAATGAGCGACTGCCCCCTGAACAAATCCGGCAAAACTTTCGGATAGACCTCCTGCCAGCTCAACTGACCTTTCCACATCCAAGACAAATCCGTCAAAACCGGCGCCGATACCTTTTGCATAAAATCAGCCAGTTTAAAATCCAGCTTCTCATCTTCATAAACGTAAGTGCGAAAGCCCCGCGTCGCAGTGGTCAACCTGTCCAGCAAACGAGCGTTCAATTCAAAGCCTACACCAATAGTAAAGATACGAACATCTAAGTCATTGTTTTTCAGCACTTTATCTACAAGTGCTTTTTCATCCGTTTCACCTATCGTGGGCTTGCCATCGGTGATGAGCACGACGTAAAGAGGGCGCTGGGGCTGTGCCAGGGAGAGGGCTTTTTGCAAAGCTTCATCCATATTCGTTCCGCCCATGGCTTCCAAGGTGTTGATGTAGGCTTTGGCTTTCGCCAAATGCATCTCGTCTGCCACCTGTAAAGTGGAAAACAAAGCGTCGGCCTCCGTGGAAAACCGAATGATTTCAAAGCGGTCTTTCGGGCCCAATTGTTCCAGGCAGAGTTGCAAACCACGCTTGGCCTGCTCCATTTTGCCATCCCGCATGCTGCCGGAGGCATCCAGGACAAAAACAACGTCTTTAGGCAAGACCGGCACCTCATCCACGGAAGGGTTCAAAGCCAGCAAAAAGTAGCCGTTTTCCCCTCGTTTTTTCCAACTGAACAAGTGGGCTCCTACAGCTCCTTCACCCAAAAAAACGTAGAACGCAAAAGGGCCTTTAAGAGGGAGGTTCTCCATTTCAAGACTGCCCTTATAATGCCTTGCACTCAAACGCCTGACCTCCAGAGGATGTGTAGGGCTGTACACATTTCGGATGTCTTGTCGGGTTTGGACATCCAGGCTGATGACCAACTCCTCCAATTTCACACCGGGTCGGGCAGAAAGGGGTAGCTGATACTCCAGCAAGCCCCTTGCATCGGGCAAGATTTCCCGCGAATACGCAATCTCTATTTCCTGCTTACCCCCCGGAGGAATCGGAAAAATACTGAGTTTGAGCAAGGCCTTTCCCGCATACTCCAACAAAGCCGGATCGCGGTATTTGCGCAAAATTTCTTCGTACAAACTGCGGGCTTTGGAGGCGCTCAACAACTCTCCTTTTACCTTCTTGCCATTGATCTTCATGCTGAACTCGGAAATGGGAGCTCCTTCCGGCAAAGGCAACAAGTAGTACCCCTCTATCGGCCAATTTTCGGGGTTTTCAAACTCCTGCGTCAAATGGGTTACCACTTGTAAGTCCACCAGTTGTATATCGACTTTCAGCTTTTTAGCTCGAAGCTCCGCCCGGCCAACACGAGGCGGTTGAGGAGGATGTGGTATGGGCGGCTCAGGCACGATAATACCCTGACCAAAGAGGGTGCCCGACAACAGAAAGAGAGAGAAAAAAATCGGTAGAAGGGATGGCGTTTTCATGAGGCAGATTCGCGTTTAAAAGCCCTGCCTTGCCCCAAAAGGGCAAGGCAGGTTGGAAGTGGCATTATTTAAAACCCTTAGCTGCAGCCTGCTTACCAAGAGCTTTCATCATCACGGCATCCAGGGTGTTTTCATTTTTTGAGGCCATTTCCCGCTCTTTTTCCCGGCGATAAGCCCTGGCCTTTTCGTCCAGCTCCAGAATTTGCACACGAATTTCTTTCCGTTTACGGCTCATCTCCTCTATATAGGCTCGGCGTTCTTCAAGGCTCATTTTTTGCATTTTCTCCGGGAGTTCTTCTTCGGCCAAATCCTCCAGAGATACGCTTTCTTCTTCCATGGCATCCACCAAATCCCAGGAAGCATTGTTGTATTGCTCTTTGGCCTTGACACTAGCTCGCATGGCAGCACTGGGTTTTCCATAACCGGCTGCATTGGCATCCTGGACAGCCTGCCGCTCGTACATGCTCTCACCCTGAGCGCCATAATAGAGGTACGTTTTGTTTAACTCCTCATTGAGGCGCAGCAGTTCGTCGTCATAGGGTGTTGGTATGTACACCACTTTGGCATTGGCGTCGATGTTGAAATAAAGGCCATCGGCCAAATCGGCCCCATCCTTCCAGAAAGTGCGTACACCTTCTTCGTAATTACCGCAAAAGATGGTGTTGATTTGAATGCTTTGACTTATGGCCTTTTTACAAGTTTCCTTGTAAGAGACAGGGCCTTGATTAAAAGGCTCATTGCCAGCTATGATGATGAGTTTCAAATCACCGGCATTTGGGCTCCAATCCAATGCTTCGGTTGCATCCCCAATCACCCAGCCACAGTATTCGCTACCGCCATTGGTCGTCAGGGCAAAGAGCTGCTCCGAGACCAAGTCCAAATCCGTAGTCAAGGCCGTGAGCTGTCGGATGTAGCCCTCCCGGCTGTTCAAGCCGTCGTTGCCATATTCGTAAAGGGCGATTTCAATATCGGGGCTTTGGTCCTCTTTTCGCTTTAGGGCCAGCTCGTTCACCATCTTCCACAGCTGAGCCTTGGCCTGGTCAATCAAGCCATCCATGCTGTTGGAAGTGTCCAACAAAAGAGCTATCTGGATTTTGGGCTTAGCGGCATCTTCACGTGGAACAGGAGAGGAAAGAGGAGTTGAAGTTTGAACAAAAACGAGGGCAAAAATCAGGAAGAGTGACTTCATCATGGTAGTTTCTTTGGGGTTAAGTCTCGTATAGGAGACGTCGCCAACTTCCCTTTTGGTGTGCAAAGAGAAAAAAACTTTTACCATTTCGTTAAAAACAAGGCTTCAGAAAGAAGAAGCACCCTTTTTCAGGCGTTTCACCCCCGACACACACAAACACCACAGGAAGCCCTGAACCAAACAACCAAAACAAAAAAACAAAAAACAGATGAGAAGCATCCTCCTCCCCCTTTTGTTCCTCCTTTTCGGTATGAATTTCTCAAACGCCCAATTTGCAGCGGGTTTAAAGCTCGGCATGGGCAGCACCGACGTTTCCGCCTCCGACCTCAACATCTTTGACGAGAACGGCGTCCAAGAACTCACCATGAGCATAGAAAACGCCAATTACGGCATTTTGGCCGGCGGTTTTGTGCGCATCCCCATCAAAAAGTTCTTTATCCAGCCGGAAGTACTCTTCAATTCCAACAGCGTAGATTATCGCGTTACGGATTTCCGCAATCAGGGTATTGTGGACACCATC
>JALSKB010000066.1 GCA_026989035.1 Saprospiraceae bacterium | reverse complement strand
CCGCGAAAAATACCAATACCTGGATGTGCCGCTGATGCTGGGTTGGAAATTCGGCCCCTTGCGCCTCAACGGTGGACCCGTAGGCCACATCTTCCTCGGAAGCACTTCTCAACTGAACAGCATCCAGGACTACGCCCAGATGTTCACCCAAATGGAATACGGCTGGCAGGCCGGCTTAGGTCTGGACATCTGGAAAATCGCCCTGGACATGCGCTATGAAGGCAACTTCAACAAATTCGGAGACCACATTACCATAGCCGGGCAACAATTTGCCTTTGACGACAGCCCAAGTAGGTTTATTCTCACCCTGGGCTATACTTTCTAAACAAAAAATGCCGATTGCAAAGCAGTCGGCATTTTTTTTGCCTTCCACACAACCCTTCCACCTTTTTTCCTCTCTATTTACTCAGAAGCACGGAACGACCGACCATCAGATGGAGACCCAATCCATACGCACTGAAAGTGAGCTGATCAATGCCTGCCTCGCCCAAGACCGCAAGGCTCAACGGACTTTGTATGAACGCTACAAACGCGCTATGTTTACTACGGCTTATCGCATCACCGGCGACTTCCAAACGGCTGAAGACGTCTTGCAAGAAGCCTTCGTACGGGTCTTCAAGGGCTTACCCAAATTTAGAAAAGAATCTACCCTGGGAGCCTGGATCAAAACCATCGTCATCCGAACGGCCCTGAGCCACATCAAGAAAAAGCAGCTGCCCCTCGAAGAATGGCAAGACCATCACCAAGATCAGACGCCCATCGATTGGGGCGATTACCTGGAAGCCGAATATCTGGAAAAAGCCATAAAAGATCTACCCGATGGCTACCGCAGTGTCTTCACACTCATTGAAATCGAGGGGTACTCCCATAAAGAAACGGCGGAGCTACTGGGTATCTCTGTAGGGACGTCCAAATCCCAGCTTTTTCATGCAAAAAAAATGCTGCGAAAAAAACTGAAAAAATACGGCTATTAAAATACCGGAGGTCATGAAAGAAAAGAACAAAGACACGCTCTCTTCAGCCTTACGGCAAATGCCTTTGTACGAGCCCAAAGACAGCCTTTGGGATCAAATAGCCCGTGAACTAAATTGGGAAGAACGCCGTATAGATACCCTGCAACGCGCTCTCAAAAACCTGCCCCAACACGAACCGCCAAAGCGGGTCTGGCGCTCCATCGAAAAAGCCTTGAAAACTCCTGCCCAAGGGCGGCAGAGAACCTTCCTCCTCTGGTCAAAAGTTGCTGCCATAGGATTGCTCGTCCTTACTGCGGCCTTCTGGGTTTTTCGGCAAAATTCAAACGGTCTGGTTGAATCTTCCCAATTCACCTACAACTACAGCACCGAGCAAGTCAGCAATCAACTCATCCAAGCCAATTGGAATGAAGACGAAGAAAGCTTTGCCGAAATCGAACAACTGCTCAAAAAACTGGAACCGGAAAGCCTCAGCGAGGAAATTGTCCAACTGAAACAAGAACTTCAAGAATTGAATTTGGCGAAAGCCGAATTGCAACAACTGGCAGGAAATTACAACAGCAATCCTCGCCTAATTACCCAACTCAAAAAAATCGAATTGGAACGCACTCAAATCGCCAAGCAACTACTCAGGAAAATCATCTGACCATGCTCCGACAACTGTACCTGATCTCCAGTTTTTGTTTAATCGGCTCGCTGATTCATTTGGCGAAAGCCCAAAATACCAGCCTGCAAGTTGTTACCAAAAGCACTGTTCAGGTCTTTGAGTACAAAACAGGGTATGAAGTAAATATCGAAGGGCAACGAGCAGAAATTATCGTGGAGAGCTGGGATCAAAACAAAGTGCGTGTTGCTGTGGAAATCATCGCCAAACATACCAATGGCCGCCAGGCTGAAAAAGATCTGGAAGCCATGCAGCTGAGCATCAAACAGGAGGGTCAACAACTCTATTTCCGCAACTACCTGAAAAACGGGTTTAAGCCCTCCGCTCAGCTCAAAGTCCGCTATACCATCAGCCTGCCACCCGATTGCCCCGTCTATGTCAAAAACAACTACGGCAGTCTGAAAGCCAAAAATCTCATCAAATACCTGCGAACGCAACTGCGCTTTACCGATACTCAATTGGATGAACTTTCCGGAGAAATGTGGATTGACACCTACTTCGGCGATTTGCTGGCCCAGGGCCTGCGTGGTCAGGTCAATATTCAGGCGCGCCGCTCCGACCTCACCCTACGCGATATAGCCGGCAAGTTTACCATCAATGCCCAATACGGGCTTGTCAAGCTGTTTACCGATCAATCTGCTCTACAACTCGACATCACGGCCGAAAAAGCAGACGTCTATTTCTTCGATCCCCAACCCGATATTTACGGCTACGTACTCACGGCACATTACGGCAACATCAGTACGCCAAATGAACTCAAGTTCAATTTCGTGGAAAACTCGGGAAAGTTGAAAAAAGCCATTTTCAGCCCGAACAACTCCATGGCTTCTATTTCCGTGAAAATCACTTTTGGCGACATCATCATCCGCAGGCCTTGAGAGCCCCCCAGCTGGGATTCAGCGCCAACCCTCAAACAAGAGCGACGGATAGCTAACACCCTCAAACACTCCGGTCTTGCCTACGGCCAGGCCTGTTTGTTCATCTCGGGTATAGTCGATGAAGAGATACCAGCTTTCGTCTTTGGGGTTGAGTGCAAAAATTACGCCTTCGCGGGTAGCTCCCTGAGATTTGAACACCATAGAAGGCAGAATGCTTTCATCCGGACTGATGATTTCGTACTTAAAGGCTCCTGCCTTGCGCAACTCGAGCAGAAAGGAATCACTCAACACCAGCTGGGAGGAGTCGCTTAAATCAAACTCTTGTACGCTACCCGTATAAATGCCGTTAAAGCCGGCCTTGGCAATTTTGCCTTTCTTGCATGCCGTCAGGCCCGATAACAGCAAAAGAAAAGGTAGTATCAAATATTTCATAAAATAGAATTTTAGGATAGGATTTCACTCCCTTCAGCATTATTTAACTCCGCTATCTTTTTTGCCTTTGCTCCAGGGCTTTGTAGCGACGGTAGAGCATGTGAATCTCCCCTTGCACGCGTCGGCTTTGGGTCTCATCGTAGAGGAGATTTTCCAGGTGGACAGGAGCCTGCCCCCAGGACGTTTTTTTAACAACTTCCCCCTGTACATCAACTTTTAACCGGTGGGAATCTTTCCCGAAAAACTGCTCACCCAGCAGCACCAACAAGGCGATACTTGCTGCTATGGAGCCTATGCGCAGCAGGTACGAAAGACTTTTTCGCTTGCTCACCTTAGGGCGCAAACCGGCTTGTTGCAGGCGTTGGTCTAATTCAGTCCAAACCCGCTCAGGTGGTTGTTGCTCCAGCTTTCGAGCCGAGTCTTCAAAAACATCGAGCAAATTTTTTTCTCTCATTTTGTCGTTTCTTTTCCGTGTGTATTCTCTGATTGTGCCCGCTTTTCCAGTAAGGCTCTGAGTTTTTTGCGGGCCAAAATGAGCTGAGATTTGGACGTATTGATGCTGATCCCCAGCAAATCGGCGATTTCCCTGTGCTTGTAGCCCTCAATGGCATAGAGGTTGAAAATTGTCCGATAGCCTTCCGGCAAATGATCGAGCAAGCTCAAAATGTCTTCGGCCTCCAACTCCTGCTCAATAGAAAAGGCGCTGTCTTTCAGTTTGTAATCCAGCTCTACCGCCTGCTTCAAGGCATGTTGCTTGCGAATTTTCATCAATGCCTGATTGATCATGATGCGCCGCATCCAGCCTTCAAAATTACCGCTGCCGTCAAACTGCTCCAAATGCGCAAAGACTTTGAAAAAGCCCTCCAGCAAGGCATCCTCAGCTTCTTCTCTGCTCTTCAAATAACGCCTACACAAGGCAAACATGCGCCCGGCATAGCGGTCGTACAAAGCCTTTTGAGCTTTGGGATCTCCTCGCTTACAAGCCTGTACCAACTCTTTATCCGTCACCAGCAGGTAGTTTTCACGCCAGGTAGAAAAGCGTTCCTGCTACAAAGATGTGAAAAAATAAGGCTTTGGCGGGTTAGGCGTTATTTCTCTGTAAAAAGATCGGAAAAGACCACCGGCTTTGAGTCGAAAAAGAAGAGTGCGAGCTTGCATAGTAGAAAAAACGACTTGCCGTGGTACCCGGAGCGGGACTTGAACCCGCACGGCCCTTCCGGGCCACAGGATTTTAAGTCCTGCGTGTCTACCAATTCCACCATCCGGGCGGGGAGGTCTGCTTTCAACAAAACAAGGCGACTTGAGAAAGCCTACTACAAAAAAAGCCTTCGTGCAGAAGGCTTTTTTGGGGAGCGAAAGACGGGATTCGAACCCGCGACCTCAACCTTGGCAAGGTTGCGCTCTACCAACTGAGCTACTTTCGCTTGTCAAAAAATGCCTTTGTTTTCAAAGGCGGGGCAAAGATAGAAAACTCAGATCATTCCGTGCAAATTTTTTTGATATTTTTTCAAAAAAACTTGAAGTAGCTGGGGCGAAATGCCCTCACAAAACCATGCGCCAGGCAGCAGCCTGACTAATGAGCTAAAAAGGTACTCAAATGAGAAGTATGAGAAATCAAGCTCAACCAGCATGTAAGATGCCCTGTCTGATGGCATAAAGCACGAGCTCTGAAGAACTGCGCACTTGTAGTTTTCTGAAAATGTTCTTTCGGTGAGTTACTATGGTGTGAAAGCTGAGGAAAAGCTTTTGGGCAATCTGCTTGGTGGTATAACCCTCTGCAATGAGTTTAATGACCTCCACTTCTCTATTTGTCAGGGATATGCCCTGACAGTGGTTGCACGGAAGATCAGGCGGGCATTGATGCGTGGCTTCTTCGAGGATGATGTCCATGACCTTACCGCAAAAGAACTTCTCCTTTCGTGCCAGTCCATCCACAGCACTTAAAATTTCGTCCTCATCGCACTCTTTGAGCAGGTAACCATTCACTCCATAATCGAGTACACGCAAAATATCCTGCTTGCACTGGTTATTGGAGACAACCAGTACACCTAGTTGTGGAAAGCCTCTACAAAGGAAAGCCACATCAGCCATACTAAAGCGAGCCGAGATGTAAAAATCAATGATGACGAGGCTTGGTCTCAAAACACCGATTTTAGCTCGAAGCTCCTCGCTGTTTGTGGCCTCTCCCAAAATCTGCACCGCCTCGTGCCGAGAAAGCAAAGCCTTCATTCCTGCCCTGGTAAGGTCATGTGCATCAGCTATAAAAACTCCGATTTTTCTCATCAGTTTGGTGTTTCTCAGCCCACAAACAGGACTTCAAATGACAAAAAATAAAAAAACACATTTGAGCCTTGAAAAAGATAAACAGGCTCACTTTCCTTAAATCGCTTGCACTAATTTAGAACAATTTTAAATAACCGAAACCATTTTTTTAAGCCTGCATCTTTATCCGTACCCCCAACGGGAGTAGTTGAGGATAGCTAGAAGGGGGCAAAGGATTAAAAATTTGCTTTCAGACCCAGATTGAAAGCTCGGGGCATACCGGGACGCAAACCTGCCGGTCTTCTGGCTACGACATATACCCTATTCGTCAAATTACTTGCTGAAGCAAAGAGGCTGATATGCTGATGTAAGCGATAATGGGCACTTATATCTACAATAAAATAGGCGTCAATCTTTTCGTCAGGAGCTATCTCTCCCTGACCGGGAGCAGAACGCATCGCATCCATATAACGACCACTGACATTAAAATCAAACAAGCGATGTTCCAAGCCGAAGGCCATGGAGAGCTGATGGTTCGCCAGATACGGGAGATGATCCCCTGCTCTCACCTCTCCCCAACCACTGAAATTGCTGACAAAGCTATTTCTGAACCTGGCATCCGTATAAGTGTAGGTCAAAGAAAGAGGTACACTAAAATCCTTTTTTTTCAGCCCCCACGATAGCCTGTAGGCAAATTGAAACTCCACCCCGCCGGCCCGCACTTCTCCCCCGTTGAACAAATCACCCGTTCCTCCTCCTCCGGAGGCTGCCAAATCAGACCCCAGCAAATTGCGGTAATCGTTGAAAAACAAAATCAACTCACCCGACAAGGCCCTCTTGGCATGGCGCAGGCCAAGTTCGTAATTGATGCTTTCTTCCGGTTCTGTTTCGGCCTTTGAATTGGGAGGAGAAAAGCCTTTATGGATTCCTACAAAAGTGCTCACATACTCGTTGAATCGATAGTCCAATCCAATACCGGGAATAAAGACGCTTACCGCATTGCTTTGTCGCTGCAGATCAAGCCCCATTCTCTCAGGATCGTTTTTGCCGTAATCAAATCTTTCAAGGGAGATGTTCTCATAGCGAATGCCGGGTATGGCGGTAAACTTTCCAACACGCCATTCATCCTGAAGATAAACAGATAAGGCCTGAGCCGTTTCAATGCGGTTGCTTTCCGTTCCCGGCTTTCCGGCTTTGGTCAGCTTCATCAGACCTTCCTCCATGCTGTATTCATCAACCCACTGAAATCGATCGACCTGATCCCGATGCCATCGAATGCCGAAATCCATCTCGTGCTTCATACTGCCGGTTTCAAAAGACATGCTCCACACCGATTGAACACCTTGGGCGTAATAAGACCGGTTGTTCGCTTTTACAAATAGAGCGTCATCAAAAGCAGATGTAGAGCCTGTCAACACTTGGTATGCCTCTTCAAAAGTCGTGGGCTTGTCGAGCAATTCTCCAATGCCGATTTGATCTCCCGCCCCGTTTTTCAGCTTGTCAAGTTTGTACCAGTTTCTCGAAAAAGCAGCGTGATAAGCCGTGCTTGTGATGCTGAAAGCACCGGATAGTCTAAGCACATGCATCAGGGAAAACTGAGTATGCGTAGTGGTTATCTTGTCTTTCTGCGAAGCAGCATACCGACGATAAGGCTTTGATTTGAAATCGTTCTTCGTCAAACCCAGATACGTTTCGTTGGAAGTTTCCAGTGTTTGCCCGATTTTGAAAGTCAAAGCTTGATAGATTTTCGCCTCCGGGCCGGTATGAAGACGAAGTTTTGCCAGATAGTCTTTCTTGTCAAAACCCGTATTGCCTCCACCGTCCAACTGTTTAAATCCGTTAGAACCGTATTGGAAAGTTTCCACCACATAAGCAAAGTTCTTGTGCGTATTACCTACAAAGGCGTGCAGATTACTGCCACCAAAACTACCCCTCAGGATGTGGAGCCTTCCGCTAAAATCATTGGGTATAGGCGTCGATATCAGGTTAATGGCTCCGCCCGTTGTATAAGGCCCGTACTTAATTTGACTGCTGCCCTTCAAGACCTCCACGGCCTGCATCCGCCCAAGAGTGGGAAAATAGTACGCAGCCGGAGCGGCATAAGGCGCAGGAGCCATCAACACTCCGTCTTCCATCACCGTTATTTTGGAGCTCCGCTCAACACCGGTACCCCGCAAGCCAATGTTGGGGCGAAGCCCAAATCCATCTTCCTCCTGTAAGTTAATGCCCGGAATACTGCTCAAAACCCGATGAATGTCCGTGTAAGTAAACTGCTGAATATCTTTCGGAGAAATGTAATGCACTGAACCCGGAATGTCGCTCAGACCGGTATGACCGCCCGCTATCACGGTTACCTCCTCAAGGGTAGAGACGGCCTCCACCATCACCAGGTTCACACGCAGCCTTTCACCCACGCCAAGACTTACCTCCCTGCGAAGGGTAAAGTAACCAAGAGCCGAAGCGACCAAAGTATAATCACCCGGAGGTACACCCTCTATGAGGTAATCACCATTAGCATGGGTAACGGCTCCCTTGTTCATTTCCTCCAGATAAACCGCAACTCCCGGCAAGACATGGAGACTGTCCAAGCGCGTTACAGTCCCTTCTATGCTGCCATTTTGAGCAAGGACAGAAAAAGAAGTTAGAGCGACAAATAACCCACTCCATAAACCCCAACAGCGGAAGTCTATGAGGCGCATAGGCTGTCTGAAAATATGACCGATAAGCCTAAGCCATTTTACAACATGTATCACGCACTTTCCCATCTGACCTACATTTTTATCTTGAAGACAAAATCGTTTAAGATGCTGTCCTATCCCAAACCGCTTCGACCTGGGTAAAGCAGGAAAACAAGGGCAAAGTTCGTTATTTAGAACAAATCTAAACAATAGCCTTATCGCGGTATTTTGCCCTACCGCAAATGTGGTAGGACATCTCTATCCGAAATGTATTTACGGGTACTTAGAGTGAAATAGTTCGAGGCACCTCAACATGCTGCGCTTCGCTCGCTTATGCGTTGTAAACGCCCCAAAGCCACTTGGATTTGGATAGAAATCATCGCAAAAAGAGGAGTTTTACCTACAGCCCCGCCCTGCTCAGTGGCATTTGTGTCCCGGAAAGCACAAACAAGCCGACTAACGGAAAAGCAAAATGTTACTTCTTTACACCGATGAAGCTGATTTCATGGGGAAACAAGCCCTTGCTCAGTTCAACTCGGATGGAATCCGATTGCTGGGAAAGAAGTAAGGTGCCAATAGCCAGGCCCTCTGCTTCTTCAATAGCAACCTGGCTGAGGCCTCCGGAAGAGGAAAAGGCCGGTTCTACGGCATAAAGCGCCTCAGGCAAAAGAGACGGATGGGTAGGGCTACTCACCTGATATTGCTTCTTGCTTGCTTGCTCCACCAACAAAGTAGCCTGCTCATAGATGAGGCTTGCCGAATCCAAAGGGTTGGAAACCCCTATCATGCCGTTGTACTCACCCAAAAAAGCATCTTGAACGCGGCGATCTTTGCTGCAGGAAGACAGGGCGAGGAAAAAGAGCCACATCACCAGCCCCAAAGAGGACAAAGAGCGCATTTTTGTTCTCATCTCAAGTTTTCTTTTTTCTTTTCAGCATAGCAGCTTTGACAAAGGCGACAAACAGCGGATGCGGATTTTCCACCGTGCTTTTCAGCTCGGGGTGAAACTGCACACCCACAAACCAGGGATGCCCTTTGAGTTCCACTATTTCAACGAGCCTGGACTCCGGATTGATGCCCGTAGCCAGAAGGCCAGCTTCCTCCATAAGTTTGCGGTAGGCATTGTTGAATTCGTAACGATGGCGGTGGCGTTCACTGATTTGAGTTTGCCCGTAAGCCTTTGCCGCCTTGGAGTCCGACTGCAAAAGACAGGGATAAGCTCCCAGGCGCATGGTACCGCCTTTGCGGGTGATTTTTTTCTGTTCCTCCATCAAAGCTATGACCGGATGGGGTGTATCCGGGTGGATTTCCGTAGAGGAGGCTTTCGCCAAATTCAGAACGTTGCGAGCAAATTCCACCACGGCACATTGCATGCCCAGGCAAATGCCGAAAAAGGGAATTTGTTGTTCTCTGGCAAATCGAATGGCCCTGAGCTTGCCCTCTATGCCTCGCTCTCCAAAACCCGGAGCGACCAAAATGCCACCTACACCGGTAAAAATTTTGTTCAAATCGACTGCATCGTTTTCCAAGTCTTCGGAGTGCACCGGCACGACCTCCACCCTGCAGTCGTTAGCAGCTCCTGCATGGATGAAGGATTCGTAAATCGATTTGTAGGCATCCTGCAGCTCGTTGTACTTGCCTACCAAAGCAATGCGCACCTTTTGCGCGGGATGTTTCAATTTTTCGAGAAAGTGCTTCCAGTTCTTCAAATCGGGAGCCTGCCGGTCGGGCAGACGCAGTTTGCGCAGGACCAATTCATCCAGTCGTTCTTCCCGCATGTGAATCGGCACGTGATAAATCGTTTCGGCATCTATGGCTTCAATCACTGCCCCTATTTCCACATTGCAAAACAGGGCCAGCTTCCGCCGAAGACTGTCAGGCAAAGCATACTCGGTGCGACAGACCAGCACATCCGGCTGTACACCGGTATTTTGCAGTTCTTTAACAGAGTGTTGCGTGGGTTTGGTCTTGAGTTCTTTGGCTGCCTTGAGGTAAGGAATAAGGGTCAGGTGAATGACCAGGCAATTGTCGGCACCCACGTCCCAACGCATTTGCCGCAAGGCCTCCAAATAAGGTAAGGCTTCAATATCACCTACAGTCCCCCCCAGCTCGGTGATGACGATTTCGTATTGTCCCTCCTGCCCCAACAGTTGTACGCGGCGTTTGATTTCATCGGTGATGTGAGGCACCACTTGTACGGTCTTGCCCAGATAATCTCCCCTGCGCTCTTTTTCGATGACCGTCCGGTAGATTCTGCCCGTAGTTACATTGTTGGCTTGAGAAGTGGGTTTGTTGAGAAAGCGCTCGTAATGTCCCAGATCCAGATCCGTTTCCGCCCCGTCGTCAGTTACATAGCATTCCCCGTGCTCATAGGGATTGAGCGTGCCGGGGTCCACATTGATGTAGGGGTCAAACTTTTGGATGGTAACGGCAAAGCCCCGTGCCTGCAAAAGCTTCGCCAAAGATGCCGCAATAATGCCTTTTCCCAGAGAAGAAGTTACACCACCCGTTACAAAAATGTATTTCGTCATAACGGGGTGTAAAGGTACGAAAGAAAAAGTTTTGGGCACCTGGCTGGTGCCCAAAACTTTTGATTTTCTTTTTCAACCCAAGAAAGGATAGCGATAATCCGTGGGCGGTACAAAGTTTTCCTTGATGGCCCTCGGGGAAGTCCATCGGTAGAGGTTGAGAACAGAACCGGCTTTGTCGTTGGTTCCGGAACCTCTGGCACCGCCAAAGGGTTGCTGCCCCACCACAGCTCCGGTGGGTTTGTCGTTGATGTAGAAATTGCCCGCAGCATAGCGCAAGACATCCATAGCCAGCTGAATAGCAGCGCGATCGCGGGCAAAGACTGCTCCCGTCAGGCCATAGGGCGAGGTAGAATCTAACAAATCCAGCGTTTCCCGATATTGGGTATCTTCGTACACGTAAACACTCAAGACCGGACCAAAGATTTCCTCACACATGCTGCGATACTTCGGATCTTTGGTCAAGAGTACAGTGGGCTCTATGAAGTAGCCTTTGGACTTGTCATAACCTCCACCGAACAGGATTTCCACATCCGGATTTTGCTTGGCATCATCGATGTAGGAAGCAATTTTGTCAAAGGCTTTTTCATCGATGACTGCATTAAAGAAGTTGGAAAAATCTTCAGGTGGTCCCATCTTAAAGGATTTCAGGTCAGTCAACAGACCTTCCTTGATTTGCGGCCACAGGCTTTGCGGGATGTAAGCCCGAGAAGCAGCCGAGCACTTCTGCCCCTGATATTCAAAAGCACCACGCGTCAGGGCGGTAACTACGGCAGCCACATCGGCAGAGGGGTGCACCATGACGAAGTCCTTTCCACCGGTTTCGCCCACGATGCGCGGGTAACTCTTGTATTGAGCGATGTTGTTGCCAATGGTTTTCCACAAATGCTGGAAGGTGCCCGTGCTACCGGTGAAGTGGAGCCCTGCAAAATCGGGATGCGAGAAGATGATGTCGCCCGCCACAGGCCCACTGACGAAGATGAGGTTGATGACACCATCGGGCAGGCCCGCTTCTTCAAAGATTTCCATAATCACCTGGGCCGAATAAATTTGGCTGGCAGCCGGTTTCCAGACTACGGTATTGCCCATCAAAGCAGGTGCCGAAGGCAGGTTACCTGCAATAGAGGTGAAATTAAAGGGCGTCAAGGCAAAGACGAAGCCCTCCAAGGGACGGTAATCCATGCGGTCCCAGATGTACTTGGCGCTCTGCGGCTGCTCCTTGTAAATTTGCGTCATGAAATGCGCATTGAAGCGGAAGAAGTCTGCCAACTCAGCGACGGCATCAATTTCGGATTGGAAGGGATTCTTCGACTGACACAGCATGGTTGCGGCATTCATTTTCGCCCGATAAGGGCCGGAGATCAAATCGGCCGCTTTGAGGAAAATGGCCGCGCGCTCCCACCAGGGCATGCGTTCCCAGCTTTTCTTGGCTTTCATGGCTGCCTCGATGGCCTGGCGGACGTGCTCTGCCCCACCCTGGTAAAAGTGCCCCAGTTCGTGTTGCAAATCGTGGGGCGGGTGCATTTTAACGGCTTGATCGGTTTTGACTTTTCTGCCTCCGATGGTCATGGGAATTTCCACGTATTCGGAGCGCAATTGCTTGAGCATCTGTTGCAAGGCTTCCCGTTCAGTCGTACCCGGAGCATAAGACAGCACCGGCTCGTTTTGGGGGTTTGGGACATTAAAAAAGGCGTTTTCCATAGGTTTTATCGGTTAGTTCGTAAAAAAAACAGCTCATTGCAGGTGCAACAACTGTCTAATGCGTTTGATTTCGTAAGTTGGAGGACGAACTCCTTCAGGGCGTTGCTTTCCACGCCTGTTGTACCAGCAGGTATCCAGTCCAAACCGTTGGCCACCCAATACATCGCTTTGAGGATTATCCCCTACGACTAATACACGTTCAATCGACGGATGGTTCAGCTCCCGCAAGGTATGTTCAAAATAAGCTCGTTGGGGCTTGGCACAGCCTATTTCTTCGGAGATGACCACCAGTTCAAAATATTCTTCCAAGCCACTGAGCTTCAAGCGGGGCCGCTGTACCGATTTCAAGCCGTTGGTAATCAAAGCAAGACTTGCTCCGTTTGCCTTGAGCGCATCCAAAACCTCCTTAGCGCCCTCCACCCAATGCACTTTTTGAGACAAGTTATCCAAGTAGAGATGACTTATTTCATCGGCCTTTTCCTCTTTATCGTAAAGTTTCAAAAAATCGGCAAAACGGGCCCGCCTCATCTCTGAAGACCGGATTTTCCCTCTTTCGTACAGCTGCCAATACCGATGGTTGATTTCGGCATATTGGGCAAACATGCGGTCGGTACAAATCAAATCCAAGCTCTCTATCGCTTCCGCAAATGCTTCCCGGCTGGAGCGATCGAAGTCGAGCAGTGTATTGTCCAAGTCGAAGAGGTAATGGGTGTAAGAAGGTGGCATGGATTTTACAATTGAACGGCAGAAGGAACAAAAGCGCTCACGTCAGCTCCTGCCCGAATTAGCTCTCTGACCACGCTGGAGCTGATGTGCGAATAACAGGGCCTGCTGATGAGAAAAACCGTATCCAGTTCCTCTACCAAAGTCGCGTTGAGCTGAGAAATGGTCTTTTCGTAGTCGAAGTCGGTACCATGGCGCAAGCCCCGAAGCAAAAAGCGAGCACCTATACTGCGGCAAAAATTTGCCGTAAGGCCCTCGTAATGCGTTACCTGTACCGTGGGTTCGTCGGCAAACACCTCGCGCAACCAGGCCAGACGCTGCTCAAGCGAAAAGAGGTATTGCTTTTTCGTGTTGACGCCAATGGCCACCACAATTCGATCAAAGAGGGGAATTGCCCGCCTCACCAAATCCTCATGGCCTATGGTGATGGGGTCAAAAGAACCGGGAAAAACTACCGTTTGCATGGCGCGATGATACGAAAAAAAAGAGAAGGCAAAGCCTTCTCTTTGGCAATAAATTTGAACTACGGATGCTTAGCTATTTGCCCGTTTAAGCAAATAAATCTCGAGTTCTTTGCCGCAACAGGGCCTTATTTTACCGCTCGTAGCGTTTCTAAAATGCGCGCTACAATGCGATAGGGGTCGGCATTAGATGCCGGACGACGATCTTCCAAATAGCCTTTCCAATTTTCGGAAGTGCCGACGGGAATCCGTATGGAAGCACCGCGATCACTTACCCCATAGCTGAACTTGTCGATGGCTTGGGTTTCGTGTAAGCCCGTCAGGCGCATTTCGTTGCCCGAGCCATAAACGGCAATGTGCTCGTTGTGGTGCTTGCCAAAAGTTTCACAAATAGCTTTAAAATATTCTTCTCCTCCCTCTTCGCGCATACGCTTGTTGGAAAAGTTGGTGTGCAAGCCCGAGCCGTTCCAGTCGCCTTGTACCGGCTTGGGGTGAAACTCCACCACCACCCCATGCTTCTCGGTAGAGCGGTGCAAGAGGTAACGAGCCAGCCAGAGGTCATCGGCAGCGCGTTTAGCACCTTTGGCAAAGCACTGAAATTCCCACTGGCCCAACATCACTTCCGCATTGATGCCCGTCAATTGAATACCGGCATCCAGGCAAAGGTCAAAGTGCTCTTCGACGATGTTGCGCCCCACACAATTCTCATATCCCACCGAGCAGTAGTAGGGCCCCTGTGGGCGTGGATAGCCCTGTTTGGGGAAACCCAGGGGCAGACCGTCGCGCGTCAAAACGTACTCCTGCTCAAAACCGAACCAACAATCCTCATCGTCTTCAAACTTCGCCCGGGTATTGCTCTCGTGCGGTTTCCCATCGGGATAAAGCACCTCGCACATGACCAAAAAGCCGTTTTTACGGGCCGGGTCGGAAATCACCCGCACCGGCTTGAGCAGACAATCCGAAAAGTGCCCCTCCGCCTGCTGGGTAGAGCTGCCGTCAAATGACCAAATCGGCAAGTGCTCGATGTCTCCATCGAAAAAGTCCATGTCCAACACCTTGGTCTTGCTCCGCAAGCTGGGCTCCGGCCGGCCGCCATCCAACCAGATGTACTCAAATTTGAATTTTCCCATTGCATCAAAGAATTTAAAAGTAAGTGTTTAGTTAAAAGAGAAAAGCGGCCGGACGACTTCGCGTCATCAGACCGCTTTTCTCTTAGGGTGAACAAGCAAAAATTTACACCTGAGTGCTCTAAGCATGCGCAAAGGTACAATTTTTTTTATTTTTGCAACATTGATCTGCTGGGCGAGTTGATTTTTTCACTACCGGGCTTAGGCCCGGGCAACAAAATCGCTCGCCCGATGAAATTTCTGCCTACCTCTCCCCTGCTTTATGCCCTGATCGGACTTTGTAGCATTTCTCGTTTATCTGCCCAGAGCACGGAATTTGAGTTACCGGAAGGCACCGTGGAAGGACTTGTTCCTTTATCGGAAGACGCCTTTGAGGAAAGTCGGTATGCCGAGCTACTCAACTTAGCCGACAGCAGCGATTTGGCTGCCCTCGGTTTCCGCGGAGATACCCTTCGGCAATTTCTCGAATACCGCCGCGTCAGCGGCCCTTTTCTCTCTCCCTACGAGCTGCAACAGCTACCAGCCTGGAATACTTCCCTCATTGCCTTTTGCCTCAAAGGGTTGGAAGCAAAACCAAACAGTTCATCTACTAAAAATAGGAGTTCTATCTTTCATGTGCCTTTCGGCAAATACTTTAGCTCTGGCAATCGACAAATTCGCCTATCAATGCGGCGCTCTGTTGCTACTCCTGCGGCAGCGCGCCCTTTACACTTCCGGCTGCGCTTTTACGGGCAATACCGCCAGGAGCTGCACTGGGGCTTGGCGCTGGAAAAAGATGCCGGCGAACCATGGCGCTACCCCCAAACGGCTTCCCTACCCGATTACCACAGCTTCCACTTTTTACTTCGCCCTCCCTCGGGTAACATTCGTTCACTCGCCTTAGGTGATTACGAACTGCGCCTCGGGCAGGGCCTGCTCATCTACCAGGGATACGGTTTGTTCAAAGGCGGCCCACCCGAAAGCCTGCCCGCCGGCGGACCACGCTTGCGCGCCCACACGGGCATGGATGAAATGCGCTTTCTTCGGGGAGCTGCCGTGGAATTTCAAAACCGAAAACAAAATTTAGAGTACCTGGTCTTTGCTTCTCACAAAAAAACCGATGCCCGCTTAGACAGCCTCAGCGGTTCGGTTTATTCGCTTCCGCAAACGGGCTATCACCCCCTGAGCAGCAGCTTTTGGCGCAAACAATTGGGCGAAACGCTGCTGGGAAACAGCTTGCTGTGGAAACCCCTTGAAGACAGCAAACTGGCCTTCAACCTGCTTTATTTGCAGTACGACAGCCCCCTCCAACTGAGGGGAGATAAACCCTATCAACGCCATCGCTTCGTCGGGCAACAGAGCTTGCGCTTCAGCCTGGACTACCGCTTCCACCTCAAACAAGGGCTTTTCTTCGGGGAATGGGCCTTGGCTGAAAAGCGCTATCCGGCTCTTGTACAAGGCTTGCTGCTGCCGCTGGGGCAAAAACTGGACATCAGCCTGCTCTACCGCTATTATCACCCGGGCTACACCGATTTTTACGCCGCACCTTTTTCAGCTGCCTCTGCAGCACGCAACGAACACGGATTGTACATGGGGTTTCGCTACCACTTCCTACACCACTGGCAAGTAGAAGGTTACGCCGATTTGTGGAAAAAACCCTGGCTCAGCTACAACTACAACAGCCCCCGCCGGGCCTACGACGGCCAGTTGCGCCTCGAATGGCATCGCAGAAAACGGGGGAAAGCCTACCTGCTCTTTCGCTTCAAAAACCAAGAACAGTTCAAAACCGAAATACCCTCTTTGTACTACGAACGGCTCCTCAGCTGGCGCTTACACTTTCTCCACAAGCTCAGTCCGGCCCTGGAATGGCGCATGCGGCTGGAGCGCAAGAGCTGGGTCGCGCCTGCCGGCAAATCACAGGGTCTGCTTTTCTACCAGGAACTGGTCTTTGCCAAGCTCGGCTCTCCGTTGCGCTGGAACATGCGCTGGACCCATTACCGCAGCGACAGCTACGACGCCCGCCTCTACGCCTATGAGCGCGGCCTGCTGGATCAACACCGCATCAGCCTTTTCTCCGGTTCAGGACAGCGCATCAGGCTAAACACCCGCTATAAATTCACAAAAATATGGACGGCGGAATGGAGTGCGAGTTTAGACTTCCATAGCAAGAAAATTTCGGCTGAAGGAGTGGAAATTTCAACTCAAATTATAGCCCGCTGGTGAACACGAGTCACTATCTAACTGCCATTGGGCAAACGGTTTACTCAAAAAGCAAAAATCTCCTAAATTTGCCATAGGCCTAAACAAGCTCAATAGCTCGCTGTAAAAATCTCGATCGGCCGCCCCGCTGCGACACATTTAAAGAAATGGAATTATGGAAGCAAATTCAACAGAGATCTGACTTTCGACTTTCTCGTTTTGTGGGACAAATGACTAAAAAAAAAATGAGGACCGATTATGAGGTCTTATAAAACAATTAGTAGTCAAACAAAAAAAACCGTCCTTACCATGAGAACAGCTTTTTGCAAGTTTAAACTCGCTCTATTGGTGTTTACTGTAATCTGCCTCAAGGCAAATGCTCAAGCACCTTTTGATTGCATTAATGCCATTGAAGTATGCAACTACAACCCGATAAATATTCAATTCGAGAATGCCGACGGTACAGTCAGCGAAGAAATTGAAGATTTTTGCATGACCACAACACAACTAAGTCTCATTGACACCAATACCGTATGGCTCAAGTATCAATTTGTCTCAAGTGGAATTTTTTCATTCCAAATAACACCGAGTATTTGGAGTACAGATATAGATTTTGTGGTATTCAGATCAGAGACAAATACCTGTAACGACTTAAAATCCGTTAGGTGCATGTTTAGCGGACAAACTATTGGAGAACCTCTTGATAGCTCTTGTCTTGGAACGACTGGTCTGGCAACCTGGGCTACAGACACCATAGAATATGCGGGTTGCAACCTAGGTGATGATAATTTTTTAGCAACTCTTGAGGTAGAAGAAGGTGAGGTCATCTACCTCGCTATCCTAAGCTTATGGACAGATCCGGATTACCTCTTAGAGCATGGAGGAACCGCAGAGATCAGTTGCCTACCCATACACAGCAAAGAGGAAAAAATACCCACCATCCAAGTCTTTCCAAATCCAAGCACAAAACAAATCAGAATAGAGCTGCAAAAGAGAGAAGGAAAGGAAATACAGTTTGAACTCTTGAACTCCATGGGTAAAAAAGTGCTAAGTGGAAAGTTTATAGACTCCTCAGATATCAACATAGAAGAAATCCCAGCTGGAATGTATTTTCTCAGAATGCTGGTAAACAGGTCAGAACTCTCCGTAATAAAACTAATTAAATCGCCATAGCTTCATCACGGAAATGGCTCGTACCGTAGCTGGAAAATCAAAAAAGGATATCTTTCCAATAAGCCAAGCCACCGGTTTTCCCCAACTCAATGATACAGGGAAAAATCCCCCCGTCAACGGGGTGGTCAAACCAGGGCGTTTTAGCCAAGAAGTAAACCACCTCTCGGTTGTTGAGCAAGACCGGCTCCCAGCGTTCAGCCCGAATAC
>JALSKB010000065.1 GCA_026989035.1 Saprospiraceae bacterium | reverse complement strand
CCCTGTAGCCAAAGTGTGGATGTGCTCTGTCTTATCGACATAGAGATAGCCTCCTCTGCGCAGCTCTGAAAAATCCTGTATGCCTATCGGCAGTTTCTTCATGTAAGCAAAGATAGGGGAAATCGAGGAAATGGGCCAATTGGAGAAATGGGTTTACCTGTTCTCGTTCACCTGTTTTACTGATTCTACCTAATGGCCATCTTCCTGAAGAAAAGGGCGCAGTTGCACATTTTTGATCTCCAACAAAGCATTCACTTCCGGACGAGTTGTCGAATAGATGAGCGTACAGGAATCGCCCAAGTGCAGAGAGGTGAGTAATTCTTGCATTTCTGCAGTGTTTTCCAAAAGGTAACGGCCTGTATAAGTCTTGTAGTCCGAAGCCATAAAAGCATAAACGATCTCCGCGGGAAGTTTCTTCGGGATTGCAGTAATGATCCCCATGGCTGTTTGAGTTTGATGTGTTGGCAATTCATGGACATCTTTTGGATTTAGAGAGCGTTTTTCAAACTGCCGGATTCCCAGTACGAAAAGAAGCACGATAAAAAAAAGGCCCAAAAGCCAAAGGAGTATTTTGCGTATAGCCTGACGTTCAAAGCGATTGCGACGTTCATTCGCCGGAGTTGGAGCTTCTTTATCGATCTCAAATTGATAATGCATGCGGTCATTTTTCTTAATCAGGCGGATGTGGCAGAGGTCGTCTTCGATGAAAAAGGAATAATTTTTAGAGTCCCATACGGCAAAGTCAACCAAGACGATTTGATTGTTGATAGAAATAAGGAGGTGGCCACTATGCGTTCCATGATATAAATGAACCGGATAAGGTTGTCCTGCACGGCCTATATATGTCCACGAGCATTGCATGAGCAGGTCTGTAGTTAGCTTTTTGTCCTATTCGACAACTTGACAAAATTTTCCATCGGGAAAAAACACAAAGCAAAAAGGCCTTTTAATCAACCCTGATGCAAATTATACGCTGTACTTGTCAGCTTGCGTTGTATTATTCCCTTATCTTTGTAACGCTGGAAACCGAATACGTAACAACTTTACATCCTTCTTTTCCATGAAAAAGTTCGCAAAATTCTTTTCATTCATTTTTTTGTTCTCATTGATTTTGCCGAAAGGCCTATACGCTCAACAAAAAACATCTAAGTCTAAATCCAAAGAAAAACTCTACGAAAAGGGGGATATTGAAAATCAGGTCATCGTCCGCAACGCCACCTTGATCAACACCGAGCATTTGGAGTTTTCCCCTGCTTTTTACCAAAACGGCATAGTTTACGTTACCTCTCGGCGCAACAGTGGCTCGGTAGATCCCAAAACAGGAGAGACCTTTTTCGAGCTGTATTATGCCGAATTTGACATCGATGGCATGCCCTTAAGTCCGCAAGAATTCTCCATCAACCTCAATTCTCAGGTTCACGAAGGGCCGGTAAGTTTTAACCGAAGCTGGGACAAGCTCTACTTCACCCGCAACAACATGAACAAAGAAGGGACGCGAGCCGACGGCAAAGGAATATCGCGTTTGAAAATTTACGAAGCGACAAAAGGCAAATACGACTGGGAAAACGTGCGAGAACTGCCTTTCAACAGCGATAATTATTCGGTTATGCATCCGGCGCTCTCTCCGGACGGACATCGCCTGTATTTTGCCTCCGATATGCCCGGAGGGTACGGCGGCTTTGACCTCTACATGTCGGAAAAAGTAGGTGATGCCTGGTCTTTGCCCATCAATCTCGGCCCCGACATCAACACTGCGGGCAACGAAGTTTTCCCCTTCATGCACGAAAGTGGCATTTTGTTCTTTGCATCCAGCGGACATAAAGGACTGGGCGGGTTGGACATCTTCATGGTCAACATGCGTGGCAGCCAATGGAGTAAGGCTACCAACTTGGGAGAGCCTTTCAACTCCTCCCGTGATGACTTTGGGCTCATTCTCAATCCGGAGGGAAACCTGGGTTTCTTCTCTTCCGACAGAGCCGGTGGATACGGCAAAGACGATATCTACCAGCTGCGGATCAAAGGCCTGAGTTATTTCAATAAAAATCTGGAACTACCGGCCAAAATCATCTCTTTCAACGGGCTAACGAACCAGCGTATTTCCGGAGTTCAAATCTACTTGTTTGAACGGGATAAAGACGGCTACTTACGCGATAACGAAGCCTATGAGGTTGAGGTCAAACCTTCCTTGGGTAATCCCGAACAGTTGGAGCTTACCCTCAGCCGCAAAAGCGCTACCCGACTGGGCGAACCCTCGCTGATTACCGATGCCAACGGAGAAGCCATTACTCAATTACAAGCAGAAAAAGATTACTTCATCATTGCCGTGCGCTCCGGCTACAAAACGCGGGAATTTCAGTACTCCACCGTAGGAGAACAAGGTGCCCAAACCATCCGCATACCCTTGGAAGAAAGTCGCTGTGTCTCGCTCACAGGTCAAATAAGCTCCGCTGATAAAGGTGAGCCGATTTCCTATGCCAAAGTACGCCTGCTAAACGAAACGTCAAACGAAGAGCAATACATCCGCACCAACATAGACGGCATCTTTGAGCGCTGCCTACCGCTAAACTGCCAGTACAAAATTACAGCAGAAAAAGATGGCTTCGCTTCGGAAGCCACTACACTGAGCACAGCAGGTTTAGACCCGGATGAGCCAACCCCCCTTCAGGTAGAGCTTCAACTGCGCGCCGTTGAGGAAGATCCATTCGCCGCTCCTTTGCATACAGGTAGCGTGATTGTACTAGAAAACATCTACTACGATTTCGACAAATCTGCTATCCGTTCGGGAGCTGCTCGAGAGTTGGATGCCTTAGCGACCTTGATGAAGCAATATCCTGAAATGCGCATCGAACTGAGCTCACATACCGATTCCAGGGGCAGCACCAAATACAATCTCGAATTGTCAAAAAAACGCGCGGCTTCCGCCAAACAATACCTGGTGAGTAAGGGTATTGCTGCCGACCGCATTACCGCTCGAGGCATGGGTGAAAGCCAAATCCGAAACCGCTGTGTGGACGGAGTCAAGTGCTCTGAAGAAGAACACCAGTACAATCGCCGCACGGAAGTGCGCATCATTCATTTGGGAGCTCCGCTCAAAATTCAATACGCAGAAGGAGACCCTTTTAAAAACAAATAAGGCCTCCTGAATCGAAAAGTCCGAAATATGCTCTACCTGTCACCCCCTTCTCTGCAGTCATTTTGGAGCATTCAACCGGTTGAGGTTTGTCCCAAACACTTTACACGAATACGCCTGTCGCCATCTGAGTTCGGCAGTTGAAAAGAAAAAGTATGGATACATTTTGGGTTGAGGGAGGCCATACGCTACGAGGAAGCATTCGCCCTAAGGGCGCTAAAAACGAGGCACTACAATTGTTGTGTGCCGCCTTGTTGACCACAGAACCCGTAGTCATTTCCAATGTGCCGGACATTTTGGACGTCCAACGACTTTTGGCCTTATTACAGGGACTGGGAGTAGAGATAGAGCGCCTTTCCCACGACAAGTATCGCTTGCAAGCCCGAAAGTTAGACGAACAATTCTTACAATCGGAAGAGTTTCGCCGACAAGGAGGGAAAATACGCGGTTCCGTCATGTTGATCGGGCCATTGTTGGCACGCTTAGGACGAGTACAAATTCCAAAGCCCGGTGGCGATAAAATAGGGCGGCGGCGATTAGACACCCACTTCACCGGTCTGCAACAGTTGGGTGGGCAATTTCATTACGATGCCGAGAACAATCAATACTACATCCAAGCGGATAAGCTCAAAGGGCAACGGGTCTTGATGGAAGAAATCTCGGTAACCGGTACAGCCAATGTACTGATGGCTGCTGTTCTGGCCGAAGGACATACCAGCATCTACCATGCCGCCTGCGAGCCTTATATCCAACAATTAGCTCGTCTGCTCAACACCATGGGAGCTCGCATTTCAGGTATCGGTTCCAATCTTTTACAGGTCGAGGGCGTCAGAAGCCTGCACGGAGCAGAGCACCGCATTCAACCCGACTTCATCGAAATCGGCAGTTTTATAGGATTGGCAGCAACCACCGGATCCGCCTTGGAAATAACGGACATCGGAGATATGGATTTGGGCATCATGCCCCTGGTCTTTGAGCGCCTGGGTGTACCTTTAGAGCGCAAAGGAGATAAT
>JALSKB010000064.1 GCA_026989035.1 Saprospiraceae bacterium | reverse complement strand
TAAGATTCGTTGACGCCGTATTCGCGACATAGCTTTCGGGCCTGGGAATAGCTGATAACTCGTTTGTCTTTGGGGTTTAGATAGGCTCGGATGATGTGGCCGTAAGCCCTATTGCCCAGAATTTTTTCGGCGAAGTCGCCCATGCCTTTGCCGTTGCGATCGTTTTTTACGATGGCTCCCCGTTCTTCCAGCAACTTGAAGACTTCGATGAAGCGCTGGTTGAGCTGTATTCTGTCTTCTCTAATCATTACTTTGCACATTTTGTTATCAAAATCGGCTGCAAGATACAAACATTTTGTTTTATGACAAAATTTGTTTGAAAAATTATTCAACAAATTTTGTCGTTTTCGTTTTGCCGAAAGGCAGAGAGGGCATTGTCCGCTCAACTGTTCGGCTTGTTTTTCGGTCTTGTTCATTGGTCCAACCTGTACAGTTCGTACTTCCGGATGATCCGGATGAGGTTGTTGGCATAATTGGGGTCGGTAGCATATCCAAGTCGTTTTAATCCTCTGGCCCAGGCTTTGTAGTCCTTGCCGTGTTTTTTCAGCACCTTGTATTTGCCGTTGGCCAGTAACTTGGAGTGTGCGCGCCAGCTTTCCCAGGCCGAGCCGTAAATGCGGAAAAAGTCTTTGTGGCTGTCATCGGAAAAATTGGAGCAGTGTCCTTTTTTACAGGATTTGGAAAAGCACTTGATGCCGAAATGGTTGTTGTTGCGGGTAGCCAATAAACTGGTGCCTCCATTGCTTTCCAGCAGGCCCTGTGCCATGCAGATGCTGGCAGGAATGCTAAATTTTTCCATTTCGACCCGTGCTACTTTTTCAAATCGCCTGATGTAGGCCTTGTAGCGCTTGTCTTTTTCGGTGTCACCGGCTTCTTTAATCAGCCAGGGGGCTGTTGATTTAGCGGCAGCAGCGGCAGTAGCGGCAGCAGCGGCAGCTTGCCCTTTGTCTGGTTCGGGGGGAGGTGTTGGCGGGCTTTGTGAGTGATCGACTACCTGCAAAGCAGATGTTTGAGGGCTGTCGGATAAATTGCCCCATTGTATCTGAAAAACCACATTACGCTGGGTAAACAGGTAGATAAGCATGAAAGAGACGAAGAGCTTAAACCAGGGGATTCGAATGCGTTTAGGCAACCAGTAAAACCATTTGAGGCGAATGTAGGTGCCCAGTTGCTCCAGAAAAAAGTGAAGTTGTTTCCACAAATCCTTGAAATCCATGTTTTGGCTTTCGCCAAAACTTTGGGCAGGGGAAGACGAAGAGGGTACTGGCTCTTTTTCCGGGCTTTTTTGCAGTTCACATCTTTCGGGATGGGGTTCCAGGAACTCAAAGTGAATTTTTTTCATGATGCTCAATTTTATTTGTTTTGAAAAAACGGCACTTACAAAAGGACCGCAGGCTGTTTCCAAACAAATCGTGTCGCAAAGATAAACAATTTGTTTAAAATAGAGCCTCTTGTAATCAACAATTTGTTTATTTTTTTGATTTTTTTTGCAGAGGGGGTGAGATGTTGGGAGTGAGGCGGGAACCTCCTTGAGGATGCAGACGTTAAAATCCCTATCTTTGGGCCTTTAGGATAACCAGAGGGGGATAAGGGCGGATTTGAGGAGGAAAATCAAAGGCTTATTGAGTGGTTTAAGTTTTTATACAAATGATGGACAAAGAGCGCATCCAAAGACTCGTTAAAAAGTATGGACAAAAGATCAAGGCTTGGTTGCTCCAAGGGGCAAAAGAAGTCTGGAGCTTTGTCTCTAGTCCTATCTTTTTGAAAAACCTGGGCCTGATGCTAGCTGTTTCTTTGCTCTTTGTTTTTCTCACAGCCAGCTGGTTACATTGTTATACGCACCATGGAGAAACGCTTCCCGTCCCTGATTTTGCCGGATTAGAAGTGGATGAAGCGCAGCGAGCGGCTCAAGAATCTTCCATGGAAATTGTCGTGCGGGATTCTGTTTGGGTGGAGAACAAAAAAGGAGGTATCGTTTTAGAACAAGATCCTGCTCCGGGTGATGAAGTAAAGCGAGGCCGGAAAATTTATGTGCGGGTCAGCAGGAATACACCCGATGAAGTGAGCTTGCCCGAACTGGCTGGTGTGGACAATTTTGATCAGTATCAGCGCTTGTTGAAAAAACGCCACCTCAAGCTGAAGGTTAAGGAAAGGGTGTATCGTCCCAAGTATGCAGAGAATACCATCGTTTACCTGGTTTACAAAGGGGAAAAAATCGAGATGGGTGATTTGAAAGATGGCCAAATCAAAGTCCCCCAAGGAAGTACCATAGAGGCCGTGGTTACCCGAAAAACTACCGATTATGCAGAGGTTCCCGATTTGCTTTGCAACACCCTTTCCGAATCTCGGTTTTTGGTAAAGGCGGTGAAACTCAAATTGGAGGTCGTCGAAGACCCCTCTGTTTCCGTTCCCGAAGAAGCTTTTGTCTGGAAGCAAGAACCTGCTGCAAAGTCGCGATTGGCCTTTGGGAAATCGGTCAAGGTTTACCTGACGCAGAAAATGCCGGAGCAGTGTGAATGATTTGGCCTTCGCCGGTGCTTGATTCAGCCTCTTTCGGGATGCCGAGCTGACCAACAGCAGACAAAGTAGTAGGATACTCATGGCGAAGTGGTTTGGGAGGCGTCAGCCTCCCAAACTCCCTACCTTTCGCTCCTTTGTGAGTTGTAAATATCCCAAACCGTTTCGGTTTGGATATAGCAGCATTTTAAGGCTTTATCTTTTTGTGGTTTCCCTGTTTTGTAAGGGGCTGTGCATTTTACGGGAAAGCTTTTCTATTTGCCGAAAGGCGGCAGTTTCTTTCGCTATCTTTGGGCATCCTTTTATCAGCTCCCCAAAAGGTAGTCCCATGAAATTTTTGCGCGTTTTTTTCTGTTGTCTTTTTTTCCTGCCATGGATACTCGTCGCTCAGTTTCCGCTTGAAAAACGGCAAATACAGGCCCGAAAAATAAGTGGTGGTGTGCACATTGATGGAAAACTGGAAGAGGAAGTCTGGCAGCAGGCCGAGGTGGCTTCGGGTTTTGTTCAATACGATCCTCGACCGGGTGCTCCGGCCAGTCAGAAAACGGAGGTGCGGGTGCTGTATGACAATCGGGCCTTGTACATCGGTGCGCGCCTGTACGATACGCATCCGGACAGCATACTCAATGAGCTGAGCCAACGCGATGAATTGGGCAATGCCGACTATTTTGGTGTCGTGATAGATACTTATCGAGATGGATTAAACGGCTTGGGGTTTGTCGCCACACCTGCCGGCGTAGAATACGATCTCAAATATTCGGCCTTAGGAGGTGGATTTAACCCGCGCGGTCCGCTTTTTGCCGGAGACAAGCAGTGGGATGCCGTTTGGCAGTTGCGTTGTCGCATAGATGAACAGGGTTGGGTCGTTGAAATGGCCATTCCCTATTCCGCTTTGCGCTTTCCTTCGGTAGAGGTACAAAGTTGGGGCATCAATTTTGCCCGCCACTTGCGCCGCAAGCGGGAAACCTCTTATTGGAATCCGGTTAATCCCGATGAGCAGGGTTTGCTGAGGCAGTCGGGGCTTTTGACGGGCTTGCAAAACATCAAAGCTCCTGTGCGCCTCTCGGCAACGCCTTTTGTCGCCGGCTCTTTGGAGCACTTTAGAGACCCTGTGCAGATGAGTAGCAACAGTGGGCATTCTTTTAAGGCGGGCATGGATGTCAAGTACGGCATCAACGATGCCTTTACCCTCGACATGACACTCATTCCCGATTTCGGCGAAGCTCGCTCCGATGATCAAGTGCTCAACCTCAGTCCTTTTGAAGTGCGATTTGATGAAAACCGCCAGTTCTTCATCGAAGGCGCAGAGCTTTTTAACAAGGGGAATTTGTTTTACTCTCGTCGCATAGGTAGCATTCCGTCCTTTTTGTATTCCACTTTAGCAGGTCGCCTTTCGGCAAATGACAGCCTGCTTTATACGCCTGGAGAAAGCCAACTCATCAATGCGACCAAAATCTCCGGAAGGACCAGCGGGGGTACGGGTTTGGGTGTGTTTAATGCCGTGACGGCTCCTACTTATGCGGAAGTTGAAGATTTGAGTACGGGAGAAAGAAGAGAGGAAGAACTGGCTCCTTTGACCAATTTCAACATTCTGGTTTTGGATCAAAATTTGCCGAACAACTCCTACTTTACCCTCATCAACACCAATGTTTGGCGCAGCGGTTCGGCTTACGAAGCCAACCAAACGGGCCTGGTGTACGATTTGCGCAACCGCACAAACGATTATGCCTTGAAAGGCAAGATAGCGGTCTCTCAACAGTTTTTCTCTGGAAAACCACAACTGGGCCACACCTTTGACATCACCTTGGCAGACATCAGCAATCCCTGGTCCTGGTCTGTGGGTTATGACATGGATTCCGATACCTATGACCCGAATGACTTGGCTTTTTTGCGCAGAAACAATCAACAAACGTATAGTGTGGGTTTGGGGTATCGCCAAACCCAGCCTTTCCAGCTCTTTAAGAAAGGGAAATCGGGCAAGGAGTTTTACGGAGGCGGCTTTTTTCTGGATGCAGAACACGAACGCCTCTTTCACCCCAATGTCTTTACGGAGCAATCTTTGTCTTTTTTTTCTTGGTTGGTTACTTCGCGTTTTTTGGTTTTCGGGCTTAACGGCTTTTGGCGTCCTGTAGTGAAGCACGATTATTTTGAGGCGCGCACGGCAGGCCGCGTTTTTCTCAGTCCGCCCTTTGGCAGCCTTTCCACTTGGATATCTACCGATTATCGAAAGCCCGTTGCTCTGGATATGAGTTTTAGAATGGGAAGGGGTAATCGCGGCCTTCAAAATTCGTACAGATTTAATGTCAGTCCGCGCTTTCGCCTCAGCGACCGTTTTAATTTTAGCCTTGACGTCAGCGATGCTCTAAACTTTAACGAGCAAGGTTATGCCGGAGAAGGCGAGCAAGGCGAAATTGTCTTTGGATATCGCGATGTCCATACCGTAGAAACCGGTATGGAGGTTAATTACAACTTCAATCCCCGGCTCACTTTCAACTTCCGCTTGAGGCATTATTGGAGTGCCGTTCATTACCGAACTTTCCACCCTCTACTCGACGATGGCAGCCTGGGAGCTGAGCTGGAAACCGATTTGCCGGAAGACAACGATTTTAATGCGTTCAACATCGATGCGGTTTTTCGTTGGCGCTTTGCTCCGGGTAGTGATTTCTTTTTCATTTGGAAGAACAGCATTTTGGATTTTGAGTACGCAGCGAGTCCCGATCAAACTTATTGGCGAAATGCACTGGGTTTATCCCATTTACCCCGGAGCAACACCTTTACCCTTAAAGCCATTTACTACTTGGATTACTTGATGCTGAGGGGTTGAGGACTTAACTGGCACAGCAGCTCAACTTGGAGATGTCTTTCCCAAAGGCTATGGCCGTCAATTTGATGCCTTCGCTAAGTGTCAGATAGGGGTAGATCGATTCGGCCAGTTCTTTGACCGGAATCTCGTGTTTGATAGCCATGCTCAAAAGGGTGATGAGTTCGCCTCCTTCGGGAGCTACCAGGCGAGCGCCCAGGAGGCGGTCTGTCTCGGGGTTTCGAATGAGTTTGATGAAACCGCGGGTGTCATGCGCTGTCAAGGCGCGGGGCACTTCCTCCAGGGAGAGTTTGGAAACTTCAAAAGGTAGGTTTAAAGCGGCCGCTTGCTCTTCATCTATGCCTACTCCGGCTATCTGGGGGTCCGTGAAAATCACCCAAGGCAGAGCTGAGTAATCCACTTTTTTCTTGGCCTGTGCGAAGGCATTTTCTACAGCTGTTTTGCCTTCATGGGCCGCTGTATAGACGTAAGCCGGGGTGTTGGTAACATCACCGGCAGCATAGATATGGGGCAAGTTGGTTTGCAGGTATTCGTTGGTTACAATCTGCCCCTTGTCGTTCAGTTGCAGGCCTATGCGCTCCAAGCCCAAACGCGATGTGTTGGCTTGTGTTCCCGTGGCCAATACGATTTTGCCCTTTTCCTCGAGCTGTACTACGGAGCCATTGGCCTGTCTGGCGTGTATGACAACCGTCTCGCCTTTTTGTTCGAACCTGAAGGCTTGCAAACCGGGGAAAAGTTCAATGCCTTCATCTTTTAATTGGTTGACAATCAACGCGCTGATGTCCGGTGTTTGTTTGCGCAACACGCGGTCTCTGAACTGCATGATGCGTACTTTTACGCCCAGGCGACTGTAAGCCTGTGCAAGCTCCAAGCCGATGTAACCGGCACCCAAAATGGTGAGACTCGGCGGTTTTTCTTTCAGTTCAAAGAGCGAAATATGGGTGAGATAGTCTATCGTTTCCAAGCCTTCAATGGCGGGTATGCGGGTGCTTGAACCGGTGGCAATCAATATTTTTTTTGCGGAGTAGACGGCCTTGCCATCTACCCGTATGCTGTGTTCGTCTTCAAACTCCGCCCAACCGGAGATGCGGCTCAGGTGGAAGAAGTCTTTCACCACATCCAGGTATTTTTTCTTTCGAAGCTCGGTTACGAGCTCTTTGTTGTCTCGGATGAGCGAAGCAAAATCGAGTTCGGCTCCTCGGGGCTTAATGGCAGAAAAGGAAGAATGCGCGCTTCGATACATGTTTTCGGCTGCGCGAATCAGGTGTTTGGAAGGAATACAACCCACATTGACACAGCAACCGCCCCAGGGCAAACCGGCATTGACCATCAGCGTCCTTAAACCCAGGCTTTCGGCTTTAATGGCTGCCGAAAAAGCCGCTGATCCACCGCCGATAATGATCAAGTCAAAGGATTGATTCGATCGGCGGGAAAGCTCTTCAGCTGTTTTTATTTCCCGGACGCGGTAAGAACCTCCTGCTTCTATCCGTGCCGTAATGGTTTTTGCATCGGTTTGTGAGGGATCAAAGCTACAGCGACACAAAGCTTCTGCATAACTGACTTCAACCTCATTTATACCTTGAGCTCCTCGTAGCAGTTGCTCTATGCCACGGGCACAGTGTTCACAACTCATGCCTTCAAGGCGAAGGACGACATGCTGCTGTTGTTTCATTGGTTGTTTTGATTTTTTCCTGTTACGCGATAACCGGTTTGGTCAATAGCTTCTATGATGTCTGTCCGGTCGATTTGATTTTGGTCAAACTTGACTTTGGCTATCCCTTTTTCGGCACTTGCGCTTACGCTGATGATGCCGGGCAGCCGGTTTACTGCGTGTTTTATGTGTTCTTCACAGGCAGCACAGGTCATGCCCGAAACCTGAAAAACGGTTTCTTGGACTCGATCGGCCGGGATGAGAACAACTTCTTTCGAAGCTTGGGGGTAGAAGATATGGCTGTAAGCCGGAAAAGTCATAGCGGCTATGGCGAAAACCGTGACGATGGCTAAGAAGGTCTTTCCCTGCCAGAAAGAGGGCTTCTCACAGCTTCCGCACTCGCATTCGCCGGCTTCTTTTTCGGGTTTTAACTTTTGGTACCAGGCAAAGCCCAGGACGAAAATGCTCAGCCCCATGAGATAGGGGCGCAGCGGCTCCAGCCAGGAAAAAGTGGACGCCATGCCTGTAACACCAGAGAACAGGGCTAAAACGGGCGTGATGCAGCAAAGTGAAGCGGCCAAAGCCGTAAGCAAACCGGCTTCGGCCAGTTTTGAGGTTTTCTTTTTCATGCCATTTCCTTTTTGGTGTGTTGAACGAGGTGTTGAAAAAGTGGTTTAAGCAAGGCGAGATGTTCTTTTCTGAGTGAGTAAAAGATGGTTTGCCCCTCGCGCCTGGATTGAACAAGCCCGCTATCTTTCATTTTTCTGAGGTGCTGTGAAACAGCAGGAACACTCATGCCCAGTATGTCGGAAAGATCGCAGGGGCAGAGTTCACTTTCTTCTTCGAGTAAGAAGAGGATTTTGAGCCGAACTTCATTTCCCGTAAGGGCGAGCAATCGGCTCAATTGTTCAAAGGCCTTTTGGTTTCTCGCCAGCATTTCCTTGCCGTGTGCGATTTGCTCTTGGTCTGCAAAGAGGCGGATGCAGGTTCTTTCTTTATTTTTCATGTGCATGGGTTAATTTGCCCGGCAGGTATGCTCGTATCGATAGGATACATGCTTCAAAATCCCCATACCTTTTGCCCTAAGTTGAAATTCTGCATTTCATTATTTAAGCAAACGCTTAAATAATGGGTGAAGTTGTGCTTGAAGACTAAAATGTTGTTTTTTAGTAAATTTTACATGTGAGTACCGTCAAGTCATCGGGGAATTCTTCATGCCCTTTGAAGTGTTGCAGTTCGTTGAGGAGCAGGTGATTGAAATCTTTGACGGAGCGTTGGTAGTTTTTTCGGAGGAAGGCAAAGCCAAAGGATTCGTCGAAGAAATCTCCTTCTTCATTTCGGAGGTCGGTGAGGCCGTCGGTATAGGCCATGATGAGGGTTTCGCCTCGGATTTGTTCTTCTCCGATTTCCACTTCTTGAAGTTGGGGGAAGGCGCCGAGTATGGTACAGCCTTTGTCCAGGCGTTTGATTTGGCCTTCCGTGATCATGAGCGGTGGGTTGTGCCCTGCATTTACGTAGCGCAGGCGTTGTTGGAGCAGGTCGTATTCGGCCACAAAGAAGGTGATGAATTTATCTCCTCGCGTGATGCGCACGACGGATTCGTTGAGGTTGCGCACCAGTTTTTCCAAGCCGTCTCTTTGGCTGAGGTGGCTGTGAAAGTGGGCTTGGAAGTTGGCCATGAGGAGGGCTGCAGCCACGCCTTTGCCGGAGATGTCGCCTATGCAGAAGGCCATTTTGTGTTCGTCGAGCAGGAGGATGTCGTAATAATCTCCCCCTACTCCGAGTTTGGGCTGATAGATGGCGTCGAATTCGTAGAAAGCCGTATGGGGCATGGTCTCCGGGATGAGCATGCGTTGCATTTTGCCGGCCAGCCGGAGTTCTTGTTTGAAGCGTTCTTGTTCCAGCTGTCGTTTGAAGAGCCGTTTGTTTTCTATAGCTACGGCTACGATGTTGGTCACGGTGGTGATGAATTGCACTTTATTGTGCAGGTCTTCATCTTCTGCGATATCGCCGAGGAAGACGAAAGCCAGAGGTTGCTTTTTGTGTCGTACGGGGATAACGAGGTCGAAGGCGGCAAAAGGAGAATCGCTTTTTTCGTGTAAATTTTCAGTGCGGCGAAATTTGTTGAGTCGGCTTTCGCCAAAAGTTACTCCTGCCAAAGCTTGACCTTCACCGATGAAGGAGGCACATTGCCATTGGTTTTTTTTTGAGACGAACAGAGCCATTTTCCCTACGCCTGTACCGTTTTTGAGCAGGTCGCGGTACATCTCGAACAGGGTGTCGATTTTTGTGTTGGCGTTGATGGCTTGGGTAATGCCGAGCAAACCCTGGAGTTGAAGCTGCTTGAGCAGCAATTGCTGCTCAAGCTCGTGCCGACTGATGGTCGTGCTGCTTGCCGGTGGTTTGCCCTTTTTCATTTGCGGCTGTAATTGGGCGATTCTTTAGTGATGACTACATTGTGGGGGTGGCTTTCGCGTATGCCCGATCCGGTCAGGCGAACAAATCTGGCCTTTTTGAGCTCGTCCAGATTAGCGGCGCCGCAATAGCCCATGCCGGCCCGCAATCCACCTATGTATTGGACCATGACCTCGGCCAAGGTGCCTTTGTAAGGCACACGTCCTTCGATACCTTCAGGTACCAGCTTTTTGATATCGTCTTCTACGTCTTGGAAGTAGCGGTCTTTAGAGCCTTGTTGCATGGCTCCCAGGGAACCCATGCCCCTGTAGATTTTGAATTTTCGACCTTCGTAAATGATGGTCTCGCCGGGGGCTTCTTCCACGCCGGCGAACAGGCCGCCGGCCATGATGCAGTCGGCTCCTGCAGCCAGCGCTTTGGGGATGTCCCCCGTATAGCGCACGCCTCCGTCTCCGATGATGGGGATATCGGTGCCTTGTAGGCCTTTGGCCGCATTCATGATGGCCGTGAGTTGAGGCACACCCACTCCGGCAACGACTCGCGTCGTACAAATGCTGCCGGGGCCTACACCAACCTTTACGCCATCCACACCGGCTTCGGCCAACGCTTTGGCTCCTGCCGCCGTAGCGACGTTACCCCCAACCAGTTGCAAATCGGGAAAGGCTCGTTTGATTCGTTTGATGCTGTTTAGAACGCCTTTGGAATCTCCGTGGGCGGTGTCCACGCAGATGGCATCTACCCCGACGGCTTCCAGAGCTTCTACCCTTTCCAGGGTGTCGGAGGTTACCCCGACGGCTGCAGCTACGACCAGGCGTCCCAGAGAGTCTTTGCAGGCTCGGGGGTAGTTGGCCTCCTTCATGATGTCTTTGTAGGTGATGAGCCCCACCAGATACCCATCTTCATCCACTACCGGAAGCTTTTCTATTTTGTATTGTTGCAAGATGTCTTTGGCTTTCGCCAAATTGGTTCCTACCGGTGCAGTGATCAGGCCTTCTCGAGTCATCAGGGCTTGAACGGGGCGCTTCAGGCTGGTCTCGAAGCGCAGATCTCGATTGGTTAGTATGCCCACCAGCTTGTTGTCTTTGGAGACGATGGGAATGCCGCCGATTTTGTAGCGCCTCATCAATTCCAGGGCATCTCCTACCGTGGCGTCCACCTCCAGGGTTACCGGATCGATGATCATGCCGCTTTCCGAACGCTTGACCAGGCGCACTTGCTCGGCCTGCTGCTCTATGGTCATGTTTTTGTGGATGACACCCAAGCCGCCTTCACGTGCAATGGCAATGGCCAGGCGAGCCTCCGTTACCGTATCCATGGCCGCAGATACGATAGGCACCTTGAGCTTCAGCTCTCGGGTAAAACGACCGGAGATGTCCACATCTCGGGGTAAAACTTCTGAGTAAGAAGGAATGAGAAGGACGTCGTCAAAAGTTAGGCCTTCACCTAAAATTTGTTCTGAGAAGAGATTTTCTTTTTCCATGCGCAAAGATAGGTGATTTTGCCAATGTGTCCTTTAAAATCTGCTATCTTTGCCTGAAACCTCATAAAAATATGCTCAAGCAAAAACTGGCACAAAAACAACTGCAAAAGCTCTCGCCTCAGCAGATACAGTTGATGCGTTTGCTGCAAATACCTGCCGCTACGCTTGAGCAGCGCATCAAGGAGGAATTGGAAGCCAACCCGGCTTTGGAAGAAGGCTCGGAGCAAGACGAATTGCCGCTTGAGGATTCGGAAGAGGCGGAAAACAAGGAGGACGAATACGAACTCGACGACTACCTTCGGGAGTACATGGAAGACGACCCCTCGGCTTATAATCTCCCGCAGAACAGCCAAGGTACAGAAGAAGAAGATAAAGCCATTCCCATACCCGTTCAGGAAACTTTTCACGAATTTCTTCAAAAGCAATTGGGCTTGCTCTCTTTTCAAGATGAACGGGAAAAAGCCATAGCCGAGTACATCGTCGGCAACATCGGAGAAGACGGCTACCTCAGGCGTTCGCCCGAAGCCATTAGCGACGATTTGCTCTTTGCCCAGAACATTCAAGCCAGTGTAGATGAGATTGAGCACTGGATTCAGCAGGTTCAGCGATTTGAACCTCCGGGTGTGGGTGCGCGCAATTTGCAGGAGTGTCTGGCGATACAATTGCAACACAAATTGCGCAAAGAAGATTTGGACGAAAAGAGGCGAAAACAGCTGGAACTGGCGCTGCGTATCGTACAAAAGGCCTTCAACGATTTCTCCAACAAGCGCTTTAACCAGGTCAAAACCCGTTTGCGTATCTCTAATGAAGAGCTGAAAGAAGCCATGGAGGAAATCCTCCAGCTCAACCCCAAACCGGCTAGTGCCTATACCGGCTCAAATCGCCGCCAAACGGAATACGTCATCCCCGATTTTTTTGTCGTCAACAGAGACGGCCAATTGGAGTTGAGCTTGCACAACCTCAATTTGCCCGATTTGCGCATCAACAACCACTACCAAAACATGCTGCAGCAGTATCATGCCAAAGCAAAAAAACAAAAAGCAGGCAAAAAGGACAAGGAGGCCATTCTCTTCATCAAGCAAAAAATAGACAACGCCCGTTGGTTTATTGATGCCATTCGCCAACGCTACGACACCATGCAGCGCATCATGCAGGCCATCATCGAGTACCAAAAGAAATACTTTCTCACCGGTGATGAAATGCAATTGCGTCCCATGATTCTCAAAGACATTGCCGACATTACGGGCTTGGACATCTCTACGGTTTCGCGTGTGGCCAACAGCAAATACGTACAAACGGAGTTCGGTACCAAAAAACTCAAAGACTTTTTTTCCGAGGGCATGCAAACTACCGAAGGCGAGGAAGTCTCTACCCGTGAAGTAAAAAATGCTTTGAAGGAATTGATTGAAAAAGAGAATAAGCGCAAACCGCTTTCCGATGAAAAGTTAAAAACCATGCTCAGAGAAAAAGGCTACGATATCGCCCGCAGGACGGTGGCCAAGTATCGAGAGCAAATGAACATCCCGGTTGCCCGGCTTCGCAAAGAATTGTAAGTGCGTCCCGCGGGTTTCATTTGCCGCAAGGCAAAACAACAACAAGCATGCTTCCTTCTCCAAAACTGACTAAAACAGGTACGACCATCTTCGCCGTGATGACGGCTTTAGCACAAGAGCACGGTGCCATCAACTTGTCGCAGGGTTTCCCAAATTTTGACTGCCCGAAGCCGCTCAAAGATTTGGTGAGCAAACACATGGCTTTGGGCCACAACCAGTATGCACCCACGCCGGGCCTGCCCGAACTGCAGGATGTGCTGGCTGCCAAAATCGAGCGCTTGTACGGGCTGCAGCTGGATGCCCGGCGGGAAATCACCATCACAGCCGGAGGGACTCAGGCGCTGTTTACGGCTATTGCAGCTTTGGTCTATCCGGGAGATGAAGTCATTCTCTTTGAGCCGGCTTACGACTCTTATGCCCCTGCCGTGGAAATCCAGGGTGGGCGGGTCCTGCCCTATGCCCTGCAGGCTCCGGACTATCAAATCGACTGGCAAGAAGTAGAGCAACTCATCGGGCCGCGAACTCGCATGTTGGTGGTGAACACGCCGCACAACCCCTGTGCCCGGGTGTTTCGCCGAGAGGATATGCTGGCCTTACAACGCCTGGCAGAAGAACACGACCTTCTCGTGCTGAGCGATGAGGTCTATGAACACATCCTCTTCGACGATTTAGAACACCACAGTGCCATGAGCTTCCCTCAACTTTACGCGCGTAGCCTGGTGGTGTTTTCCTTTGGAAAGCTTTTCAACAACACCGGCTGGAAAATGGGGTATTGCGTCGCTCCGCCTTATTTAACAGAGCGATTTCGCCAGGTGCATCAGTTTAATGTTTTTTCCGTAAACCGCCCCATCCAACACGCCTTAGCAGAATACATGCAAAATCCTGCGGTTTACGAAGGCATCAGGCCCCTTTTCGAAGATTTGCGCAACAGCATGTATAAAGCACTCGAGGCTACGCCTTTTAAAGCCTTGCCTTGTGAGGGTACGTACTTCATGTTGTGCGATTACAGCGCTGTCAGCGACATGGATGACTTGGCTTTCGCCAAATGGCTAACCATTGAGCACGGTCTGGCTTCCATACCGCTTTCTCCTTTTTACACGCAGCCGCCGAAAGACAGCAGAATAATCAGACTGTGTTTTGCCAAGACGAAAGATGTCTTACAGCAGGCCGGAGAAGTCTTGCAAGGCGTTTTAGGTTCGGCATGAAGTGTAAAAAGTCCTTGTTTTTTGACTAAGAAGATTTGTAAAAAGGAATTTGTGTCCCATGACTTTTGAAAATCCCAAGCTCGTATTGACCAGGTCGGAAATAGAGCCCGGTGAGGTGCATTGGCGAAGCCCTTCTAATCTGGCCCTTGTCAAGTACTGGGGCAAATACGGCAAGCAATTGCCTCGCAACCCTTCGTTGAGCTTTACTTTACAAAATGCTTTTACCGAGACCCTGGTGAGGTACAAGGCCAGAGAAACGCAGAGCAAGGAGAAGGTGGTCTTCAGCTTTGCGTTTGAGCAGCAGGCCCGCCCTGAGTTTGAACCCAAACTGCGTGCATTTTTTGAGCTGGTTTTGCCTGTTTTTCCCTTTTTGGAGCAGCTGGAGCTGGAGATTCATTCCGCCAATTCTTTTCCGCATTCGGCCGGCATTGCCTCTTCGGCTTCGGCCATGAGTGCTTTGGCGCTTTGCCTGTGCAGCATGGAGGACCTCTTTTTCGGCACTTTAGCAAGCGATGCAGATTTTGACCGCAAGGCTTCTTATGTGGCACGCCTGGGCTCGGGCAGTGCTTGTCGCTCCATTTATCCGCAGGCGGCCCTCTGGGGCAAGACCGGGCTGGTAGAAGGCTCTTCGGATGAGTACGCTATTCCCATGGGTGAGTATCTGCATCCGGTTTTTCAGCATTTTCACGACGACATTTTGCTGGTACACAGCGGCAGCAAGGAGGTGTCAAGTCGGGCCGGGCATGCGAGTATGAACGAGCACTACTTTGCCGAAAGGCGCTACGAACACGCCAAACAACAGCTGCACTTTTTGCTGGATGCTCTGCGAGGGGGCGATGTAGAGCTTTTGGGGAAAATTGTCGAGGCAGAAGCTCTGGAGCTCCACGCTCTGATGATGACGGCTAACCCGCCCTACCTCTTGTTGAAGCCCAATACCCTGCGCATCATCGAAAAGGTGCAGGCCTTTAGAAAGGAGACCAAACTGCCGTTGTACTTTAGCCTGGATGCCGGGCCCAACCCGCATCTTTTATATCCGGAGGAAGAGATGCATGCCATACGTCCTTTCATTGAAAAAGAGTTGCTGCCCTTTTGTGAAGACGGGCGCTGGCTGGCCGATTGGGTGGGAGAAGGGCCGGAAGAAGTTTGACAAATGCCGGTAAATAAGCACATACCTTTTTCGCGCCCCTTGTTGCTGGGCACCGAGGAAGTTTCCATTCGACAGGCTTTGTCCAATGGTGTGTTCTCCGGCAACGGGCCTTTTGCCCTCTGCTGCGAGCGCCAAATGGAGAGCGTGACCGGAGCTTTTCGGGTTTTGCTGACGCCTTCCTGTACCCATGCGCTGGAGCTGTCTGCTCTGTTGTGTGGGCTGGAACCGGGCGATGAAGTGATTTTGCCTTCCTTTGCCTTTTCCTCTACGGCCAATGCCTTTGTCTCCCTGGGCGCTGTCCCTGTTTTTGTCGATGTGCGGGCTTCTGATATGAACATTGACCCTGAAAAGCTGGAAGAGGTACTAAGCCCCCGCACCAAAGCCGTCGTGGCTTTGCACTACGGCGGTATGGCTTGCGAGATGGAAGCGCTCATTTCATTTGCCGAAAGGCATGGTCTGTATCTGATTGAAGACGCAGCCCAGGCTTTGGGGGCTTCTTATGGAGGCAAGCCTTTGGGAAGTTTTGGCCAAGTGGCGGCCATCAGTTTCCACGAGACGAAAAACGTGCATTGTGGCGAAGGGGGGGCTTTGCTCATCAACAAACCCGATTGGATAGAACCTGCCCTGGCCATGCGCGATAAGGGTACCAATCGCCACGATTTTTTGGCCGGCAAAGTGGAAGCCTATGAATGGACGAGTAGGGGTTCTTCCTACCTGTGCCCGGAGTTGAGCGCGGCTTTTCTGCATGCGCAATTGCAGCAGTTGGATAAAATTACTGTCCGTCGCCGCACATTATGGGCTTTGTACGAGCGAGAACTAAAACCTTTGGAAGAGGCAGGCTGCGTACAGCTGCCCGAACCCATAGCGCAAAGCCGGCACAACGGCCACCTCTTTTTCCTGCGTTGTTCCTCTGAAGCAGAACGCGCTAAGCTGAGTGCTCACCTGCGGGAACGCGGCATCAGCGCGTATTTTCACTACACTCCGCTACACCTTTCGCCTGCCGGTAAACGCTACGGACGTTGTGCCGGTAAATTGCCGGTTACAGAGCGGGAAAGCCGGTGTCTGCTGCGCCTGCCCCTGTATTTTGAGCTAACAGAAGAAGAAATCCTTCGAATAAGCCGTAGCGTAAAAGCTTTTTATTTTTCTTGATTCTTCTTATTTTTGCAGCGAAACAAAGGACAATCTTGGCTTTAGACCCGGCTTGGTGATGACTGAGCCGGTCTGAAGCACCTGCTTTGGCAGGTCGGTTTTGCTTCACTTAAAAACCGGCAAGATGCTTACATCAAAACAGTCCTTTGTTTGGCTTTTTTCTTTTTCCTGCTTCCTTTTTTTCGGACATGCTGCTTTCTCTCAAGGAGAAACCTGCGCTACGGCCGTAGCCGTAAGTCCGGGTACTTACATGGCTGACGGACCGGCTACGGGCAACGGCGCCGCCAACATCTGCTTTTCCAATGCTACCCATGCCGATTGGTACAGCTATACGCCTACTTCTGATGGAACCATAGACATCAGTGCTTGCAACGGCGGGGCCGATACCCGATTATCGGTCTATTCAGGCTCTTGTGGCAGTCTAACTTGCTATGCCTTCAATGACGACGCCTGTGACCTGGGAGACGGAAACCTGTATGCCTCAGAGCTCACTAACCTTTCCGTGACAGCGGGAGTTACCTATTACATTGAGTGGGATGACCATTGGACAACTAGTGGTTTTACCTGGACCCTCACCTTTACCCCTCCTCCGGCTTGTCCGGCTCCCTCCTCTCAAATGGAATCCAACATCACGAGCAGCAGCGCTGATTTGGACTGGACGGAAAACGGCTCGGCCACGGTTTGGGACATCGAATGGGGTGTCTCCGGTTTTGTTCAAGGTACCGGTACGATGGTTACAGGCCTTACCGCCAAGCCTTACACCTTAAACGGACTTTCCTCCGGAACCTCATACGACTGGTATGTGCGGGCGGATTGCAGTGGTAGTGGCAATGGGCAATCTACCTGGACGGGGCCGCACAGCTTCACAACCCAATGTAGCGGTACCACGTCTGTGCCTTACAGCAACGATTTTGAGATGGATGCAGCTTGTTGGACTACCCAGGATGGCAATGGAGATGGCAGCAGCTGGGCTTTGTCCTACGTTTGCACGGGGGCAGGGATGCAAGGGTTTGTGGCTTCCGTTTCTTCTGCTACTCCCCCGCTGGACGAGTGGCTTTTTAGTCCTTCTTTTGCCTTGACTGCAGGGACGAACTATCTGGTGCAGTTCACGACTGCACTGGAGTCCTATCCCGGAACGGCTCGCCTTGAAGTTTTTCTGATGGATGCCGCCGACCCCGCAACAGCCAACAAGGTATTGCTTTTCAGGGATGAGAGTTTTCCTTCTCTGAATTATTGTTTTTCTGCCAATTCAACGGTGTCGGCTCCTGCGGGCTGGTCTGCTTATTACGTTGGCTTTCATTGTTATAGCACGGCTTCCGATGTGGGCGTGATTGTAGATGACTTTAAGATAGAGTCCGACCCTCCGGTTTCGGGTTTGCAGGTTTACGACGATGCCACCTCTGCATGTTATGTTTATTATATCCCGGGGATTGCCGGAAATGGTTGGCATCACATCTATCATTCGAACAACGGCGATCCCATCGTGCTTTCCATCAACAGCCATGGACAGGTTCTACAAACCGTTAAGCTGGACCTTAAAGATTACACCGCGATTCAGACGCTTACGGATGCCAGTACGGGCAACGCCAAAAAGTTGATGTCGCGCATTTGTGAGCTGACGAGCAGTGTGTCTCTCGCAGCCCCTGTTTCGGTGCGTTTGTATCATGTAAATCAAGAACTGACAGATATGAACAATAGTTCTTCAGGGAGTGGTGTCAGCAATTTTACAGCTTCGGATCTGGATATTACCCATTATTACTGTTCGGGGAATACATCTTGTGGTGTTACTGACAACCAGGCCAACGGGAGTTGCACGGACAAGATTGACAACACCAGCATCACGACGGGTACTACGGCCAATGGGTTTTATCTGGAGTTTACTCTAAACCCCATGATCGAGTTTTTTGCTCACGAGCCTTCCGTAGGGCCACTTTCAAACGGCACTTTTCCCATAGAGTTGTCTTTTTTTGAAGCTTATGCGTCAGGGTCGTACAATGTGGTGGCGTGGAGTACTGCTATGGAAATAAACAATGTCTGGATGATTGTGGAGCGCTCGGTTGATGGGCTGCAGGGCTGGAAGGAAGTGGGTCGGGTAGCTGGTCAGCTTTACTCTCTGGAGCCGCGCGATTACGAAATTCGGGACAAAGATCCTTTGCCGGTGTCTTACTATCGCTTGCGTTCTGTGGATGTGGATGGTAGGGAGGAAGTTTCTGCCGTGCGGGTTGTTGAGCGAAGGGATTTGCCGCAAGGCGGAGTATTTCTTTGGCCCAATCCGGCAGAGGAGCATTTGAGGGTGAGGTTTTCGACTTTAGAAAGGTCGGTTGTCGATTTGGAAGTGGTATCCGTATCCGGGGCTTTGTTGGAGCGGCAGACTTTGTTGTTGGAAGCGGGGAAAACGGAACGAGAATTGGATGTGCGGTTTTTACCTGCGGGCATGTACGTCTTGCGCGTCCGAGGGGAGAACGGCATGGGAAATGCGTTGTTTGTCAAGCGTTGAATGCGTTCAATCGGGCAATTCACTGGGGCTGTGTCCAAACTGTTCTTTGAAGCAGGTGGAGAAATAAGCCGGGGAGGAAAAGCCGCATTGGTAAGCAATTTCGGATATATTTCCCTGTTTTTTTTTGAGGAGTTCAAAGGCGTAGAGCAGTCGCATTTTTCGAATGAGTTCGCTGGGAGAGCAGCCGGTCAGGGCTTTGATTTTTCGGTGGAGCTGACTGCGACTGAGGAGCATTTCGGAGGCCAGTTCAGCCACGCCAAACTGTTCGTTTGAGATGTGTTGTTCTAGGGTTTGGCGCAGGCGAAGGAGGAAGTTTTTTTGTGTTTTGTCGGTTTGAAGAGGTTTGGCGGAGAAAGGCGTGAGTTCCTTTTGCAATTTTTGCTGCATGTGTTGGCGTTCTTCGAGCAAGTTGGTCAGGCGTATGCGGATTTCTTTGAGGTAGAAGGGTTTGGTCAGGTAGGCCGTAGCGCCGCAGCTGAGGCCTTTGAGTTTTTCTGCTTCGCTGTCGTGAGCTGTGAGCATGATGACAGGGATGTGGTTGCAATGGAAGTCGTTTTTGATTTGGCGGCACAGTTCGTAGCCGTCCATGAGGGGCATAGAGACGTCGAGCAAGACGAAATCGGGCAGGTGTTTTTGAATTTTTTGCAGGGCTTCTTGCCCGTTTGCAGCTTGGATGATGTCGTATTCTTCCTGGAGGTTACTTACAAGCCAATGGCGAAGTTCTTCGTCATCTTCTGCGATGAGTAGCAGGGGTTTGGGCGTTTCGATAAGGGGCAGGGGAGGCTCCGGGAGCTTTTGTTTTTTTATAGTTTTTTCAGGGCTTGTTTCTTGGGGAGAAAGGGCTTCAATTTCTTCAAAGAAAGTTCTGTCGGTGCGGAGGCTGACGCAAAACCGACTTCCCTCTTGGGGTTTGGATTGTATGCTGATATGGCCGCCGTGATTTTGCGCCAATTCTCGGGCTAAGGCCAGGCCCAGGCCACTGCCCGTTTGCAGGGAAGAGGTTGTCGTAGGAGAAAAGCGCTCAAAAAGGCGTTTGAGTTGTTCGGGAGTCATGCCCGGGCCGGTATCTGAGACGATGAGGGTGATGCCCGAGTGTTCTCTTTTCATGGAAACTTTGACGGTGTCGCCTTCTCTGCAGAATTTTATGGCATTAGACAAGAGATTGGACAGGATGGTTTGTACGATTTCCGCATCGAAATAATCTTGTACGAAATCTTCGGGAAGGTCGGTTTCCAGCTTGATTTTTTTTCTAATTGCCAGGGGTTTGAAATCTTCGGTCCATTTTTGCAGGTAAGCGGCCAAAGAGGCTTTTGCCGGTTGAGGTGTGAAGTTTCCGCTTTCCAATTTGGCGAGTTGCAATAAGCGTTGGATGAGTTGCAGTAGGCGTTGGGCGTGGTGTTCTATGATCTGTCTGGTTTTGTTGTATTGTTGAAGCGAGGGGGCATCTGTTTTTTGTTCCAGAGCGGAAAGGATGAGCGTCAGGGGTGTTTTGAATTCGTGGCTGATGTTGGCGATGAAGTGCGATTTAAATTCGTTGAGTTCGCGCAGTTTATTGGCTTCGGCCTGGCTGAGGCGGGCATGGAGTTCTGCCGTTTGCCTTTTGAGCAGTTCGCGGTTTCGCAAATAGAGGAAGGCAAGAAGGAGTGAGATAAAAAGGGCTGCGCTGCCCCATAGGATGTAGTATTTGATGTTGCTTTCTCTTTGAAGGGCCAGTTTTTGTTCGGCCAACTCTTTTTGAGCCTGTTCAGCTCGATATCTGGCTTCTAAGCGGGCGAACTTTTCCAGTTGTTCTTTTTGGTAAAGGCTGTCTGTCAATTTTTTAGCCAGAGCGGATGAGGCATAGGCCTTCTGGAAACGCCCCAGGCGGGCTGCTGCAGAAGCCTGCAATTCGGCGGCTCGTTTTTGTAGCTCGAGGTGCTGTATGTTTTGGGCTATGCGCAAAGCGGTTTGGCTGTGTAAAAAGGCTTTTTGAGGTGATTGTTGAAGTAGGGCTTCTGCTAAATTGTTGTGAAGGTAGGCTGTGAAGTAGCGTGCATCTTGCCTTTCAAACAAAGCCAGGGCCTGTTGATAGTAGTTTACGGCTTTCGCCAAATCTCCTTCGGCTTTGGCCACATTGCCCAGGTTGCTTAGGGCATTGGCTTGCTCGCGCTCCAGTTTGAAGGTCTTGCTGTGCTTCAGATATTTTTGGTAATAAGCTTGGGCAAGGGGATAATCTTTTTGGTGAAAATAAACGTTGCCCAAGCGGTTGTAGCAATATCCCAATTTTTGTTCGGTTCCGTACTTTTGTCTGATTTCCAGGCTTTTGTCGTAGTAAGATTTGGCCGTTTCCCAATCTTCTTTTTTTTCATAAACCAGGCCGATGTTGTTGTAGCAACTGGCCATGCCGTCGTAAGCTTTGATGTTTTCAAAGAGATGAAGGGCTTGGAACCAATAGTGGGCTGCGCTGTCGAGTTCTTCGCGATAGTTGAATACATTGCCCATGTGCATGAGCACGGAGGCTTTGGCTTTGGGGTCTTGAATTTGTGGGAACAAAGCGCGTTGTTGGCGGAAATAGGCCAGAGCTTCTTCGTTGTGGTTGGTCATGCCGGCTGTCAGGCCCAGAAATCCGAGGGCATCAAAAATTTTGCGCGTTGCATTTTCCCTTTGGGCATATTGCAGCAACTCAAGAGCTAGGATTTGCACCGAATCGGGCTGATTGAGCAGTTTTTGGTTTAAAAGCAGCCGAAGAGAATCCGGAGGTAGTTCGAGCAGTTGGTTTGGGTGCCTTGGTTTTGAAAGGGATGCAGGCGACTGGGCTGTAAGCGTTTGCATGGCTACCAGTCCTAAGAAGCAAAGCCATATAATCCGTAGGTGTTTTTCCATGGCGGAATAAATATAATTTAAAGAGGCCAAACCCCAAGGTTTTGAAGGGTAAAGACCTTTATTTCTCCTCGGAGCAAAAGGATTAGAGGCGGGGATATGTACTGCTCTATTCGTTTTGCCGGAAGCATATCAAAAAGGCATCCTCCGCAGCGGGCGCTTTGGAAGATGCCGTTCAGGTCCTGATTGAGCGATTGAACAGGGTTGTTGTGCTCTGCAAGAGGTGTGGGGTTTGCAACCTCAAGGACCTCACAAAGGGGAACAATAAGGACAATCTTGCGTACAATTATCGAGAGCAAAGTTAGGATCGGAGGGAAGGCAGGGCTTTCTCTTTTGTTGCAAAGGCTTTCAATGAGGTCGCATGGGGTAAAAGAGAAAGGGTTTTAGGCGAGATCAACCGCCCAAAACCCTTTCTCTTTTACCATATTGCAGGCGTTAGGTACTGCTTGCTTTAGTTGAAGGCGAGCTGTTCGCCTCTTCCGAGTGCTTTGAGCAGGCGAAAATGCGCTATCACGGCGGCTCGAAAACTCGGAAGGCTGTGATAGGGGAGGTTGAATTCTTTAACCGTTCGGGCTACAATTTTGGAAATTTTGGGATAGTGAATGTGGGAGATGTTGGAGAAGAGGTGGTGTTCCACTTGGTGATCCAAGCCTCCTATAAACCAGGAGAACCAGCGGCGGGTTTTGAAATTGGCCGTGGTGCGCAGTTGATGAATGGCCCAGGATTCCTCCATTTTGCCGCTTGAGTCGGGCAGAGGAAAGATAGCTTGCGGTACGACATGGGCCGTCTGGAAGACCAGGCTGAGGGTGATGCCGGTAACGAAGTGCATGCTGACAAAGCCCAGTAAGATGAATCCTGTAGATACAGGTAATAACCAGATGGGCAGCACCAAAATGTAGAAAAAGTAAAAGGCTTTCCAGCCCAAGAGACTGAAAAGTTCTTTGCGAAAGCGCTTTTTGCCTTTGATCAGGCCGCGCTGTTTGTAGCGAAATAAATTGACAAAGTCTTTGCTGATTACCCAAGACAAGGTGGAAATGCCGTAGAAAAACCAGGCATACAGGTGCTGGAAGCGATGGATTTTGTAGTGGGGGGCGTGAGGAGAAAAGCGCAATAATTTGGCCGGTGGTTTGATGTCATCATCAGCTCCTTCCACATTGGTATAGGTGTGATGCAGCACATTGTGTTGTACTTTCCACATACTGGCCTGTGCTCCGACCAGGTTGGCCGTTTTGCCCAGGTAGCGATTGACCCATTTTTTTCGGGAGTAGGAGCCGTGGTTGGCATCGTGCATGACACCCATACCTATACCGGCCATGCCCAGGCCCATGATCAGCCAAATGAGGTACATGCCCCCGGGGTTGCTGACCGTTCCGGTAATCATCAGGGTGTAGGGTGCGAAAAAGAGCAACAGCATGGCTATGGTTTTTACCACCATACGCCAGTCGCCGTAGCGGGTGATGTTGTTGGTTTCGAAGTATTCCCCGATGCGCCCTTTGAGGGTGCGGAAAAATTCCGCTTGATCGGCTTTAGTGGGGAATTTGTACTTGGTTTGATGTTTGGTCATGGTTCCAAAAGTTTGAAAGGAATTGCAAGCGGCAACAATTTGCTTGTTGCGTTCTAAGGCAAGAAGGTTTGCCGTGCCAAAGATAAACGGAAGAATATTTGTGAGGCTGTCTTTTTAGAGAAATGTCTTCTGACCTTTGGGCAAGGGCAGGCTTGCTTGAGTTATCGGTAGGCGTAGGTCAAAAGGTCGTAAGTTGTGATGAGGCCCACCAATTGCCCGTCTTTGTAAACAACAGGTAAGGCATGAAAAAGGTTTTCTCTAAATAAGTCGGCAGCTTTGCGCAGGCTGTCTTCAGGCTGCAAAGTGGCTACTTTTTTGGTCATGATGTCTTTGACCAGAAGCGCTTCGTAAAGAGCTCGATCGTATTCCGACTTGTTTTGCCGTTTGAAAAGAGAGAAGCCATGGGATATTTTGAGAAAATCGGATTTACTAATCAGGCCTAACAAGCGGCCCCCCTCACTTACGACTGGAAGGTGGTGGATGTTGTGTCGCTCAAAAACATCGGCTACAACACTGACAGGTTCATAAGGCCCTACCACGATCAAATCCTTGGCCATGATGTCTGAAACGGGGCGTGTGCTATCTATTTGCATGGTTTTATGGCTCGTTTTACCGTTCTGAAGATACGGTGCCAAGGGTTTCGGAAAACCCAAAGCGAAGCAAATCATGGGCGGTAACCAACCCCACTAAGATGTCGTCTTCAACGATGGGTAGTGCATGAAATTTGTTGGCTAAAAAGATGTCAGCAGCCAGGCCAATACTGTCGTCCGGATCCAAATAAATGGGATATTGCGTCATGACATCTCGCGCTTTGATGCTTTCCATTTGTCGTTTGGAGTAGGTTTTACCCGTAGTTTGAAGCATGAGAGCATAAGCCGTTTTGTACAGGTCTTCTTTGCTGATAATACCCACCAGTTTTCCGCCGGATTCTACCACCGGTAAGTGGTGAAAGTCTTTTTCATCGAAATACTTTTTGAGGGTGGTGAAACTGTCTTCGGGCTGAACGGTTACCAGGTCTTTTGTCATGATGCTGGAGACAGGGGTATTGGCATTCATGGTGTTTCTTTTGCGTTTTGGCAATCTGATTTCACTTTCAAATATAAGCGTATTCGAAGGGCTTGTCAAGTGATCAGTGTCAGCTTCGACTTTGATTTTCATCAGGCTTTGTATGTGCAGGAGGAAATGACTCGGGATACAGAGGTTAGGCGGCTTGGCCCGATACAAACAAAGGCAAGCATCAGCTGTTTTCTTTTCAGTTCTCAGAGAACTTTTCTTTGGCAAATTTGTCTGTTTTGAGGAAACGCAATAGAAACCTTTGAGCTATGAATTTTCAAAAAGACGTCATTGAACGCAGTTACGAGATACCCGTTGTGGTCGATTTCTGGGCGCCTTGGTGTGCGCCTTGTCGCATGTTGGGGCCGGTCATTGAGCAATTGGCAACCGAGCAAAAGGGCCGCTGGGAATTGGTGAAAGTCAATACGGAAGAGGAGCAGGATGTAGCCAGGGAATATCGCATCATGAGCATCCCCAACGTCAAGCTGTTTGTGGACGGGGAGCCTGTGGCGGAATTTGCCGGAGCTTTGCCCCGGGC
>JALSKB010000063.1 GCA_026989035.1 Saprospiraceae bacterium | reverse complement strand
AATTTGCTTCCCTGCAGTCTGACTTCGCTAAAGAGCTGTTGGAAAGGTATGGTCTCTGTGAAGAACTTGTGGAGGGAGAGGGCAGCCTGGTTCTTATTGAGAACGGGCGCGGCTATCTGCGCTCTTCGGCAGCTTTGCGTCTGGCTTCCTATTTGCGATTTCCCTGGAACTTGTTGAAGGTATTTCTTTTGCTGCCCGAACCTTTGCGAGACGGACTGTATCGCTTCGTAGCTGCTCGTCGGTATCGATGGTTTGGGAAGGATGAGGGGAAATGCTCCCTTTAGATAGGAAAATGTTTGAGGGAGAATGCCTTTTTTAAGGATGGATATTCTGTGCCTTTGTTCGATTGAGTGCTATAAAAAATAACAACAAAAATATGATAAATAAAGACAGGCATACCGATCATACTTTTTTCACCAATGAGCCTGGTTCAACACTTCTTGATAGATTTATAAGAACGCTAAAGGATACGCAATACTTTGACGTATTGGTCGGTTATTTTCGGGCAAGTGGTTTTTATCAGCTACATCAGGCCATCGAAAAGGTTGACAAGACGAGAATCTTGGTTGGTTTAGGCATTGATGAAGATTCTTATCAGTTAATCAGTGAATATCAGAATCAATCCGTCGCAGACTTTGAGTCTCACGCAAAAGCAAAAAAGGAATACCAAAGAAACTTAATTAGGGAAATAGAAAACTCAAACGAGGCTGATGCAAGGCTACAAACAGGCGTTCTAAAGTTCATCGAATTGCTGCAGACAGACTGCCCTGACAAAGAAGCCGATATCCGAAACGGCGGGAATGGCAAGAAACTTGAGATTAAGGCTTATCCTTCCAAAAACATCCACGCAAAAGTTTACATAAGTCGTTACCACCCGGAAGACAAGGAGTACGGCTCTGTCATAACCGGATCGAGCAATTTTTCCTTGTCGGGCCTGGTTGCCAACAGGGAGTTTAACGTGCAACTGAAAGACAGAAGAGATGTGGATTTTGCCCTTCAGCAATTTGAGAGCCTTTGGAAAGATTCGGTTGATATATCCGAAGAATTTATTGACGCCGTAAAAAACAAAACCTGGCTTAATGACAGCATTACACCCTATGAATTGTACCTCAAATTGATTTATGAATACCTGCAGGAAGACATCAATTTAGAAGAAAATTTTGAAGCATTCTTACCTGAGGGCTTTATGAAACTGGAGTATCAGCAACAGGCGGTACGTCAGGCCATGAAAAAACTGGAAGAATATAATGGTGTTTTCCTGGCCGATGTGGTTGGCCTGGGAAAAACTTTTATAACTGCTCAGATACTTCAACAGGTTAGGGGCAAAATTCTGGTCATTTGCCCTCCACTCTTGAGAGAATACTGGGAACAAAGCCTGATGGACTTTTGGGTGCCGGCTAAGGTCGAATCCCTTGGTAAACTGGAGCATGTCATCCGGAAAGGGGTTGAGCCTTGGGATTACATCGTAGTTGACGAAGCCCACCGCTTCCGCAATGATGCTACGCAATCTTATGCCAACCTGCTGGACATCTGTCATGGCAAAAAAGTTATTCTGGTAACGGCTACGCCTTTGAACAATACCATTGACGACATATTTGCCCAACTCAAATTATTTCAGGTGCCTAAAAATTCAGCCATTCCGGGAATCCCCAATCTCGAAAAGTTTTTCAATGTTCTCCGAAAAAAACTACGCAAGCACAAAAAAGGCGAACCGGAATACAAGGAAGCAATAAGGGAAGTTTCCAAAGAAATCCGGGAAAAGGTCTTGAAATACGTGATGGTACGTAGAACCCGAAATGATGTGCTAAGCTGGTTTAGGAAGGACATTGAACAGCAGGGCCTCTCTTTCCCCGAAATGCAGGACCCCCAGAAAATAGTTTATGAATATCACGGTCAGATTGAGGATGTTTTTGATCAAACCATGAGGTTGTTGAGCCAATTTAGATACGCTCGATATACCCCTCTGCTGTATTACACCGGAACCAAAAAAATGACCGAGTTCGTAAAGCAACAACAGCGCAATGTGGGTGGCTTCATGAAGGGTATTCTGGTCAAACGCCTGGAAAGTTCTTTTTTCGCTTTTAAGCAAAGCATTCGACGATTTATCAGCTCCTATGAACGGTTTATCAAAATGTATCACGATGGTACGGTTTACATAAGTAAAAAAGTAAACGTGTATGACCTCCTTGACAATGACGACATCGATAAATTGGAAAAAGCGGTAGAAGAGGAAAAAGCACAGAAATATATCTCCGAAGACTTTAGAGAAAGTTTTTTAACAGATCTTATTCACGACCTGGAGACGCTAAGAGAGATTTGGGAATTGTGGAAGGACATTGATGAAGATCCTAAGCTGGAAAAATTTATCGCAGAGCTTCAAACAAACCGAAACCTCAAAAAACAACACCTGGTTATTTTTACAGAATCTAAAGAAACGGGTGATTATTTATATGAAAACCTGAGTAAGGTGTTTCCCGGAGAGGTGATGTTTTACTCGAGTGCAGGTGGAAAGCAGAGTGATGTACAGGGGCCTTTAGGCCATGCGACTTCCCGGGAAATCATCATGGAGAGTTTTGACCCCAATGCCCAAAAGGCATCCGATAAACTGCGAATATTAATTGCCACCGATGTGCTCTCAGAGGGCATCAACCTGCACCGTTCAAATGTGCTCATCAATTACGATTTGCCCTGGAATCCCACCAGAGTATTGCAACGGGCGGGGCGTGTAAACCGACTCGGAACCAGGCACAAGGAAGTTTATATTTTCAATTTCTTCCCTACCACAAAATCCGATAAGCATTTGGGCCTGGAGCGGAACATCACCAATAAAATCCAAATGTTTCACGACATCTTGGGTGAAGATGCCAAATACCTTTCCGATGGAGAGGAAGTGAGCAGCCAGGAACTCTTCGATACACTAAACAACAAAAAAGCCTATACCGGAGAAGAGGAAGAAGGAGATTCAGAATTGAAGTATCTGGAAATGATGCGCAGCATCCGGGATAAGGATCCCGATTTGTTCGATCGCATTAAAAAACTACCCAAAAAAGCCCGCTCGGGAAAAAAAGTGAAGGAACTCGAACATGAGCAGTTGATCACTTTCTTTCGCTTGGGAAAACTCAAAAAGTTTTATCAAAATCAAAATGGCAAGACCAAAGAAATCACTTTTTTCGACGCTGTGAATCTGCTTGAATGTGAACCTCATACCCAAAGAGCATCCATTCCCATGGAAAAGTATTTTGCTATGCTAGAGACCAATAAGGCTCGGTTTGAGCTGGATACCACCCAGCAGGATGATGAAAAGCCAAGAGGTGGCAGATCCAATGTGCAATACATCGAAAAGCGGCTGAAAGATCCGTCTTTCCGCAGATACAAAGGGTTTACCGATTCGGACGAGAAATTTATTCGGGGCGTAAAGCAATTGATTCAGCAGGGGCTGATGGCTAAAAAAACCGCCCAGAAAATAAAAAAAGAATTGGAAAAAGAAGATGATCCCCTAAAAATGCTGTATATCCTTCAACGTCATATTAAAACTGTAGCGGTAGAAGAAAGGCAGCATCACAAATCGCCCATGAGGAGAGAAGTGATTTTGTCAGGCTACCTAATTCAATGACAATGGAAAAACGCCAGGCACGAGAATACATCGGTAAGGTTTTGAAGTCGCGCTTCGATCAGGATCAGTTTGCCCTGTTTGTGCGCAACCTGCTGAACGAATACGAACCGAGAAACAACAGCTACAGCGGCAACCTGATTCCCGAAGCGTTTCGCGAACACATTTCCCATTACAAACGAATCGGAAAATACACCGACCCGGAAGGAGAAGTGCTCGATATCTTGATTGTACAAACCAAGACGGTAAAGAAACTCGAAAGAGCCAGAACGGCCTTGAGGAATTTCGTCGTTCGGCATCTGAAAACCTTCGAAAAACAGTATGCCCTGGCTGCTTTCTATTCCAAAGAAGATGACGGGGCCGAATGGCGCTTGTCGCTGGTGAAAATTGATTATGAATCGCAGCGCAACGAAGACGGAAAAATCAAAGTGAAAGAAGACCTGGTGCCGGCCAAACGCTTTTCCTTTCTGGTGGGTGAAAACGAAGACGCCTACACCGCCCAAAAGCAATTGCTGCCACTGCTGACCAACGACCATTCCAACCCGCTCGTGGTAGCTGAAAAAAGCGGGGATGGCAGCATTGAGGGCGCTTTTAGTGTGGAGAAAGTCACACAAGAGTTTTACGAGCAATACAAAGAACTCTACCTCAAACTAAGCGAAAACACCTCCCTGATTCAAACCCTGAAACAAGAAGGCCTCGATCCGGTGCGCTTTGTAAAAAAACTGCTCGGGCAAATCGTATTCCTCTATTTTCTCCAAAAAAAAGGCTGGCTGGGTGTGCCCAAAAACGGCAAAATGGGCGAAGGCTCCAAACGCTTCCTGCAAGACCGCTTTGAACTGACCGTTGCCAACGGCCAAAACTATTTCAACGACTTCCTGCGCTACCTGTTTTATGAAGCCCTGGCTCACGAGCACCACGATGACGGCATCAGGTATTATTTTAAACAACTGGATTGCAAAATTCCTTTCCTGAATGGCGGTTTGTTTGAAGCCGACTACCACTGGGAAAAGGCCAACCTGGATATCCCCAACAGCTACTTTCGCAATGATGAAAAAAACAAAGCGGGCGACAAAGGCACCGGCATACTCGATGTGTTCGACCGTTACAACTTTACCATTAAGGAAGACGAGCCGCTGGAAAAAGAAGTGGCAGTTGACCCGGAAATGCTCGGTAAGGTTTTTGAAAACCTGCTGGACATCAAAGACCGCAAAAGCAAAGGCGCCTTTTATACCCCGCGTGAAATTGTGCACTACATGTGCCAGGAAAGTTTGATCCACTACCTAGATAACACCCTGAAACACTCTCCTCCTTCTAAAGGAGGAGTACCCGAAGGGGGTAGTGGTTTTATCACAAAACAAGCCCCCGAAGGGGGAGAGAGAGGGAGCATACATAACCTGCCGCATTTAAAAACTTTTAGAAAAAAACTCAGAAATAACCTGACTCCTGCTGAAGCTGCCCTTTGGAAATTGCTTCAGAAAAAACAGCTGGACGGACGCAAATTTAGAAGACAGCACAGCGTGGCCAATTATATTCTCGACTTCTATTGCCCTTCGGAAAAATTAGCTGTAGAACTGGACGGGCAAGGTCATTTTGAAGAAGATCAAGCAGCGTATGACAGAGAGCGCGATTTGTTCTTAAAACATTGTGGGATTAAAGTGCTCAGGTTTGAGAACAAATGGGTTCGGGAAAATCCGGAAGAGCTTTTGCAGAGGATAAGGAAGGAGTTTGGCTGGTGGAAAAAACAAGAACCCCGTCCTGCGGACAGCAGTGGTGTGGGTGAACCACCCCGTCCTGCGGACAGCAGTGGTGTGGGTGAACCACCCCGTCCTGCGGACACCCCTCCTTTAAAAGGAGGGGAGTTGAGGGGGGACATTGAGCAATTTATCCGTTATGGCCATTTGGTGCTTGAGCACGAAACCACTGTGGCAGGTAAGGGCAAAGAAACCAGCGCTTATAAATTCAAGCTGCCGGAAAGCATACGAAAATATGCCAGGGAACTGGATGAGGCCCTGGCCGACATTAAAATTTGCGACCCGGCCATTGGCTCGGGCGCCTTCCCGGTGGGGCTGCTGCACGAAATCGTTACCGCCCGCCTGGTGTTGAACTCCTTCCTGCAAAACCCCCGGCACACCCCCTACTACCTGAAACGCCACGCCATCAAGGAAAGCATTTACGGGGTGGACATTGACGCCAGCGCCATCGACATTGCCCGCCTGCGCCTCTGGCTCTCCATGATTGTGGATGAAGAAGATTACGACCGCATCGAAGCCCTGCCCAACCTGGACTATAAGATTGTTTGCGGCAACTCCCTGATCGGCTTGCCCGATAATGCCATGCGCAATTGGGCCGTGGAGGAAGAACTGGAAAAACAGAAAGAAATATTCTTTCGTGAAACCGATGAAAACAAAAAGAAAGAACTAAGACAACAAATCAATGCCCAAATACGCAAATTGCTCGACTCGGCAGAGCAATTTGCCGGGTACGAGATTGATTTTGACTTTAAACTCTACTTCTCGGAAGTATGGCACCAAAAAGGAGGTTTTGATGTGGTGATTGGGAATCCGCCTTATTTGCGCATTCAGGGTATAAGAAAAGAAAATCCGGCATTTGCAGATTTCCTCGTCAAAAATTACCAATCTGCAACCGGATCCTTTGACTTGTATGTATGCTTTGCTGAAAAGGCATTATCGCTAACCAGCCCTAAAGGAATCTTGAATTTTATTATGCCTGTTAAATGGACCAATTCTGCTTTTGGTAAGGGGCTGAGAAAGCTGATGAAGCAGCAAAAGGCAGTAAAAAAAATCATATCTTTTAGTGCATATCAGGTTTTTAATGCTTCTACTTATACCGGAATACAAAGCTTTCAAAAAGGCAGTAAAGAATTACGGTACCTGGAGCTCGACAAAGACTTGCCCGACAATGCAGCCATACAAAATTTTCTCTACCATTTGGCAAGTGAAGACTTTAACCGCTTTACTTATGATGAATTGACCCATGATGCCTGGGTGCTTACCAGCCGGCAAGTGGCAGCTATTCTGCGCAAAATCAACAGGCAGTCTCTCCGGGTATCCGATGTATTTAAAAAAATATTTCAGGGAATTGCCACCAGCAAAGATTCCGTCTATTTCATCATGAATGCCGAGATAAAGGATGAAACGATAAGAGGGTATTCCAAAGAATTGGACAGCCAAGTAGAAATTGAACTCGGGTTTGTCAAGCCCTTGCTCAAAGGAGATCAGGTGCACCGCTATGAAAAGCTGCACACCAACAACTATGTCATTTTTCCTTACAACCTGGTGGATGGGAAAGCCATATTGATGACAGAGAGTGAAATCAGGGAAAGATTCCCAAAAGGTTATGCTTACCTCAAAGAAAATGAAGCGGTGCTCAGAGGGAGAGAAAAGGGGAGATTTAATATAGATGGAGTGTGGTTTCAATTTGGTAGAAAACAAGGGATAGATTATGGAGGAATGCCTAAGTTGATCTGTCCCGATATATCTATGGGAGGCAATTACAGTTTCGATATGGCGGGAGAATTTTATGATACAACAACGCTGTATGGTTATATTAAATATGATTCAATAGAACACCCTTATGGGTTTTATCTTGCCGTTTTGAATTCAAATACTTGTTGGTATTATTTAAAAAATACGGGGACGGTCTTAGCTAATGGTTATTTTAGATATATGCCAAGATATGTGCAGCCCTTTCCGCTGCCTGATCCGGATAAACATGTTTCCGAACTATTGGCTTTATTATCCCTATACGCTATTGAGATTAAAAAGAAGGACGATATAATTTATGGCTTTTTTGAAACTTTAATCGATGCCCTGGTCTTTGAGTTGTATTTTGAGTCAGAATTCAAAAAAGCCGGCAAAGAAATTTTAAAACACTTAGGCGATCTCAAGCCAATAAATTCCCCTCCTTCTGAAGGAGGGGTGTCCGCAGGACGGGGTGGTTCACCCACACCACTCCTGTCCACAGGACGGGGTGGTTTAAAACTCTCAGCAGAAGAAAAGCTGGCCATTATTCGGAGTGAGTTTGAGCGGCTTTCGCATTCGGATCATCCGGTCAGGCGGGCTTTGGACACTTTGGATGAGGTGGAGGAGGTGCGGATCATCCGGGAGGCGTTGAAATAAAAAGCATTAACTTTGCCTGCGTTTTTCAGTTTTTAACTTTTACGTATGAAGCCCTCTTTGCCGAAAGGCACCCGGGACTTTGGTCCGCAGCAGATGTTGAAGCGCAATTACCTGTTTGGTATTTTGCGCAGAGCTTTTGAGCGGTATGGCTATCAGCCCTTGGAGACGCCGGCCATGGAGAAGCTCTCCACCTTGACCGGCAAGTACGGCGAAGAGGGAGACAAGTTGTTGTTTAAGATTCTCAACAACGGGGATTATTTGGCGAAAGCCGATCGGGAAGCCCTTGCAGCCCTGGACGCTCAGCGGCTTACGCCCTCCATTTCCAAGCGCGGTTTGCGCTACGACTTGACGGTTCCCTTTGCCCGCTATGTGGCCATGAACAGGCACGAGCTGAGCTTTCCCTTTAAGCGCTATCAAATTCAGCCCGTGTGGCGAGCCGACCGGCCTCAGCGCGGGCGCTATCAGGAGTTTTTCCAGTGCGATGCCGATGTGGTGGGTTCTGACAGCCTGATGTACGAGGCTGAATTGGTACTGTTGTACGATACCGTTTTTACCGAAATCGGCTTGTCGGTAGAGATTCGCATCAACAACCGCAAATTGCTGCAGGGCTTGGCTGAGAGTTGTGGCATAGCCGATCGTTTTGTGGAGATGACGGTGGCTATAGACAAGTTGGACAAAATCGGCTCGGAAGGCGTGTTGGAGGAGATGAAAAAGCGGGGCATAGACGGGGCGGCTGCTACCCGGGTGTTGGAGCGACTGGCCGAGGGAAAGGCGCCGGCGGGCGAGCTGCCCAAAGGCTGGAAAGACTTTTTGCGCAACAGTCCGGTCGGTAAAAAGGGGCTGGCAGAGTTAGAGGAAGTTTTTGCTTATCTCGAAGACCGTACTTTGCAGCAGGCCGTGGTTTTTGACCCCTCACTGGCCCGCGGGCTGAGCTATTACACCGGCTGCATTTTTGAGGTGGTGGCGGTAGATGGCCAAATGGGCAGCTTAGGAGGCGGAGGCCGCTACGACGAACTGACGAATTTGTTTGGCTTGCCCGGAGTCTCCGGCGTGGGTATTTCCTTTGGGGTGGAGCGCATCTACGACCTGATGGAGGAAAAAGGGCTTTTCCCCGAGGAATTGTCCGGGCAGTTGCAGCTGTTGCTCATCGCCTTGGACGAAGAAAGCCATCGGCATGCCTTTGGCTTGCTGGAAACTTTGCGCGGGGAAGGCATCTCTGCCGATTTGTACCCTCAGCCCGCCAAGCTCAAAAAACAGATGAAATACGCCAATGCCAGCGGCGTTCCCTATGTGCTCATGGTAGGGGAAGAGGAAAGAGTTTCCGGCAGCTATACCTTTAAAGACATGAGAAGTGGGGAGCAGAAACAATGTAGCTTAGAGCAAATCGTTATCAACTTAGCCTCAGGGCCTCCCAGTCAAGACAGCTTGTAAAGAAGACGGGAAATGGCAGGATGTGTGTAGGGGTAGTTGGCTTGAGTTTTTTATGTCGGGAGGGCAAGCGTTATTCTTCGGCATTGCCGTGTATAGAGCATGGAAGCGGCTGTTGAGACTCCTAGTAAAACCTAAAACCCCATGTCCCGTATAGCTCTTTTTGTTTTTTTGTTTTTTTCTTTGGTTTTGGAGGCTGCCGTTCCGCCCGATTTTGAGTCGGAGGTGCGTTTGAGGTTGGATTCCATGGCGTGTTTGGTAGAGATAGGGCGCGATGAGGTGGTGTTGTCCTATTTGAATCGCTATTTGATAGGGAATCGCGAGCGAAGTCAGCGGATTTTGGGGCGCAGTTACGTGTATTTTCCGGAGATCGAGGCCTTGCTGCGGGAGCACGGCATGCCGGTGGATTTGAAGTATTTGGCCGTGGTGGAATCGGCTTTGTATCCCGAGGCTCTTTCGCGGGTGGGTGCTGCGGGCATTTGGCAGTTTATGAAGGAGACGGGGCGCAGTTATGGTCTGGAAGTGAACAGCACGGTGGATGAGCGTTACGAGTTGCGGAAGGCCACTTTGGCAGCCATTGAATATTTGCGAAACAAGCATCAGCGCTTTGGGAGTTGGGCTTTGGCTTTGGCGGCCTACAATTCCGGAGCGGGTCGGGTGAGCAGGGCCATCAAGCGGGGGCGTAGCAAGAACTTTTGGCGGATACGTCGGTACTTGCCGCGAGAGACGCGCAATTACGTTCCGGCTTTTATTGCCGCCACTTACTTATTTAAGTATTACCAAGATCATGGCTTGAAGCCAGAGCCTCCCTCCCTGGATCTGCAATTGACTGAGCGGATTACCGTTTACCAAAACCTCTCTTTCGGGCGCATTGCTCAGCTTACGGGTTTGGATTTGGAGACCATCGCTTTTCTCAATCCCGCTTACCGCAGGGGGTACATACCGGCTTCGCGCAGGGGTTATCCTTTGGTATTGCCCCGTCGGGTGATTTTGGCCGTAGTGGATTACCTGAATGTGGGGCAGGGCGGTTCGAAAGACCGAGCTTCGGATTTTTCGGAAGAGGTTTCTTCTTTTCGGGTTTTGCAACAGCCTTCTTATCGGCGAGAGACAGACTATTTGCAGGTGATCCATGGGTTTGGCGAGCAGGATTGCCTGTCTTCCGTAGCTGCGGCTTATGGCTGTTCGCCTTATCACTTGTTGGTTTGGAACGGGCTTAGAGATACTCTGGTGGCAGAGGGTGCGGAGCTTACCGTTTATTTACCGGCTTATCAATTGCGTTATCACCCTGAGCTGTATCGGCCTTTGCGTCCTTTGCCTTCCGGCAAATGGAGCACCCCTCCTTTAGTTTTGAGCAAGAGCGCACCTCGCGTTCGTCCACCTCTTTTTCCCAAGGGGAAGTACTACTGTTATGTCTTGCCTAACGAGATGAGCTTGCTGCATTTGGTCCATTTTTTCGGAGGCCTAAATATTGAGCAGTTGATCGCTTTAAACAAGGTACAGCCCAATGTCTTGTTGCCCAAGGGTTTTGTATTGAAAATCCGGCCTTTGGAGGCCGATTAGTGTGCGACTACGGCTACGGGCATTTGCGTATCGAAATTTCCTTTGAGTATCGGTCTTTGAGCTCTGCCCGTGTATTTTTCTACGGCAGCCGTAACGTAAGCCGCCAATTCCGTAATGGTGATGAGGCCGTTTTGGTCGGCATCGGCTTCGCCCTGTAAGCCGCGAACCAGGAAGTAGCTGAAGATTCCGGATCTCAGGCCGCCGTCTTCTAAGGAAAACTCATCGGCTTGCGAAGACAAGAAGAGGGCTACCCCGCTGCGGGCATCTTCAAAGGCCTGATAGAAATCTTCTAGTTTTTCGTCTATGCCCGGACTGCGTACCCCTTCGGGCAGGCTGCCCGAATAGCAGGCGTCGGCCAGCACGAGTTTGTGCTTGGCAGCACTTTGCTCCAAGACATTCACCACTTCTCGATGTGTAAGTCTATTGTTGACGCCGTCGTAATCTACCGGCAGGAAGGTGCCGGGCAGGCCATGGCCCGAGTAGTAAAACAAGATGACGTCGTTGTCGTCGGCACGGCTGAAGAGTTCTTGTTGTGCGCGCTTTATTTTGGCGGCTGTAGCGTCGTCGTCGATGAGTAGGCGAATTTGATCGTCGGGTATGGCGCCGCCATCGGGGCTTCTCAAGAAGCTGTAAAAGCGATAGGCATCGTCATCGGTGTATTTGAGTACCGGCATGTAGGTGTAGGAAGCTACCCCCACTACGACGGCAAAGATGCGCACAGCGCTTTTGTTTTTTGCCGGTGTGGACTCGGGTTGGGGTTTTTGACCGAAGAGGCCGGAATCCGTCGTAGCGGGTTGGTTCGTCGGTTTTTCATTTGCCGCAAGGCTCTGTAAATGACCGTTTTCCCATTGCCCTGTTTCGACTCGTCCGTCGGGGTAGTACATGCTGCCCTCGCCGTTGGGCATGTGTTGATACCACTCGCCCTCGTAGCGGCGGCCGTCGGGATATAGAGCACTGCCCTTACCTTCGGGTATGCCGTTGTGAAAACTGCCGACGTAGTAAGTGCCGTCGCTGTAGGTGTAGCTGCCTTCTCCTTCTTGGCAGGGCAGGAGGTTGCAATTGGGCAGGCCAAAGCGAAACAGGCCTTCATCGGGGATGAGTGGGGCGTTTTCGCTGACGGCCTTTCCTTCTTTCCATTCGCCTTCATAGACTAAGCCGTCGCTGTATTCGTAGCGCCCCGGGCCGTTTTTTTTGTTTTCTTTCCACAGGCCGGTAAAGACCGAGCCATCGGGATAGTGGAAGCTGCCCTGCCCTTCAAACAGGCCATGAACAAATTCTCCTTCGTACCAGCCCCCGGCATGGAATTGATACAGGCCGTGGCCTTCTGCAAATCCCTTTTTCCATTGCCCTTGATACACATCGCCATTGGCGTATTCCATGGTGCCCTGCCCGTCGAATTGGTTGTTGAGAAATTCGCCGGTATAGGTATGGCCTTCCGCGAGGATGAGGCGGCCCTTTCCCTGGCGCGTTTCATTTACCCAGTCGCCCAGGTATTTGTTGCCGTTGGCGAAGTACATGATTCCTTTGCCATTGGGCTTGCCGTGTTCGAAGTTGCCGACATAGCGGGTGCCGTTGGGGTAGAGATACTCTCCATAGCCCGTGCTGCAATCGCCCTTCAGGCATTTTCCCTGGGCGGGCAAAAAGGCGGGAAGAAAGAGGAGGAAGAGGAGCTGTGAAAAGAAGCGGTACTTTGCCATGGCATGACGGTTTTTGAAAGGACGGCCTTGGGGATATCCAAAGGCTGTTGTCCGTGGGTGTATTCATGGGCAATCCGTATTCGGTGCCAATTCACTGTAGCCTTTTGCTCGTTGTGGTTTGTGTCGCCTCCCTTCGTTTACATTTGAGGCATTTACATAGCAAAGTAGAGGTGTTCAAATAAGCTGTATTTTTTCAACGAGTATGTCTTAAATGGTATGGATTGGGGTGAAAAGGTTTGTCGAAGGCTGTCAAGAAATACGAATGGAGTCTTTGCCGACACCAAACCTTTTCTGTTTTGCATATAGAACCCTCAGCCTTTGCTTTTATTGTCTTTTTTTGCTTTTCGTTTGGCCTTTCGGCAAATAGCAGGGCGAGCTGTTTTTGGAAAGGTCGTTTTGGGCTGGAAGCGGTCCTGTTTTTCAGAGAAGGGGGGCGATTTTTTTTCTGCGAATAAACGGTTTGCTGCCTAAGTCTTTCCCCGGCGGGTCATTTGACGGAAGTGCGGTCGAGGGAAACAGTGCGGATGAAATCGGGTTTGCGAAAGTCGGTAAGAGCTTTTATCCCTTTGCCGTTTATATACTCATGGCGAAGTGGTTTGGGAGGCGTTAGCCTCCCGCTCCCTATCGTTTGCTCATTTGCGAATTGTAAATATCCCAAACCATTTCGATTTGGGTATAGCTGTCTTTTGGGCAGTTTGTTGGCTACAGGGGGCGGAAATGCTTGGTCATACGGGGTATTGAATCTGTAGATTTGCCGGATGAGCCATTTAGCGTCCCCTTTATCTGTGCCGATTGTCATAAACATCGTACTTTTGGAGCGGACAAAGAGGCTATGTACTCATAGCGAAGTGGTTTGGGAGGCCTTAGCCTCCAAACTCTCTGCCCTTTGCCCGTTTGCGAGTCGCAAATATCCCAAGCCATTTCGGTTTGGGTATATACTCATAGCGAAGTGGTTTGGGAGGCCTTAGCCTCCAAACTCTCTGCCCTTTGCCCGTTTGCGAGTCGCAAATATCCCAAGCCATTTCGGTTTGGGTATATGCTCATAGCGAAGTGGTTTGGGAGGCCTTAGCCTCCCAAACTCCCTATCTTTCGCTGGTTTATGAGTCGTAAATGCCCCAAACCATTTCGGTTTGGGTATAGAAGGCTTTGAGGTAGTGTTTGAGGGGGTAAATAGCCGATGTTTTGTTTTTGAAATAATCTTATGGCAACTAAAGGAGATTTTTTTCGCGAAAGCCTGAAGAACATCAAGACGGTAGGGACTTTTACACGCAGTTCCAAGTACGTTTGTCGCAAGATGGTGTCTCAGGTGGATTTTTCTTCGGCCCGCACCATTGTGGAGTTGGGCGCAGGGGACGGTGTAATTACGCGCCACATTTTAAAAGCTATGGCTCCGGAGGCGCGTTTGCTGTCTTTTGAAGTCTTGCCGAAAATGTGTGAGGCCTTGGAGCAGATTGAGGATGAGCGTTTTACCATCGTTCAGGATTCTGCGGAAAACATAGCCGAGCAGCTGGCTGTTCGAAACTTACCTGCGGCCGATGCCGTGATTTCGGCCATTCCCTTCGTTGCTTTTTCCGACGATTTGTCTTATCGCATTGTGCGCGCTGTAAGAGCCAACATGAAAGTGGGTGCCCCTTTTGTGCAGTTGCATTATTCTTTGTTGAAGAAGAAGATGTACGAAGAGCTTTTCGGGGAAGTCAAGGTGCTTTTTGTGCCCTTGAACGTGCCTCCGGCTTTTGTCTTAGTGAGTCATCGTTAGACTTTTGACTTCTTTTGCTTTTGGGGTGAAGCCAGCTTTTTCCCCAGCTTGTGGTAGCGAGCTTGGAGTGTTGCCAGGCTTTATTTTTCATTGCAGTTGCAGGGGTACTTCCAGTTGTTGTTCATCTCTGAGGATTTGGAGTTTTACCACATCTCCGGATTGGAACTTTTCCAATTCGAGGATGAAGTCGCTGCGGGAGTGGATGGGTTTGCCGTTGATGGCTGTGATGATGTCGCCGAGGAGGAGTTCTCCGTATCTGTTGCGTCGGGTGGGCAGCAGTTGGGCTTGTTCGGCCGGGCTGCCGGCTTCGATGTGGAGGATGAGAGCGCCGTCTATGCCCAGGCTGCGGTGAGCGTATTCTGAGGCCAGTTCTATGCCCGTGAGGGGGCGGCGAATTTTTCCGTACTGAATCAGGTCGGGTACGGCTTTGCTGACGACATCGACGGGGATGGAGAAGCCGATGCCTGCGCTGCTGCCGGAAGGGCTGTAGATGGCGGTATTGACGCCGATGAGTCGGCCTGAGGAATTGAGCAAGGGGCCGCCGGAATTGCCCGGATTGATGGCCGCATCGGTTTGGATGACGTCGCGTATGGGAATACCTGCTACGGATTCGATTTCGCGCCCCAGTGCGCTGATGACGCCTGTGGTTAGGGTTTGGTCGAAGCCGTAGGGGTTGCCGATGGCGTAAACGGCTTGCCCCACGCGCAGGTGGTCTGAGCGCCCCAGCGGGATGGGGATGAGTTCTTCGGCCGGCGCATCAATGGCGAGCACGGCCAAGTCTTTTTCCGGTGCCTGGCCGATGAGGCGGGCGGCGTAGGATTTGCCATTGGCCAGGGTAACCGTGGCCTTATCCGCACCTTGTATGACGTGGTAGTTGGTGATGATGTGCCCTTTTTTGTCCCAGACAAAGGCCGAGCCGGTGCCGCGGGGCACTTCCGTGGTAGCGCGGGAGAAGATGTTGTAGCGGTAGTTGGAGGTGGTGATGAAAGCTACCGATTTGGAGGCTTTTTCAAACAATTGAATGGTGTGCAGTTCCTCGGGGCGGAGCACTTCGCTTTCTTCTTCGGATTCTCGGGAGGAAGTTGTCGGTTCTTCTTTTGTTTTGAACACTTTTGCTGTTTCGGTTTTGGGAGAATCGTCAGTTTCTAATTTTTCTTTCCAGCTGATACCGAGGAAAAAGCCGAGTATCAAAACCAAGAGAAGAAGAACCGGTTTTAAAAAAGTCGAAAGTTTCATGGTGCGTGTTTGATGATATACTTATGGCAAAGAGGTTTAGGAGGCGTCAGCCTACCAAGTTCCCCATCTTTCGCTCGTTTGCAAGTCGTAAATATCCCAAATCACTTCGGTTTGGGCATGTTTGATAACGAAATGTTTGGCATGTTTGGTGCCATGCTGATTTTCCGGTTGCCCGAAAAATCAATACGGGAGTTTTTACTTTCTCCAAAGTGTTTTCGTTTGGGTATAAAAGTGCATCTTTGTGCAGGATTTAATAGATTTTGGAGACCTCAAATAGAAACTGAATAATGCCAAACAAGTTTTTTTTTCTACTCGCTTTTTTTGTCGTGTTTTTTTCTTGTGGAGAATCGGATTCTTCTCAGCTTGATGAGCAGGTAGAGGAGTCTGTTGAGACCGACCAAACGGATTGGCCCGGCGACAGTTTGGACTATAGGCTGCACAAGGTGGTGAGCAGGTTGGAAGGATGCGATACGCTCAGTAAGGAGGAACAAGACTATTGTACCCAGGCTGTTGTTACGTATGTGGAGGTAACGGGAGCTCCAAGTGAAATTGTCCGCAGGCGCATCAACGATACGCTGGAGATGAGCATCATAGAAGACGATTCCATTCCCGGTATTGAAGCCATGTTGGACAGTTTCATTCAGGAATACATCCGATTTGTTCAAGAAGTGGAAGAATTTGAGGACGACCTCATGGCTCCGCCCTGGAGCTGGGAGATCAATCAAAGGGTGGTGAACAATACGTCGGATGTGTTTGTGGTGGAGCAAGGTCTTTATGTGTATCAGGGAGGGGCTCACGGCAGTTATTCCACTACTTTTTTAAATTTTTCGCCCCGCACGGGCAAGTTGTTGAAGTTGGAAGATTTGGTGCCTCCGGAAAAGATGGATGAGCTTTTGCGAATAAGCAAGGAGCAATTTGATAAGGTGATGGCTGAAGGAGAATGGACGGAAGAAGATTTGTGGTTTCCCGAGGAGGGTTTTTATTTGCCGGAGACCTTCGGTTTGTTGCCGGAGGGTTTGGTTTTTGTTTTTGGCATTTACGAGATTGGGCCTTATGCTTTGGGTGAAATCAGTTTTGTGGTACCCTACGATGAGTTGCGTGCTTTGGCCAGGCCCTACAGTGTTTTAGACAGAATAATGCATCAAGTTAAGTAAGGCTTTACGGCTTTCAGGCTGTATGCCCACAAGGTTTTGGCAAGCGTTTTGTCTTTAGCTAAAGGGGCCGGATTGCGTTTGCGCTGTTTGTCGTCGTAATACCCTCCGCTTTGACCTTTGAGGGAGGGGTCGCTGGCGAGGAAGATAGAGGTTTGTGCCCCCTTTTCCGGGCTAATCATGAAGGGTTTGAGGAGTGTCCAGCCCAGGGAAATCCACCACTTGCTGTGTTTGTTGGCAATGGGGGTGCGCACGGTACCCGGATGCAAGAAGTTGGCTGCGATTTGTGGGTAGCGTCGGGCGTGCTCCAGGGTGAAGAGGGCATTGGCGAGCTTGGATTGTTCGTAAGCTTGTAGTCCTTTGTACTTCCCTTTTTTTTGGCGGAAGCTGTCGAAATCTATTTTTCCTTTGAGGTGGGAGATGGAGGAGACCACGACCAGGCGGGGGTCATTGGATTGCTCCAAGAGGTTTCGGAGCAGCTCCGTGAGGAGAAAGTGGCCGAAGTGATTGACGCCGATTTGCATTTCAAAGCCATCTTCCGTGAGTTGGAAATCGGAGGTGTAAAGGCCGGCATTGTTAACGAGCACGTCCAGTTTGCCGAAGCGCTGTGCAAAAGATTTGGCGAAAGCCCGAATAGACCGAAAGGAGGCCAGGTTTAGCTCCATGCCATAGATGTGTTTTGTTCCGCTGTCTTTGCGTAGGGCTTCGGCCACGTCTTGGTTTTTTTTCTCATTTCGCGAGGCTATGATGACGCGAAAGCCCTTTTGGGCAAGGCCCAAGGCTGTGTATTTCCCAATGCCGGAGCTGCCGCCGGTGATGATGGTCGTTTTCATTAGATTTTCTTTTGTGCTCTGAGGATGAGCAAGATGATGCCCAGGATGAGGAGGCCGGCGCTGCTTCCTATTTGTATCCAGCGCTTGCGTTGGGCACGCAGGGAGCTTTCCACGTAGTAAGCATTTGCTTTGTTGGGGCTGCCCGGGCCGGGGCGCATTTCCCAATTCTGAGGATCGCCGTTGTTGAGGGAGGGCAGCATGAGGTCGAGTGAAAAGACGGTGTCAAGGGGCGGAAGTTCGTAATCCACCACATCGATAACGGCTCCGTCCGGAGCGTAGAGGGCGATGTGCTCTTTTCGTTTATTGAGGCCAAAGGTGAAATCCCCTGTAAAATTATAGGATTCGGGGAATGCCTGTTTGAACTTTTTTGCATTTTGGCAAAGAACGAGGTATTCTTTGGCACCTATGCTGATTTTTGGTATGTTAAAGACGTGTTTGCTGTCTTCCAGTTTCCAGTTATTGAGGAGTATGGTTTGGTTAGAGCGGTTGTACAATTCTATCCAGTCTCCTGCATCTTTGTTGTTGCAGCTGATTTCGTTGATGATGAGCACGTCTTCCAGAGGGTGGTGATAGGGTTGAAAGACAGCCCTCAGGCTGTTAATTTTTTTGGAAGGAAGGATGTTTATTTCCCTGGACTTGATTTGTTCTCCGTTTACTATCCAATAGAGGAAGCGATGTCCAAGTTGGGGTTCGGCGGAGAGTTGCAGGGGCATATTTCTGAAGTAAATAGCCCTGAAGGTGGTGTCTTCCAGCAGAATGTGGTCGTTTAGTTTTACCAGGCCGCCGGGGCTGATGTACATGGACCATTTGGCGGTTTGGCCGAGCTCAAAAAAATCACTGAGGTATTGGCGCAGGTATTGAGGGCGCCTTTCGGCAAAGGTACGCATGCGTTTGATGTGCTGGTACCAGACTTCGGGTTTGTACTTCCAGCGCTTCCACTGTCGGGGCATTTCGGGTTCGTAGAGTTGAACGAAGAAATCGAGTTGTCGCAAGACGCGTTGTGGCTCAAAAGTAGTGTTTAGCTCGTCGGCAAAGCGGCGGGCGAAGGCCAGTCGAAATGTTTCGTTTTCCAGCAGTTTGCGCAGGATAAAAGTGCTCCAGGGAGGATTGGGCCAGACGGGGCCATGGGCTTCGGTGTGGAAAGCCAGGCTATTGTTTTTCCAAGCTGTTTTGTCGTAGAGGCCGAAGCCCCAGTCGGTGTCGTAGAGTACCCACCTCCAGCGTCCGTCGGGTCGTCGGGGGCGCCAAAATTTGATGTTGCCTCCGGCATCCTGGTTATCGAAGTAGATTTGTGCAATCTGGTACAGCATGAAATTTTCTACATCCATTTGTGTTTGGACATAGGCGTAGTTGGCGGGGTTGGACAAGTCGTGTGTTCTGAGAAATTCGAGAAGTTTTCTGTAGTGTTTTTTTGTTCCCCGGCGGAGGGAATAGCGGTGTTCAAACAGGTCGATGCTGTCTTTGTCCACTTCGTGGTGTTGAGCGATGAAGTAGCGGTTGATTTTTTCCCGGATGTTGTAGATGCCCCAGTACTTGCCATTGATGTACACGTGTGCGGGCCGCCAGGCCTGCTTGTCCAGGTCCCAGTCGTCGAGCAGGCTGGTTTGGAAGGCATCCCTAAACTGGGTTCGGCCGCATTCACTGCCGGAGTTGCGCAGTACCAGGAATTTAAATTTTTTGGGTTGGTCTTTGCCAAATACGGGATAGTTGAAGCGCTTGGCGCCGTATCTTTTTCGGGTGACCAGAGTCATGGATTTTTGGGGAAAGAGCCGGCTCATGCCTCCGAAGAGTCGGAACCCCGTTCGGGAGCGAAAAACGCATTTGCCGGAAGGCTCGAAAAATTCTACCTGAATGGGGAATTCCCTTCTGCTCCAGAAGTTTGCTCCCGGCAAGGCCCGAATGCTATCTATGGCCTTCGGTCCTTTGACGAACAAGCCCTTTACGGGGTCGAAGAGGAGTTTGGGCGGGATAGCCAGAGAAACGGTTAAGAAGTGGGTTTCCGGTTCTCGGATGAAATAAGTGTGTGCCTGAGGCACGCCTTTTTGCCCCTGGCGCACAGCCACAGTTCGAACGACAGTGGTTTTGGATATTTTCAAGGCTCCGGTGTATTTGCGGCTTTTTCCGGGGCCTGGCGTGCTGCCGTCTGTGGTGTAGTAAATGGTGGCGTTGGGGCATTGCAGCGAGAGCAAGACCTCTTCCTCAAAAAAGCCCCCTTCGGGAAAGAAGTGAACTTCCGGGAGGTCTTCTGCCGGCCGCTTGGTTTTTGCCGTTTGAGCTGTACCGGATACGGCATGGAGTAGGCAGAAAATACAGAGCAGGCTAAAAGTGGAGGCAGTTTTCTTCAAGCTGTTTACTTTTTGTACTCAATCGGAAAGGGTTTGGGGTTTCGAGCCGCTATTCCATTCGTCATGGGTAGAAATCAAGAGCAAAAGTAAGGTTTTTTGTCGGCTTATGTAGCTTTTCTTATCTTTGCTTAATGTTGCGTTTTAGTAGTCAATGGATTCTTCGCTTGTTAGGTTGGAACATCACGGGTAGCTATCCGCACGAGCTGGATAAATTCATCATCGTGGTGATGCCGCACACTTCCAACTGGGATTTTCCTTTGGGCTTGTTGGTGCGCAATGCCTTGGGGGCGCGGCACATCAAATACGTGGCTAAGGATTCCCTTTTCAAACCTCCTTTTGGCAGGCTTTTCAGAGCTTTGGGCGGATACCCCATAGACCGCAGTGGGAACAAGGGCTATGTGGAGGCTGTGGCCGAGATCATTAAGCGGGAGCCACAATTTGTGCTTACCGTTACGCCGGAGGGTACGCGCAAAAAAGTAAATCAGCTCAAAACCGGATTTTACTACATCGCGCTGCAGGCCGGGGTGCCCTTGGTTCCCGTGCGTTTTGATTACGGGAAAAAAGAGGTGGGTTGGGGTGAGCCATTCTATCCTACGGGTCAGCGCGAAAAAGATTTTGAAACCTTTTTGGCTTTCTTCAAGGGTGCTCAGGGGAAGTATCCGGAAATGGGGTATGAGATTTCTTGATTTTGTAAAGACAAAAAAACACAGGCATTTATGAAAAAGACCTTGTTGTACTGGATGACGATTTCAAGTTTAGCCGCTTTTTTTTATTTGGGTGGCTGTACGCCTAAGACGGCTCAAAAAACAGAGGAGACTCAGGTTGAAGAAGAAGATGCGGGGGGAGAAGTTGAAGAAGCCCGCCCTACGCCCTGCGCTATGTTTCGGGATGCTCCGGATCCCGATGCTGCCGAGACAGATTACGTTTTGTACCGGGACCAATTGAGGCTGGGGAATTGGAATGAGGCCTTCTCTTATTGGAGGCGTGTTTTTGAAGAGGCTCCGGCTGCCGATGGCAAACGCACCACCGTATTTACCGATGGCGTTAAGCTGTACGGTTTGTTGGCCAACGAAGCTAAAGATACCGCCTCAAAAAAGGTTTATATCGATACCATCATGATGATTTTTGATAAGATGGATGAGTGTTATCACGATGGTGGGCGCGTTACGGGATTAAAGGCTTTTGAATTGTATTACAAATACCCCTATTACAAATCTCGCAAGGAGATCTACGAATTGTTCAAAAAATCCATTGACATGGATGGTGATACGGCCCGCTATTTTGTGCTGAATCCTTTCACGGCTTTGTTGGTGGATTTGTATCAAGACGGGGAAATCAGCATGGAAGAAGCTCAAACTTATCAACAAAAGATACGCAATGCTTTGAAGTACGGCTTGGCTCATTGCAAGGATGACTGCGAACACTGGAAAATTGTAGCTCAATATGCTCCGGTTCGTTTGGAAGATTTTGAAACGATTAAGGGCTTTTACGATTGTGCTTACTACAAAGAGAAGTATCTGGATGAGTTTAGAGAAAATCCGGAAGATTGTGATGTTATACGAACGGTGTACAGCCGTTTAAAATGGGGAGGTTGTTCCAATGATGATCCGGATGTTAAAGAAGTGTTGATTGCGGGAAATACCAAATGCGTTGAAGACAAGTCGCTGAAGTTGGCCTATGACGCTTTGCGGGATGGAGAATACAAGAGAGCTGTTGAACTTTTTCAGCAAGCGGCGGAAGAGGAAGAAGATGTGCAGAAGAAAGCAGGAATTTATTTCACCATAGCGAAGGTGTACTACGCTCATCTGCGCAACTTTCCGCGTGCGCGTCAGTACGCTCGTTTGGCTTTGAAATACAGGCCGAATTGGGGGGAGCCTTACATCCTCATCGGGCAGCTCTACGCCTCCAGCGGGCCGCTCTGCGGGCCGGGCCGGGGCTGGGACAGCCAGGTGGTGGTTTGGCCGGCCATTGACAAGTGGAAGAAAGCCAAGGCCATAGACCCCTCCGTAGCGGCTAAAGCCAATAAACTGATTAGGCGCTATGCCCAATACATGCCCTCCAAGGGCGACATTTTCCAGCGCGGCTTGACGGAAGGCTCGACCTATACCGTGGGTTGCTGGATTCAGGAGAAGACGACCATTCGGCCGGCGGTCGAATAGGAGGCCTTTTGTGTGAGGATGAAAGCCTTTCGCTAATTTTTATGCCGAACCTTCGGGCCACTTGCCCTGGTCAAGTTGGCATGAAATTCAGCTGTTTGATGATTGTAATTCTTTGGTTATGAAAATCCATGCTACCATCCCCTATCGAGGGCAGCGCTTTAGCCCGGCAGAGAGTTTGCAACGTAGCCGGGAGTATTTGAAATACATGTCGAGGCGTCGCAGTTTGCGGTCTTTCTCGGATAAGCCCGTTCCGCGAGAAGTCATTGAAAACATCGTGCTGACGGCTGGCGCTGCTCCAAGTGGCGCCAACAAACAGCCCTGGGTTTTTTGCCTGGTATCGGATCCGGAAATCAAGCATAAGATACGCGAGGCTGCTGAAAAAGAGGAGTATGAGAATTACCATCAACGCATGAGTGAAGAATGGCTACGCGATCTGGAACCTTTTGGCACCGATTGGCACAAGGAGTTTTTGGAAACAGCGCCCTGGCTAATTGTCGTCTTTAAAAAGGCGTATGATTTGATCGAGGATAAAAGACACAAAAATTACTACGTCAACGAGTCGGTGGGTTTGGCCTGTGGCTTTTTGCTGACAGCCATTCATCAGGCGGGTTTGGTCGCCTTGACGCATACGCCCAGTCCGATGAATTTTCTGCAAAAGATTTTAGATCGCCCTGAAAACGAGCGCCCCTTTTTGTTGATTCCGGTAGGTTATCCTCCTCCGGATGCCGAGGTGCCCGACATCAGCCGCAAAACACTGGACGAAATAGCGGTGTTCTACTGAGGGAAAGTTTTAAGCGATGTGCACCGTAACTTACATTCCGCATTCGGGTGGTTATTTTTTTACTTCCAACCGCGATGAAAGCCCCCGGCGGGCAGCTGATGCTTTGCATTTGGGCGAATTGCGAGGCCGGCGTCTGCTGTACCCGCGCGATAGAGGGGCCGGCGGCAGCTGGATTGCCTTGAGCGAGGACAATCGTCTGGTCTGTCTGCTCAACGGGGCTTTTGTCAGGCACGAGCGCAGACCGCCCTACCGAAGAAGTCGGGGTTTGATGGTGCTCGATTTTTTTGTCTTTGAAGATTTTTCGGCTTTCGCCAAATGCTATACTTTTGAAGGCATGGAGCCCTTCACCCTGATAGGCGTGGAGGGCCTCTGCTTGCACGAGCTGCGTTGGGACGGCCGCGAACGACACCATCGGCAGTTGGATTCGAAAAAGAGATATTTGTGGTCTTCGGCTACGCTTTATCCCCGGGCCGTGGCCGCCCTGCGGCAGCAGTGGTTTCAGACTTGGAGTGCAAAACACCCCAAACCCGATAGGGAAGAGATTTTGCACTTCCATCAATATGCAGGACGCAATGATTCGCAAAACGGCCTGGTGATGAACCGGCGAGGTAAGGTCATGACGGTGAGCATTTCCTCCATAGCCAAAACAGAGCACTCCACTTCTTTTTTGCATCTGGATCTGCTGGAAGGCCGGAACGAGGAACGCGTTTTCGGCGGGTGAAAGCTGTCTTCGGCTTCTCGTGAAATTTTTCCTAAACTTTGCTTGGCTCCAGCTGTTTTAAAGAGATATTTTGCATTTCGTCACCCAAGTAGCAAGCAATGGAAGATGCCTTGATGTATGGCAGGCTGCAATTTGCCTTTACCATTACTTTTCACTATTTGTTTCCGATTCTCACGATGGGTTTGGCCTTGCTTATCGTGTGGTTTAAAGCCCGTTTTTTGCAAACGGGCGATGAGCTCTACAATGAGGCAGCTCGTTTTTGGATGAAGATTTTTGCCTTGAACTTTGTGATGGGGGTGGTTACGGGCATTCCCATGGAGTTTCAGTTTGGCACCAACTGGGCGCGCTTCTCCGAATTGACGGGTAGCGTGGTGGGGCAGACCTTGGCCATGGAAGGGCTTTTTTCTTTCTTTTTGGAGTCTGCCTTTTTGGGCATGTTTCTCTATGGGGAGAAGCTGTTGGGGCCGCGTTTGCACTTTGCTTCGGCCGTCTTGGTTTTGTTGGGCTCCTGGTTGAGCGGTTTTTTGATTTTGGCGACGAATGCCTGGATGCAGCATCCGGTGGGTTATGAAGTTTTGGCCAACGGCAAGTTTGTCTTGAAGAACTTTGGAGAGCTGTTTGGCAACCCCTGGCTGTGGCCTGCTTTTTTGCACAATCAGGCAGCTTCTTTGACGACAAGCTCTTTTGTGGTGGCTGCGGTGGGTGCCTTTTACTTACTTTCCCGAAGGCATGAGGCCTTTGGTCGCTTGTTTTTGCGTACGGGGCTGTTTTTCGGTTTGGCTGCTTCCGTGCTGGTGGCTTTTCCCACGGGCGATTGGGTGGCGAAGAATGTGGTGCGCTATCAGCCCGCCACTTTTGCTGCTATGGAAGCTCTGTTCGAGACGGAGCAAAGTGCAGAACTGGTGTTGATCGGGCAGCCGAACATGGTGGAAAAGCGCTTGGACAACAAAATTGCCCTTCCGGGCTTTTTGAGCTTTTTGACGTATCAGCAATGGAATATGGAGATCAAGGGGCTGGAGGAATTTCCGGAAGAAGACCATCCGACGAATATTCCGGGGCTGTATTACGCCTATCACATCATGGTTGGCCTGGGCACTTTGTTTATCGGTCTGATGTTCTGGGGGCAT
>JALSKB010000062.1 GCA_026989035.1 Saprospiraceae bacterium | reverse complement strand
ATTGCCTGCAGAAGCACCACAGCGCAAAGAGCAGTTTGAGCAGTGGTGGAAAGACCCCGCAGCGAATTACGATGCTATTCTCGCTTATTGCGAAGAATATTCACCCCGTTATCTTTTGGCCGATAGCAGTTGGTATGAGCCTGCCAATTTGCAGAAGCTTTGGCCTGAAAACAGCCTTTCGGCAAATGAGTTGATCTCTAAGCAAAATCTCCATCGGAAGAAAGGCGGTACGCACTATTACTACCATCGGTTGGAAGTTGCACATAAAGGTGAACCGGCTCCGATCAACTACGTAGCCGATGAATTGAAAGAACTCATACTTCACCGTCGCAAAAAGGCGCTCCTTAAACGACTCAAAGACGAGATGTACCAGCAGGCGCAAAAAGACAGAGAAGTGAAAATTTTTGTAGAATGAACTCCGTTTTTGCCAAGCTATTTTTTGCGTTGTTTTTGTGTGTTTTTTCCTTTTCTCTAAGAGCTCAGAAGGCTTTGCTGGATGAAGTTATAGCTACCGTAGGCAACGAACTGGTTCTGCTTTCGGACCTGGAAGATCAATACAATTTGATTGGGTCTCAGCAGCAGGACCCCCTGCCTCCGGATGCTCGTTGTTTTATTCTCGACAACGTCCTGACTCAAAAGCTGTTGATCAACCAAGCTAAGTTGGATAGTGTGGAAGTTAGTGATGAGGAGGTTGAGGCTCAACTCAATGCCCGCATTGAGCAGATTCTGGCTTACATGAATAACGACTATCAGCAATTTGAAGACTACTACGGGCAATCCGTAGGTGAGGTAAAGGATCAATTTCGGGAGGATTTGCGCAATCAATTGTTGGCAGAACGCATGCGCGCTCAAATTTTGCAAGACATTAGCGTTACGCCGGCGGAGGTCAAGGCTTTTTTTGAGCGCATTCCGCAGGATAGCCTGCCTTATTTCAATTCGGAAGTGGAGTTGCTGGAATTGGCGATGAAACCGGAAGTCAGTTCTGAGCGGAAACGAGAGGCCAGAGAACAGTTGGAAGAGTTGCGCCGTCGCCTTGTAGCCGGTGGAGAAGATTTTGCCGAGTTAGCCAAGAAATACTCCGATGATTTTGCTTCGGCTCGTCTTGGCGGGGATTTGGGTTGGACCAAGCGGGGCCATTTTGTGCCGGAGTTTGAAGCGGCTGCCTACAAATTGGATGAAGGCGAGATTTCCAAGGTGGTGGAAACGGAATTTGGTTTTCACCTCATTCAGTTGTTAGAACGAAAGGGCAACTCCATCCACACGCGCCACATTCTCATTCGACCGGAAATCACGGAAGAAGATATGGTTCGCACAGAGAGAAAACTCGATAGTGTGCGGCAGCTCATTCTCCTGGATTCGCTTTCTTTTTCAGAGGCGGTGAAGCGTTTTGGTACGGATAAAGTGCAGAGTTATTACAACGATGGGCGGATGGTGAATCCCCGTACGGGTAATACTTTTTTTGAAATTGCTGACTTAGATCCGGATGTCTATTTTGCCATAGATACTTTAGAGGTGCAGGGGATTACTCGTCCCTTTCGGTTTCGGGCAGCCAATGGAGATGAATTGCTGCATATCGTTCGCCTGGAATCCAGAACACCACCACATACAGCGAGTTTGGAGAAGGACTATGCTCGTATTAAAGCTGCAACCATTCAGGAGAAACAAGCCCGCATCCTGAGTGATTGGTTGCAAAAAACCATACGAACGACTTACGTCTCTATTGATCGGCCTTATGCCGATTGCCCGAATTTGAGGAAGTGGCTTGAATTTGGGGATTGAAGCACCCACCGAATTTTTAGCGTGGCTGCATTTTATTTGAAATACTCGAGGGCCAGTTCGTAGCCTTTGAGTCCTAAGCCGGTGATCAGGCCTACACAGCGGTTGGCGATCAGAGATTGCCGGCGGATGGGTTCTCGGGCAAAGATGTTGGAGATGTGCACTTCGACAACCGGAGTTTCTATGGAGGATATGGCGTCAGCTAAAGCCAAAGAGGTGTGGCCGTAAGCTCCCGGGTTTAGGATAATGCCGTTGTAAGAGAAGCCCACTTCATGGAGTTTGTCGATAAGCTCCCCCTCGTGGTTGCTTTGAAAGTAGTGAATGGTCATGGAGGGGTGATTCAGTTGGAGTTGTTCCAGAAAGGCTTCAAAGGAATCGCGTCCGTAGATTTGAGGTTCTCTTATACCCAGTAGGTTGAGGTTAGGCCCGTTAATGATAATGATTTTGAGTTCTTCCACACCGGTTTGCTTTTTCTTTTTTAGTTGCCCATATCCGAGAGGAACTTGATGCGCATTAGCCGGATTTCTTCTACGGTAATGTCATCCTCTTTGAGGGCATCGTAGGCCTCTCTTATGGAGTCACTTTCGGCTTCCATGAAGTAATCATAGATGTCGTCCCGTACATATTCATCTACGGTTTCTTCAATGTAGTAGTCGATGTTGATTTTGGTGCCGGAGGCTACAATGGCATCGAGTTCTTCAAATAGGTCTTCCAAAGACATGTTGTTGGAAGAAGCCAGTTCGGGCAGGGGGATTTTGCGGTCTATGCCGTTGATGATGTTGACTTTGACTTTGGATTTTTTGGCGACCTGTTTGACGACGAAGTCGGTGGGTTTTTCGATTTCGTTTTCTTCTACGTATTTGGCAATCAGCTCGATAAAGGGTTGTCCGTAGCGTTTTGCTTTGCCTTCGCTGACACCGGTGATGTTTTTCATCTCAGCGATGGAGGTGGGGTATTGGGTTGCCATATCCAAGAGAGAGGGGTCTTGGAAGATGACGTAGGGGGGTAGTTTTTTTTGTTGAGCGATGGATCTTCGGAGGTCTTTGAGCAGGCTGAGCAAGGTTTGGTCCAAGACGACAGTACGTGCTCTTTCTTCGGCATAAGCTTCGGCTTGTTCTTGTTCGTAATTGTGGTTGATGGGGATTTTCAGTGGATGCGGTTTTTCGAGAAATTTGCGGCCTTTTTCAGCTATTTTGAGTACGCCGTAAGTTTCAATGTCTTTAAAGACCAGGTCGTTGAGTAGCGCGTGTCGGAGGACGGAGCTCCAGAAGGTGGCGTCTTTGTCTTTTCCTATTCCAAAAGAGGGTTTTTCGGTAAAGCCAAAATCTTTCATTTGTTTGGTTTCCTCTCCCGTGAGGAAATCCACCAGGGTTTTGATTTTATAGTTTTCGCCCAGTTCGAGTATGGCTTGTAGTGCTTGTTGCATTTCAGTTGTTACTTCGATTTTTTCTTTGGGGTGTCGGCAATTGTCACACATATCGCCACAGTCATGGGGATATTCTTCTCCGAAGTAATGCAACAGGAAGCGACGTCGGCAGCTGGTCGTTTCTGCATAAGCCATGACCTCCTGCATGAGTTGGGCACCCATTTCCCTTTCCGAAACGGGTTTGTCACGCAGGAATTTTTCCAGGCGCACGATGTCTTTGTAAGAATAGAAAGCGATGCAGGAAGCTTCGAGGCCGTCACGTCCTGCTCTGCCGGTTTCCTGATAGTAGTTTTCTATGCTTTTAGGGATGTCGTAGTGAATGACAAAGCGCACATCGGGTTTGTCAATGCCCATGCCAAAAGCAATGGTAGCCACAATAACATCGATTTCTTCCATGAGGAAGGCGTCCTGGGTTTTTGTACGGGTTTTGGGGTCCAGGCCGGCGTGGTAAGGTGCGGCTTTGATGCCATTGACCTTGAGCATTTTGGCGATCTCTTCCGTTGATTTACGGGCTTGCACGTAGATGATGCCCGATTCATTGGGAAACTGATTGATGGCTTGGACAATTTTCTTAAAGACATCTTCTTTTTTTCCCTTGCCTTCAACTCTGTAGTAGAGATTGGCTCTGTTGAAAGAGGATATAAAAGTCCTGGGATTTTTCATCTCCAGGTTTTTGATGATGTCGGTTTGTACTTTCGGGGTGGCAGTAGCCGTGAGGGCAACCAAGGGGATGTTTTGTCCTATGGCTGTGATCATAGCTCGGATGCGTCGGTATTCAGGGCGGAAGTCGTGCCCCCATTCCGAGATGCAATGCGCTTCATCGATGGCGATGAAGGAGACTTTGACATTGCTGAAGAAGTCCAGGTTTTCGTCTTTGGTGAGCGTTTCCGGAGCGATATACAGCATTTTGGTTTTGCCATGGATGATGTCTTCTTTAACAGCCCTCATTTGAGTGCGAGAGAGCGAGGAGTTGAGGAAGTGAGCCACTTCGTCCTTGCTGCTGTAGCTGCGAATGTTATCTACTTGATTTTTCATCAAGGCAATCAATGGAGATATGATAATGGCTGTGCCTTCGAGGATGAGAGCTGGCAGCTGATAGCAAAGCGATTTGCCTCCTCCGGTGGGCATGATGACAAAGGTGTCCTGCCCATCCATGACGCTTTTTATGATTTCTTCCTGATGGCCTTTGAATTGGTCAAAGCCAAAATATTTTTGCAGAGCTTGGTGCAGGTCGTGTGTCGTACTGGTCATGATTTTTTTCTGCTTGTAAAATTCCACGCGGGCATTTTGTCGTATGCCCCTTGAAATTGGGCACTAAAATAAAGCTTTTTTTATAGCAAAAGTGACTTACTTTTGCGAAACATCTTTCCGGTTTCGGGGCATGCCGGAGTAGCTGGGCCGGCGGGCATTTGCCTCTCTAAGAAGCGTCAAGCAAAAATAAGAAAAACTTGTGGATATTCAAAGACTTATCAGAGAAACGGCACTAAAAACTTTGGAGATTGAATATTTGACTTTAAAGGCATTGCCGGATTCTGTTGACGACCGTTTTGTAGCCTGTGTCGAGGCTATTTACGAAGCTGCCGGTCGCTTAGTGGTTACGGGTATAGGGAAGAGTGCTTTGGTTGGCAGAAAGCTGGTAGCTACTTTGAATTCTACAGGTACTCCGGCTTTGTTCATGCACGCTGCTGATGCCATTCACGGAGATTTGGGCATGATAGGGAAGGAAGACGTGGTCTTGTGTTTGTCCAAAAGTGGAGAGACGGCTGAAATTAAGGTTCTAACGCCTTTGTTGAAACAGCGGGGGAATTTGTTGATTGGCATGGTGGCAACAAAAGATTCTCACTTGGCACGCTATGCCGACTTGCTGCTTTTTACACCTATTGTGCGCGAAGCGGATCCACACAACCTGGCCCCCACGGCCAGTACTACAGCTCAGATGGCTTTGGGCGATGCCCTTGCCATGGCTTTGTTGGTGCGTCGGGGTTTCTCCCCGGAAGATTTTGCCCTGGTGCACCCGGGAGGCATGCTGGGGAAGCAACTCTACCTGCGGGTAGCAGACTTGTATCTCCAGAATGAACGCCCCAAGGTTTTGCCAAAAACTACTTTGCGGGAAATCTTGTTAGAAATGACGTCTAAGCGTTTGGGATGTACAGCTGTTACCGATGAGGAAGATCGTCTGCTGGGCATCATCACTGATGGCGATTTACGGCGCATGTTGGGGAAAACCACGCGATTAGACGAAACCCGGGCCGAAGACATCATGAGCCCTTCACCCAAGTGGGTGCAACCGGATACTTTGGCGGCAAAGGCCCTTGGCATTTTGCAACAACACAACATTACGCAATTGTTGGTAGCCGATGAACATGGGAAATATCTGGGCGTGCTCCATTTGCACGATTTGATTCGGGAGGGTTTTGTGTGATCTTTCAACGAATAGCATTTGGCGAAAGCCGAAACGAGAAACCGGTAAATCAGAAAGAAAAAATGATGGAGAGTAAACGACAGCGTCAAGTGGCGGAATTGATTAAGAGGCATTTTAGCGCGGTGCTGATGGAACAAGGGTATTATCTGTACGGAAGCAAGCCCCTGGTAACCGTTACGGAAGTGCAATTGACGCCCGATTTGCTGCTGGCGCGCATTTATCTCAGTATTTTTAATGCTGAGGACAAGCAGGCTGTATTGGATATTTTGGAAAAACACAACAAAAAATTGCGGCATGCTTTGGCTTCTCGCATTCGGCGCCAGGTGAGAAGAATACCCGAAATTGAATTTTATGAAGACAATACGCTGGACGAAATGTGGCACCTGAACGAAGTTTTCGACCGCTTGCGTGCAGAAGGCCAAATGGGAGAAGAGGAGTAAAACCTCAGAAAGGGCTCATTCGGCGAAAAGGTCCGGACTTGCCGGCTTATTGCCTAGATTTGATCTGAGTAGCTCTCACCTGCTTTGGCAGGATTGGTAAACAAAAGTATTTTGCCTTTTGACATGGATAAAAAAACTTTCTTAAAGCTGTTGTTGAGCTGTGTGATTTGTCTGGGTTTAATCTGGGTCTTGGTCGAGTTGTTCAGTAGCTAAAGCCTTGAGAAGCTTTGAAAGCTCGGTTTTAAATTGCCTGCTGTTTGTCAAGTGGCTAAAAAATTCCCGATCGAAGTTTTCCACTTTATTGACGGCTTTTTTCAAGCGCTTTATCCCCGCTTTGGTGAGCAAAATTTTTTTTGCCCTGCTGTCTTTGCTGTGCTCTTTGCGGCGGATTAGTCGTTTCTTTTCCAAAGCCCTGAGCACATTGGACGTGAGCATGGTATCGGTCTTAGCTAATCGGGCAATTTTGACCTGACTTACTTCTTCGTCTTGCTGATTGAGCCAATGTGCACAGGCTAAAATGACAAACTGCGTGTGGGTCAGGTTAAATTTTTTGAGTTGCCTTCGCAGTTCTCGTTGCCAGGCGTTGTGTACCCGCCAAAGCAAGAAGCCGATGGAGTCGTCGGCTTCTTGAAACTGGAAGATGTTTTCCTTTTTCATGTTTTCAATGACTTTTCCGAAAGCAATTTATCGCATCTTCACTGGTGAATTTCTCCGGTTTTAGTCTATCCAGCTTTTTTTAATCATTTCGTCAAGAATAAACTGATCCAAGTCGAATTTTTGACGTAGGTGGTGGCGGAAGTGCATTTCAATGAGATGAAACCATTCTTTTGCGTTTAAAAACCCAAGAGCGGGATGGGCTACTTTTCCTCCTTTATTTTGCTTCTCAAGTTGAGAGGCGATAACGATAAGTTTCTTTCGTGTCTTCTCCAGGCCTTCAATAATTTCCGCTTTGCTTTTGGGTTGTTTCGGGGTATATTCTCTGGAAGCAGGTACCTTGATTTTTATGGGTGGAAAGTTTCCGAGAATATTGAAGATCAAAAAACCCTTGAAACTTTTCAATTTTCTCTTGTTTTCATTGGATTTCAAGCAACGCTCTATGGCTTTGATCTGAAAGTTGAGGCTTGCACTGATCAGATGTATATAGACTTGCCCTAAGGACCAGCTATCGGGCTCCGGTTTTAGCAATAATTCTTCAAATTTGTGTAGTTTCAAACTGGATTTCCATACATGGATGAAATGGAGTATTCTGTTGAGTCGTTCTTGTGGGTTCATTGTTTTTGATTTAGTTTATAGGTGTAAATATAGTATATTCGTATATTTTTTAGGCTAAAAGGCAAATAAATTCATGGCGAAGTGATTAGGGAGGGGTTAGCTTCCCAAACTCCTTATTCTCCATTCGTTAACGGGTGGGGAATATCCCAAACCATTTCGGTTTGGGTATAAAAAATATACCCATGGCGAAGTGGTTTGGGAGGCGTCAGCCTCCCAAACTCCCTACCTTTCGCTCGTTTGCGAGTTGTAAATATCCCAAACCATTTCGGTTTGGGTATATACCAGCTAAGGTGGTTTGGTTATGGGTTTAGGAAGGAAGATAGGCCTGCATGCTTTCGTACAATTTTTTAGCGATTTGCGGGGCTTGGGGGTGATCGCCGTGGATGCACAGGGTTTGGGTGGTAACTTTAATTTCTTTTCCCGAAAGGGTGGTCAGGGTACCTTGTCTGAGTAGTTTCAAAGCGCGTTTGGCGATTTGATCAGGCTTGTGGAGCAGTGCTTGAGGGTGGTTTCGGCTGATCAGGCTGCCATCTTCTCGATACTGCCTGTCGGCAAATGCTTCATGCACGTAGCGTATGCCCTTGGCTTCGGCCATTTGGTGCCAGCCGATGTCGGCCGGCCCATAGACGGCAAGCTGTGGATCTATGGCGAGGATAGCTTCGAGTAGGGCTTTGGCAATGGCTTCATTTTCAGTGGCGGCGTGGTAGAGGGCTCCATGGGGTTTGACGTGGTGGAGCCTCAGGCCGAGGCTTTCAGCCATGCCTTTGAGGGCTGCGATTTGGTAAGTGATTAAAGCGCGTAGTTCGTCGGTAGGGATTTGCATGGAGCGTCGCCCGAAGCCGGCCAGATCGGGATAGGAGGGATGTGCCCCTACTTTCAAGCCGAATTTTTTAGCCAGTTTCAGGCTGTTTTCTATGGTGAGGGGATCTCCTCCATGAAAGCCACAGGCGATATTGCAAGAGGTGATGTAGGGCATGATGTCTTCATCGCGTCCGATGCGAAAGTGGCCAAAGCTTTCCCCCATGTCGCAATTGATGTCGATGTTCATAGCTTTTGCAAAGTTGTATTTTGTTTGCCTTTCGGCAAATGTTGGCCGTAGCCTAAAAGAGGGTTGTGAGCATTTTGGTACCTAAGGCTATTGTCAGTAGCACTACGATTAGCCCGATGAGGTTTTGGGTAAGTGTGTTGAGGTGTTTGCCGAGCAAAGAAGGGCGGTTCATCAGCCAGAGGAGGAAGGCTGCGACAAAAGGCAACAGCAGGCCATTGGCAGCTTGGGCAAAGCGGATGATTTGAATGGGCCGATAACCCGATGCGGAAAAGAGCAGCCCGATGAACAGTACGCTGAGTGCCACGATTTTAAAGAGCGGGCGTTGCATAGCTGATCGGCCGTTTTGTTTTTTTTCAGGCCAAATACCCGTAGCTGCCCAGGCTGCGGCCAGTGGTGCAGTGATGGCAGAAGTGATGCCTGCGGCAAACAAGCCCGTAGCCAGGAAAAACTTGGCTGAGGAGCCAAGGAGTGGCTCGAGTTGTCGGGCCAGATCCGCAGCTGATTTTATCTCGCCTGTATGCTGTTGCAGAGCTGCAGAACTGACGACAATGGCCAGAGAAACCAAGCCTCCCAAAGAAATGGCCAGAACAGTATCCCATCGGGCGGTTTTGAGGTCTTCGTTCTCCTTCCATTTTTCGGCAGCCGAGGAGGCATGCAAAAAGAGGTTGTAAGGCACGATGGTGGTGCCGATTAAGCCCAGTACGGTCAGCCAGCTTCCTGCAGGAGCATGGGGGATAAACAGCCCGGACAGCATTTGCCGAAAGGCACCCTCTGTTCTCAAGCTCATACCGGCCGTGAGTAAAAAAACAATGCTCATGAGGGCTACCAGGGTGATCAAGGTCTTTTCCATGAGTTTGTAGCTGCCGCTGAGCAGGAGCCATGCGGCAAGCAGGCCAATTAGGAGGTTCCATCCGTTCAGGAGGTAGCCTGCCAGGGGGAGCTGAAAAGGGCCGAACAACTCCTGTACTCCCAGTACGCCTCCACTGATGTTACCGGCTTCGTAGGCGCTGTTGCCGATGAGGATGGCAGAAAAGACTAAAGCCAAGGCTACAGTTCGCAGAACAGGATGTCGGATTTGTTGGCGCAGGGCTTCGCTTAGACCGGCTTTGCTGATGATGCCCAGGCGGGCAGACATTTCCTGCAGCACGATGGTAGCCAGTAGCGCGAAGAGCAGAGCCCATAGCAGAGCATAACCGTAACGATAGCCGGCTATAGAACAAACGGTTACGGTGCCGGGGCCGATAAAAGCCGCTGTAACCAGCATGGCCGGCCCCATTTGCAAAAGGCGTTTTAACATTCGCTTGTTTTTCGCTTTTGTCTTGTTGCTCAAGTTGCGGTAATTTGATTTGGATAGCTGGTAGATGTGCAGTTGTAGCACCCAGGCGTAAACGGCCTAAATATAGGGAATTAGACCGGTGTTTGCTTTTTAGTGCTTCTTTTTAGGTGAGTTGTAGCCAGAATTCTTTGTTTTTTGGTATTTTTGCCATACGCCAAGCTTGCCGGATAAGAGCTTTTGTATGAAAAGCCATTCCTGAAAAACATTTGGCTTGGATTAAAGTGTTGAGTTTTCTTTCCGGGGTGGAAGCTAGCAGCGGCTTGTTTGTGTAGAGTCGTTTTTGTCTGCGTTTGTTCACATTTAAATTCGTTTGGGATCATGAAATTTAGAACCCTCATTTTTTTCTTTTTTTCAAGTATAGTCGGTGGATTAACTGTTTTGTCGGCTTTGTGGTGGTGGGTGCCGGAAGTAGTGATTAAACAGCCGGAGCAAGTCATCGCTTCTGCCGTAGCGGTGCGTCAGCCGCTACAGGCTACGGAAGGCGTTGTGCCTTCTTTTGTTGAAGCAGCCCAAAAAACGGTGCCTTCAGTGGTTTATATTTTTTCTGAAAAAATTCCTGAAAAGCGTAGAGACAACGATTACAAAGCGAGTTCCGGTTCCGGCGTTATTTATACTTCAAATGGATACATCGTTACGAACGAGCACGTAGTAGGTTTTGCCAATAAGATTGAGGTGTCGCTGATGGACAAGCGTCGTTTTGAAGCCGAGTTGATAGGCTCTTACCCCAAGGCGGATTTGGCTGTTTTGAAGATAGAGGCTGAGGATTTACCGGCTTTGGAGTTGGCCAATTCTGACGAGGCCCGAGTTGGAGAATGGGTCTTGGCCGTGGGTAACCCCTTGGAGCTGACTTCGACGGTTACGGCCGGTATCATCAGTGCCAAGGGACGCAATTTAGACATCATTGAGGGGCAGGATGCTATAGAGTCTTTTATCCAGACAGATGCAGCAGTAAACCCCGGTAACAGCGGAGGAGCTTTGGTCAATGTTGAGGGGCGTTTGTTGGGGATCAATACGGCCATCAGTTCTTCTACGGGTTTTTTTCAGGGGCATTCCTTTGCCATCCCATCTAAATTGGTGAAGCGGGTAGTGGATGACATCATCAACTACGGCCATTACCGCAGGCCTTATCTGGGGGTTATCATTAAGGAGTTGGAAAAGGAAGACATCGAGGAACTGGATTTGAATGTTACCCAGGGAATTCGCATACTCGAAGCCGAAAGAGAGGGTTCTGCCGGCGAGGCAGGCCTGCAGGAAAATGACGTCATCATCAATGTCAACGAGCGTCGGATTTATTCTGTCTCGGATTTACAGGAGGTCATTAGTGAATCTCAAGTCGGCGATGTGCTCAACATTGAGTTTTATCGAGACGGAGAAAAAATGAAGTTGGATGTGAAATTGAAAGCCGGGGAGGAAGAAGAGGAAGATTGAAACCGCTTTTTAAGCGGCCTATTTATACCCGTTACGAAGTGTTTTGGGAATTGTTCCTTGCCGTTGCAGCCTCCGCTTGCCTTGCAAAGCCTCGCTGCGGCTCGGGCTGCACCTGCGTTTTGCGCCTTAGCGGAAATCACACCGACGACCTGCTTATTTTCCCAACCCACTTTGCTCCGGGTATAGGAAGAAATGGTTTGGGGTACTGACGAACCCCGAACCATTTTTATTTCGCTCCTTTGCGGGTTTCAAACAACTCACCCCACTTCTCTTTGGGCATATTAAGAGAATCTTAACATTTTGGCGTGCAACAAATAGGGGGATAAAGGAGTTTATCCTAAGCAAAGAGACTTGTTTAAAGTTGGTTTTTCGTTTTGTTTTGATGCGTCTGTCTTGCTTCCCAGCGAGGCAGGCGTTTTTTTTGGGGCCTAATAGGTCGTGTTGGCCCTGTCTTTGGCGATGTTGGGGGCTGAGCTTGGAAATTTTTTTCGATGTTGCTGCCTTGGAACACCTATTTTATTCAGTTGTTTTTTCCGGATTTATGCCATTTGTGTGAGCGGAGGAAGCCCCTTCGCGGGCATGGGTTGTGTGGGCACTGTTTGGCTCGTTTGCCCTATACCCATTATCACTTGTGGGTGGATAACCCTTTTGTGGAGCGTTTTTGGGGGCGCATACCGCTGTATGCCGGGGCGGCCTGTTATTTTTTTAGAAAAGGGGGGCTTGCCCGTCATTTGATTCACCGTTTGAAATACGAGGGAAAGAAGGAGCTGGGCATTTGGGTAGGGCGGCAATATGGGCGGCAGCTGATGGAGAACGAGCTTTTTGCCGGAGCGGACTGCATTGTCCCTGTGCCTTTACACAAAAAGAAGGAGTTGAGGCGGGGTTTTAATCAAAGTGCTTGCTTTGCCGAAGGTTTGGCCGAGAGCATGAATGTGCCTTGCCTTACGCGCGTTTTGCAGAGAAAGGTCTATACCGATAGTCAGACGCGGAAGACACAAATAGAGCGACTCCGGAATGTCGAGCATGTATTTGCCGTAAGGCAAAAAAGCAGCCTTGAAGGCAGGCACGTCCTTTTGGTCGATGACGTTTTGACAACCGGAGCTACGCTCGAGGCTTGCGCGCTGGCCCTGTTGAAAGTGCCGGGTGTTCGGATCAGCATGGCTACCATGGCCATCGCGGAGTAGAGGGGTGTGGACGCGTCTTGTCTTTGAGGCTGTTTAGGCTTTGCTGAACATCCACTTGAACATGGTTTTCCAACTGGCTTTTTTGCCGTAAGACAGGATGGCTATGCGGTATATGCGGCCTGAGAGCCAGACAAAAAAGATGCTGGTAAACAGCAGCAGGATCAAAGAGATCAAGACCTGCCATATCGGTGGTTGAAAGGCCAGCCGAGCCGGCATGACGATGGGCGAAAACAAAGGGAAAAGCGAGGACCAGACGGCCAGGCTGCTGTCGGGAGATTCTACCGTGGCAAACATGATGTAAAAAGCCAGCAAAACGGGAATGGTGATGGGAATGGTCAGAGATTGCCCTTCGCCCAGGTCATCACCTATAGCAGAGCCTACAGCGGCAAAGAGGGAAGAGTACAGAAAATATCCGCCGATGAAATAGAGCAAAAAAGAGGGCAAAATAAACCACCAATTGAGCGAGCGTATCTCCTGTATGGCCAGCATCATCATTCCCTCCATTTCGGCAGGGTCAATTTCGGGCATGTCGGCAGTGCTGACTTGCGGAGGTTCAAAGTGAAAAAACAAGCCGGCCAGGCTGGTCAATAAAGGAATGAGGATGGCCCAAATGGCCAGCTGTGTCAGACCTACAGCACCTACACCTATGATTTTGCCCATCATGAGCTGAAAGGGGCGTACCGAAGAAATCATCACTTCTACTATGCGGTTGGTCTTCTCTTCCATGACACTGCGCATAACCATGCTGCCGTAAATGAAAACGGCCATGTACATGATGATACCCATGATGCTGCCTATGCCGGCTCCGATGGCACTGGCCAGTTTGCTAACATTGGAAGTAACTGTTTCATCTATAGGTTCGGGTTCTATGCTGACCTTGCTCTCTATCGCTTTCAGGGCTTTTTCATCCAGCCCCAGTTGTTCGATTTTGTATTTGCGCAAACGCTTTCCTATTTGCTCGCGTAAAAAGGCTTCTACCTCTAAAGTCGGACTTTTAGGAGCGTAATAATAAACAGTATGACTTTCGGCATACAGGTTTTTGAGTGCTGGGATGAAGAGAATGCCGTCCAGCTTTTCTTCCCGGTAGCCTGCCCGCAGACTATCCAAAGGAAGGCTTGTCAAGACAAAGTGAATACTTTCGGTATCGGCTATGCCGGCTTTTGCAGAAAAGAGGCCGGCTTTATCTACCAAGGCGATGCGCTTGGTTTTGTCGCCTTTGTAGGAAAAGATGAGACCGACGACGACAAACAAGAGAACAAATGCCAAGGGTGTGACAAGGGTGGCAATGATGAAAGAGCGCCTGCGCACGCGCGTGAGGTATTCCCTTTTGACGATGAGCCAAAGTTTTTTCATGATACGGCTTTGATGAAAATTTCGTTGAGTGAAGGCAGGATTTCGCGGAAGGAACGCACATAAACGCCTGCTTCTATGAGGCTTTGCAGTAGGGCGTTGGATTTCCTTTCTTCCTCCAACTGTACGACCAGCTTTCCGTTCCCTTGCTCGCGTATGTTTAAGCAGGAGTTTTGCACGGAAGCAGGAAGCTCCCCCTCGTACTTTATTTCAAACAGGTTTTCCTTATAGGTGTTTTTGATGTCACTGACCTGACCTTCCAAGATTTTTTCACCTTGGTTGATCAGGGCGATGTGTTCGCAAATTTCTTCGACCTGTTCCATGCGGTGGGTCGAAAAAATGATGGTAGTGCCTTCTTCTTTCAGACGCGCAATCTCTCCTTTGATGAGTTGGGTATTGACGGGGTCCAGGCCGCTGAAGGGTTCGTCCAGGATGAGCAGAGCGGGTTTATGCACTACGGTGGCAATGAATTGGATTTTTTGCTGCATCCCTTTGGAAAGCTCTTCAATTTTTTTGTCCCACCAGTTTTCGATCTGCAGCCGCTCGAACCAATATTCAATGGCCTCACGAGCTTCTTTTTCCGATAGGTCTTTAAGACGAGCCAAATACATGAGGTGGTCTCCCACTTTCATCCTTTTATATAAGCCTCGTTCTTCCGGCATGTAGCCGATTTGGTGGGGGTGGCGTTCGTTGAGCAGTTCCCCTTCGAACCATACTTTTCCTTCGTCGGCGGGGATAATGGTGGTGATGATGCGAATTAAGGTCGTTTTTCCAGCTCCATTCGGGCCAAGTAAGCCGAAAATTTTAGCTCGGGGCAGTTCAATACTGACGCCTTTGACGGCGTAAAAATCTCCGTATTGTTTGACGATGTGCTCCAGTTTCAGGATGGCATCCATGCTCGAATTGTTTTGCCCGAAGGTACTGCCTTTCGGCAAACGGGCTTCTTTTTTTCGACCAAAAAGAGGCTAAACAGCGACGAAGTTGCTCCGTATCCTAAATCTGCTGCCATTGGGCTTGGGTGTTAAAAGAGAAAACCGTATATTTGGAGCGAAGACGTTTGCGTTTTCATGATGCAACCAAACAAAGCCCAATGACAAACCGAAACAAGATTATCTTCCCGACAGACCTGACGGAAGAATCCCGAAATGCCTTTCGCTACACCTATGCTTTTGCCCGTGCCTATGGAATGGACTTGAGTGTTTTGCACGTTTACAAGCCCAAACCCTTTTTGAGTAAAGACGGCTGGATACCCCGCCGACAAAAAAGCCGTGCCTGGAACAGGCTTACCCGCTTTGCCCAGATCAACCAAGAGGGTTGCATTCCGGAAAGTGTCAGCTTGATGTTGCGCAAGGGCGATCCGGAAAAACAAATCGTCGCAGCCAGCAAATCGGAAGGTTGCCGTTTTATCGCCATGGGCAAGAAACACGCTTACAGTGCTTTTCGCAAAATGATAGGTACAAAAACCACAGGAGTCATTGCCAAAGCGGAATGTCCTGTCTTGGTCATTCCTTCGGGTTTTGCCTTTCGCCCCATCCGCAACATCTTGATCGTAGGCGGAGAATACAAAAACCTCAATCCTACAGTCCAAAGCTGTATTTTGCGCATGAGCTTGAGCTTCCATGCCGATTTGCACTATATAGATGTGGAAGAAGACGAAAGTCCCAGCTGGTCTTTGCGAAAAGAACTGCTTCACGACAGCAATTTTCTCATCCAAAAGTCCGTGCCGGCTGGATTTTTGTGTGAAGTCTTGCCCGAATACATCAGTGAACATCAGATGGATCTCATCGTTATGATGACCAAGAGGCAGAAGTTGTTTGAGGAATTGTTTGAGCATGCTTATAGGAAAAACAACTTACACCTGGTGGATGTGCCTCTGCTGGTGTTTCACAGCAACTACCTCTATAAAAAAGAGAAAGAAGAAAAGGGCAGGGGGCAAAAGTTAAAGAAGCGATTTAGCATGTCCCTTTCTGCCGGGTAAAAGCTAAAAGCAATGGTTTGGGAAGGGGGCTGATTGCCTGCAGCTCTCACCTCGGGCAAGTCAAAATGACCTAAACAGAAGATGCTTGGGGGTGCGCTTTAGCTTCCGCGGAAGACATCAACTGCATGATTTCTTTGTGGATGCTTAGCAGGCGGCAACTCATTTTGTGCAATTGCTCAAAATCGTGTTGCATGGCCTCTATGGAAATAGAACCGTTGTGTCGGTTTTCTATTTTGTAGCAATGACAAGTGAAAAGGCCGTCAATCACAGACTCCAATTTCATGGCTTCCTTGAACAGGGCTTGAATGCGTTTTTCGTTTTTGAAAATACTGGAAAATGAAATGGACTTTTCCCCTGAAGCTTGGGTACTCTGCTGCAAATTGCGACAGACCAAATCCAAGACTGTGGTATCAAGCACTTCCGCCAGAGTAAACAGGCTTTGCAGCGGAGGCTCGGAGCAACCATTTTCATAAGAAGCTATGCGACCGCGTGTCAGCCCGGATTCTTGGGCCAACTTTTCTTGGCTCCACTTTTTTTGCTTTCGCAAAAAGCGGATGTTGTTGCCCAAAAATTCCGGCAAGCTCGAACGACAGTCCTTATCTTCGTAATTTTTCGACAAAGTCCTTGATTTAGACGATAAAAAGTGACAGCAAAATGCCTGAAAAAGAGTATCATTGCTGCAATGAGAAACAGCAGCCCGCTCCAAAAGTTCAAAAACCTCTCAAACTGTTAAGGAAAGCTTAAACTTTATCAAAAATCAGTCTAAATTGTAAAAAATACATACAACCTTTCGTCTTGTAGTCGTATCTTTGTCGATGAAAACGACAAAATCGTCTTCAATCCGCAACCAATGAACCAAGCAAACGAGATCATGAACACCTCACATATAGAAAAACAACTGGACCAGGTCAAGAACTCTCTGCGAGCTTTTGCCCTGAAACTCACCGGCAACCTGGCGGATGCCAACGATTTGTTTCAGGATACGGCTTTGCGCATTTTGACCAATGCTGAAAAATATCGGGAAGGTACCAACTTCAAGGCTTGGGCCGTAACCATCATGCGCAACATTTTCATCAACAACTATCGTAAGAAGATGCGCCGAGGCACCATCTTGGACCAAACGCCCAACAATTACTACATCAATCAAGGGGATCGCACTGTGCTCAACGAGGGCGAGAGCAATATCGCTTACAAGGAGTTGTTGCGCATGGTGAGCAGCTTGCCTGAAGAGTTCAAACGCCCCTTCTGGATGGCCTATCGAGGCTATAAGTACGACGAAATAGCTGAGGAGTTGAACGCTCCGCTGGGCACCATCAAAAGCCGCATCTTCTTTGCTCGGCGCAAATTGCGTAAGATGTACGAGGATGCTAACCTGGAAAGAGCTTGATGAACGCTATTGAGGACTGGAATAAATCCATTCGTACAGGGGCGGAGCAGCCTCAAACCGTTTCACGATGCAAAAAAGGCCGCAAAAGCGGCCTTTTTTGTTGAGCCTTAGCGGATTCGGCTCGAAGTTCATCCGGATAGGTAGCTTAGAGCGGCATTTGCTCGTCCGGTTTTCATCGCTTACGAGCCCGGGATAAAGCAGTTCTTGACGGGCTTTACCCCTTAGGTTTGTAGAGCCTTTTTTACTTTCATCCTTCCAATGATGAAGATAGCTGCCAGCATACTTCCCAGGAAAAGTCCTAAGGCCACTGTTTTGGGCCAGGAGGGCCGGATGGCTGTCAGAGGTAAAACGGGCAGGTCTATGGGTTGGACGAAAGGCGTGGTGTTTTTCAGGGCGAAGCCGGCTACTTCTTTGTTAGCCACGGCTTCACCGTACATGGTGTTGAGGATGAAAATTTCGCGTTCCAGGCGTTCTTTGCGCAATTGGGCTGTTTTAGGCACGAGGTTTTGATGGCGGTCTTCAAAGCGGGCGAGTTCGTATTCTTTGCGGTGAAGTTCTTGAGCGATGGAATCAACTTGTTGTTTCAGTTCGTTATAGGTTGCCAGTTGTTTTTCAATGGTCTTCTTGATATAGAAGTCGCTTAGTTCTCGGAAGATGCTCAGGGCCAATCCTCGGGACAGCTCTTGAGACAGGCTGTTTATCTCAATTGTCATGATACCGGCTTCGGGAGCTATAGATGTGCTGAGCAAGGGGTCTGACCAGTTTTCTCCTTTTTCGACGTATTTGTAAATCTCTTTTAAGGCGGTGTTTTCCGTAAGGGAAAACGTTTCCAGGCTGTCGGAGGTGAATCGGAAGTTTTGGAGCTTGGGTTTTTTGCGTTTCCATTTTTTGTGCAACTGATAGATGTCTATGATGTGGTTGGCCAGCAGGTCTTTTTTTCCTTTGACGCTGGTGCTGTCCAATAAGCTGTGGTAAATGACCCTTCGGGAATGGACCAGTTCTATGATTTTATCCAAGTTGAAATCGCTGTTGGCTGCTCCGCCAAAGCCTACGGATTCGAGCAGGCTGGCTACGCCACCGAGCTTGCTGCCCTCGTCTTCATTGACCATGAAGGTCAGTTTGGCTTCGTACTGTCTTGGCGTGAGCCAGGCGATGAGGGCGAAGAGCAACAAGGTGCCGGTGATGATGCCTATGGCGGTTTTGGGGTGAGCCTTGATTTCTTTCCACCACTGCAGCGCTTCGTTTAGGATGTCTCGTAAGACTACCTCATCGGCAGAGCGATTGGTTTGGAAGGGTTCGTTTGTCATGAAGTTTGTTTTTGGGGTTTTTGCCGGTTTGCAGGGTTAGGTGGAAGTTGGTTGTTTATTTTTTTGTTGCTTTGTGTTTTTTCAAATGTATTCGATTTACGAGGGGGTATAGCCCAAGCTTGGAGCCAGCCATTTTTCGGCTTGGGCTAAGGAGATACCTTTTCTGCGGGCGTAATCTGCTACTTGATCTTTTCCAATGCGCCCCAGGCCGAAGTATCTGGCTTCGGGATGGGAAAAATACCAGCCCGATACCGAGGCTGCGGGCCAGATGGCATAGCTTTCGGTAAGTTTGATGCCACTTTGGTTTCCGATTTTCAGCAGTTCAAAGATACGGGCTTTTTCGGTGTGGTCCGGGCAAGCCGGATAGCCGGGAGCCGGTCGAATTCCTCGATATTGTTCTTGTATCAGGGCTTGATTGTCCAATTGCTCATCGGGAGCATATCCCCAAAATTCGGTGCGAATGCGTTGATGCAGGCGCTCGGCCAAGGCTTCTGCCAGGCGATCGGCCAAAGCTTTTAGCAAGATGATGTGGTAGTCGTCTCCGGCCTGTTCAAAGGTCTTCAGGCTTTTTTCTATACCCAAGCCTGCCGTAACGGCAAAGGCTCCTATCCAGTCGGGCCGGTTTGAATTCACAGGAGCGATGTAATCGCTGAGGCAGAGGTTGTATTTGCCGGAAGGCTTAACTGCCTGTTGGCGCAAATGATGTGTTTTTAGGAGGGTTTCGAGGCGGTTTTCGTCTTTGAATACCAGGATGTCATCGCCTTGAGAAGCTGCCGGAAACAGCCCTGCCCAAGCTCGGGCTTGTAACATGTTTTCCCCTACCATGCGTTCCAGGAATCGCTTGGCATCTTCGTACAACTTCCAAGCTTCTTCTCCATGCCTGGGGTCGTTGAGCAAGTCGGGAAAACGCCCTTTCATTTGCCAGCTTTTGAAAAAGGGCGTCCAGTCTATGTAATCGATGAGTTCTTGCAACGGGTAATCATCGAAAAAGATGATGCCTTGTTGTTTTGGTTTGGGAGGTGTGTAATCTTCCCATCCAAGGGGAAGTTTGTTGGCGCGGGCTTCTGCCAGGCTGCAGAGTTTTCTCTCGGTTTTGTTCTGTTCTCTTTTTTTGCGTAGTGCCGTTTGTTCTTTTTTTAGCCTTTCGGCAAAAGTATGAGCGTCTGTTGCCAACAAATTTGTAGCCACGCCGACGGCTCGGGAAGCATCGTGCACATGGACGACGGGGCCGGAGTAAGCCGGAGAAATTTTTACGGCGGTATGGGCTTTGGAGGTGGTGGCACCACCAATCATGAGGGGGAGTTTCAATTGCCGCTCTTCCATGAGGCGGGCAATGCGGACCATTTCATCCAAGGAAGGTGTGATGAGCCCGCTGAGACCGATGATGTCCACTTTTTGCCGCAAGGCCTCATCCAGAATTTTTTCGGCAGGGACCATGACACCGAGGTCTATAACTTCAAAATTGTTGCAAGCCAACACGACACCAACGATATTTTTTCCAATGTCGTGTACATCGCCTTTAACCGTGGCCAGTAAGATTTTGCCTTTAGAAGTGGAAGACAAGTCGCTTTTTTCGGCTTCCAGGTAGGGCGTCAGGTAGGCTACGGCGCGTTTCATGACGCGGGCGCTTTTGACGACTTGGGGCAGAAACATTTTTCCGGCACCAAAGAGGTCGCCCACGATGTTCATGCCATCCATGAGGGGGCCTTCGATGACTTCCAGAGCTGTGGGGTATTGTTGGCGGGCTTCTTCGGTGTCTTCTTCGATGAATTCCGTGATACCTTTTACCATGGCATGTCGAAGGCGTTCTTCCACACTTGTTTTGCGCCAGCTGAGATCGCGTTCTACCTTTTTCCCTTGGCCTTTGATTTGAGCGGCGTATGCGGTGAGGCGTTCAGTGGAGTCCGGTCGTCGGTCGAAGAGCACATCTTCTACGAGCTGGAGCAGCTCCGGTTTGATTTCTTCATAGACCTCAATCATGCCGGCATTGACGATGCCCATGTCCATACCGGCTTGTATGGCGTGATAGAGGAAGGCCGTGTGCATGGCTTCACGTACCGCATTGTTGCCTCGGAAGGCAAAGGAAATGTTGCTGACTCCACCACTGATTTTGCTCAGAGGGAAGCGTTCTTTGAGTTGTTTGACTGCTTCTATGTAGTGGATGGCATAGCGATTGTGTTCTGTTATGCCGGTGCCTACGGCAAAGATGTTGGGGTCGAAAATGATGTCTTGGGGAGCGAAACCTGCTTTTTGCGTAAGCAATTGATAAGCTCGGCTACAAATTTCCACTTTGCGCTCGCTGCTTTCGGCTTGCCCCTCTTCGTCGAAAGCCATGACGATGACGGCGGCTCCGTAGCGCTTGATGGTTTTCGCTTGTTGAAGAAATTCTTTTTCACCTTCTTTCAGTGAGATGGAATTGACGATGCATTTTCCCTGTACGCACTGCAGGCCGGCTTCAATGACACTAAACTTGGAAGAATCGATCATCACGGGTACGCGAGCGATATCGGGTTCGGCCATGACGAGTCTGAGAAAGCGGCGCATGGCCTTTTCGGACTCGAGCAGGCCTTCGTCCATATTGACGTCAATGATTTGAGCACCTGCCTCCACTTGTTGTCGGGCGACCTCCAGGGCTTCGGTGTATTTTTCTTCTCTGATGAGCCGGGCAAATTTTCTGGAGCCGGTAACGTTGGTGCGTTCGCCCACATTGACGAAATTGCTTTGAGGTGTTATGAACAGAGGCTCCAGCCCACTGAGTTGGGTTTGGATTTGAGGTTTGGGCGGTTTCCTGGGTGGTAGTTCTTTGACAGCTTCAGCCATGAGGCGGATGTGGTCGGGCGTGGTGCCGCAGCAGCCTCCGATTAAATTGACGAATCCCTGTTCTGCAAAGCTTTTGAGTTGGCTTTGCATTTCTTCGGGCGATTGTTCGTACTCGCCGAATTCATTGGGTAGGCCGGCATTGGGGTAAGCGCTGAGGTAGCAGTCGGCCATGCGGGAAAGGGTCTGAATGTGGGGTTTCATCTCTTCAGCCCCGAGGGCACAGTTGAGGCCTACAAACAGGGGTTGGGCGTGTTTGATGGAAATCCAAAAAGCCTCTACGGTTTGTCCTGAGAGAGTGCGTCCACTGGCATCGGTGATGGTGCCGGATATGGCTATGGGTAGTTGCCGGCCTTTTTCTTCAAACAGCTCTTGCAGGGCAAAAATGGCCGCTTTGGCGTTGAGGGTGTCGAAGATGGTTTCTATGAGCAGCAGGTCAGCCCCGCCATCCACAAGTCCGCGGGCTTGTTCGAGGTAAGCGGCCCGCAGCTGGTCAAAGGTGATGTTGCGGTAGCCGGGGTCATTGACATCGGGTGAGATGGAAGCTGTGCGATTGGTAGGTCCTAAGGCTCCTGCGACAAAGCGGGGTTTGTCCGGTGTACGGGCCATCATGGCATCGGCTTCTATGCGTGCCAGCCGGGCTGCCTGTAGGTTTATCTCATAAACGAACTCTTCGGTGCCGTAGTCGGCCTGCGAAATGCAGTTGGCATTGAAGGTGTTGGTTTCAATGATGTCGGCCCCTGCTTCCAGATAGGCTCGATGAACTTCTCGTACGATATTCGGTTGACTCAGGCAGAGCAGGTCGTTGTTGCCGGTGAGGTCACTTGGCCAATCGGCAAAGCGCTGGCCTCGGTAGTCTGCCTCGGTGAGTTTGTAGCGTTGTAGCATGGTGCCCATAGCGCCGTCGAGAATTAGGATGCGCTGCTGAATGAGCTGCCGGAGATCTGTCATGAGGAATGGCTTGTGTGTTTTGGGTGATTTCTATGCTCTGTATCAACCGTTTTGGTTGGCTGTTAGTTGATTTAATCCCTGCTGCTGTTGGGCTTTTTATGCCCATGCCAAAGTAATTTGGGAGGCGTCAGCCTCCCAAACTTCCTATCTTTTGCCCGTTTACAAGTCGTAAATACCCCAAACCACTTTGGTTTGGGTATAGTTTTTCAGCGCCGGGAAAGGACAAAGATACGATATACTCGTAACGCAATGGTTTGGATTTGCCCTTCATTCCAATAGGCCTAAGTTCCTTCGATTTTGACTACCTGCCTCCCTTTGCAAGTGCTACAGGATAGCTTTTCTCGTTGTACCTTTGTAAGGCAACTATACTCATGGCGAAGTGGTTTGGGAGGCGTCAGCCTCCCAAACTCCCTATCTTTTGCTCGTTTGCGAGTCGTACATGTCCCAAACCATTTCGGTTTGGGTATAAATAGCTAACGTTTATTTTTTCATTCTGAGCCGGAATTTTACATATAAACGAGAGGAGCGTCTCAAAAGGAGAAAACAACTGACCAAGTTGTTTTCTGCCAACAACAAATTGGCAGGCTATCCTCTGCTTTTGCTCTATCTGCCAAGTACTGGTTTTCGTCCGGAAGCTCCAGTCCAAACGGCTTTTTCAGTGCCGCGTAGAAAGATTAAAAAGGCCGTAAAGCGCAATCGCATCAAACGCTTGATGCGAGAGGCTTGGCGGCTTAACAAGCATGTTCTTTACGAAGCTTTGCAAGAGCAGGAAAAATCTTACGATTTTGTTTTTATCTATATAGGTCAAGAAGAAAACCCTGCCTTTCGGCAAATGGAAAAGGCTGTTAAAAAGCTGAGTAAAAAATTTCTTCAAAAGGAGAAATTCTGACAAAGCATACTCTGGGTGAGGTAGGGGTTAATCGGTTTAACCGGTTAACCGGTTAATCGGAGGAATGAATTCTACCGATTTCACAGATTCCTTTCAATCAAAGCCTGCGCATGCCAAAACTTCCGGCCTTATTCCTTTTAGCGGAGAAAAGCTTCAAGAGCCGTTAAAAAACGAATACTGTTTGAGCCAAAACAGAACGAGGAGAAAAGGCCTAAGCGTAGTATAGCACAGTCTATTGTCCTGGGCCACAAGCGCAGTGGCGAGTTTATTCGTTTTAGGCTCTTGGAGTTTTTCGCAGCGTTAAAAAAGGAATAGAGCCTTGATCTTTTGCTTCTTTTGGATCAGGCCAAAAGAAGAAGCTTTACCTTAGGGTAAAACCATGCCCCTTTATCAAAAAAGTGACTTTTACAGATAGATTCCGTAACGGCTAATCGGTGAAATCGGCTAATCGGAGAAATGGATTTACTGCTTTTCTCCGTTTCAAAATCCATTTCCAATCAAAGCCTGCGCATGCCCAAAACTTCCGGCCTGGCCCGAGCGGCCGTTGAGACAGAGGCCGTCGCGGCTTGGGGATTTGTCCGGAGGGCACCGGAGGGCAAATTTCCATAGAGCAGGCCCCAATCGCAGCAGGTGTGAACCTGCTGCTCCCATTTGGCCCTGCGTTTTGTTTTGCTGTCATTGTCTGCTTTAGCCTTGAGTATAAAATCCTCGGGCTGGCGGGAGGGCCCCTAGTTGCAGCGGG
>JALSKB010000061.1 GCA_026989035.1 Saprospiraceae bacterium | reverse complement strand
CTCCCTTCAAACAAGATAGCCACTCTCTTACCCTGCTCTTGGACCCAACGCTGCATCTTTACCAACTCCACTTGCAAGCGCTGCAACTCCTGCTCATAAGCCATGGTGCGCAAAATCTTTTCCGCATAACGATTCTTTTCATCAGGACTTTTACTGTGCAGCAATTCCCTCAAGTCCTTCTGCGACTTCAACTTGGCCAGTTCCCAGGGAAAAATGACCCTGTCTTTGGGTAGGGGCTTTAGATCAATTTGCCGACCGTTTTTGCGCTTTTTCAAATCTTGCCTGAGCTGATTTTTTTTCCCGGAATGCAATTTCATTTTTTTGGCTTTCTTAGACATGAGCATTCAATAAGAATGAAGAAAAAGGAATAAACAAAAAACGACAACCGGCATCCGGAAGAGCCCTCGGGACCACCGGATGCCGGTCAGATAAAAAGTCCGCAAAACGCTCATTCACACGGCTGCCCCAGCCAAGTCTCGACGGATTTTATTTAAGGCCGAGCCAGCCCGCAACCATTCGATTTGCGTTTCGTTGTAGGTGTGTTTCACTTCAAAGCTGTCTTGCGTACCATCGGCATGGTGCAAAACGACCTGCAGGTTTTTACCCGGCGCCATTTCTTCATACCCCAAGACATCTATGGCATCGTCTTGCCGAATGAGGTCGTAATCATCGGGATTGACAAAGGTTACGGCCAACATGCCCTGCTTTTTCAAATTGGTTTCGTGTATGCGGGCAAAAGATTTGACCATTACCACTTTGACACCCAGGAAGCGCGGTTCCATAGCGGCATGCTCTCGGGAAGAACCTTCCCCGTAATTTTCCTCGCCAACGATAACTGTCCCTATACCCGCTTCTCTGTAGGTTTTAGCTGACTCTGGCACCGGCATGTACTCGTTTTTCAACAGATTAAGTACGTTATTGGCCTGGTCATTGAAGTAGCTGATAGCTCCGATACAGCAGTTGTTGGAGATATTCTCCAGATGCCCCCGATATTTCAACCAGGGCCCTGCCATGGAAATGTGGTCGGTGGTGCATTTACCTTTGGCCTTGATGAGCAGACGCATGCCTTTTAGCTGCTCCTGGGTAATGGGCTCAAAAGGTTGAAGCAATTGCAAGCGCTGAGAATCGGGTGCAATTTTCACCTCTACGGCACTGCTGTCTTCAGCCGGAGGCACATAACCTTCATCGCCTTCGGCAAAGCCCTGCGGTGGCAGTTCAACGCCCTGCGGCGGTTCCAATTTGATCTCCTCGCCAGCCTCATTGGTCAAGGTATCCGTTACGGGGTTAAACTTCAAATCTCCTGCAATGGCAAAAGCCGTAACGATTTCCGGAGAGGCTACAAAAGCCCGGGTTTCCGGATTGCCGTCATTGCGCTTGGCAAAGTTGCGATTGAAAGAGGTGATGATGGAATTCGGCTCGGAAGTATGCCGTGCCCACTGCCCGATACAAGGCCCGCAGGCATTGGCCAACACAATGCCGCCCATGTTTTCAAAAACCTCCAGCAAGCCGTCGCGTTCCATGGTGGCACGCACCATTTCAGAGCCGGGCGTTACGGTGTACTCCACCTTGGCTTTCAAGCCTTTGGCTTCTGCCTGCTCAGCTACCGAAGCCGCCCGCGTGATGTCTTCATAAGAGGAGTTCGTACAAGAACCAATTAGACAGGCCGACAAGGCGGGATAGTTGTTTTCCTCTACCGCTTTCGCAAACTTCGACAAGGGCCAGGCCAAATCAGGTGTATAGGGGCCGTTGATGTGCGGCTCCAAGGTGGAAAGGTCAATCTCGATAACCCGATCAAAGTACTCCTCGGGTTTTTCATAGCATGCCGCATCTCCGGTCAAATCAGCTCGAATGGCATCCGCCATTTCTGCCACCTCCGCCCTCTCGGTCGCGCGCAGATAACGCGCCATGGCCTCGTCGTAGCCAAAGAGGGAAGTCGTCGCTCCCACCTCGGCTCCCATGTTGCAAATGGTGCCCTTGCCCGTAGCCGAGAGCGAACGTGCACCCGGGCCAAAATACTCAATGATGGCTCCGGTACCACCCTTGACCGTCAGAATGCCGGCTACTTTGAGGATGACATCCTTGGGCGAGGTCCAACCGCTCAACGCACCAGTCAGCTTTACACCTATGATTTTAGGCATGAGCAACTCCCAAGGCATATCCGCCATCAAATCCACGGCATCAGCACCTCCCACACCGATGGCCACCATACCCAGACCACCCGCATTGGGCGTGTGCGAATCCGTGCCAATCATCATACCGCCCGGAAAAGCGTAATTCTCCAAAACAATCTGGTGAATAATACCCGCTCCGGGTCGCCAAAAACCTATGCCGTACTTCTGAGATGCCGAAGCCAAAAAGTCGTACACCTCGGAATTGACGTCCAAGGCCTCCTTTAAATCGTACTCAGCTCCCAACTTGGCCTGGATGAGATGATCACAGTGCACTGTAGAAGGGGCGGCGACTTTATCGCGGCCGGCCAGCATAAATTGCAAAAGGGCCATCTGAGCCGTAGCATCCTGCATAGCCAAGCGATCCGGTTTAAAGTACACGTAATCCTTACCCCGCTCGTATTCCTGCAAAGGAGATTCGGGATGCAAGTGGGTGTATAGGATTTTTTCGGTAAGCGTCAAAGGACGCCCAAGCACTTTCCGAACCTCCGCCAAGCGCGCGGGGAAAGTCTCGTAATGCTTACGCAACATGTCTATATCAAAAAGCATGGGGATTCGTTTTTTGTGCAGCAAATGTACAGAAAAAACGCGAGAAAAAAAGCTGTTGTTTGTCCGCTTTCGCGAAAATTCGCTCAAAAGCCTTACTTTTACGGCATGGCGGCGAAATTTGACACCGACCCCTTGCTTTTGGGCCTCAAATTGCGGCGTTATCGCCTGCAAAAAGGGCTGTCGTTTCAGGAGCTATCTCAACTCTCCGGCCTGTCGATATCGTATCTGAATGAAATCGAAAAAGGAAAAAAAAATCCCAAACCCGAAAAACTGGAAGATTTGGCGAAAGCCCTGGGAGTATCTGTAGAAAAACTAAGGGAACCGGCCAGCGAAGAGTCGCTCGTCGTGGTAGAACGCCTGCTCCGCTCCAACTTTCTGCGCGAGCTTCCACTGCAACTCTTCGGGATAGAACGACACAAAATCGTTGAAATCATCGCCCAGGCACCCCGCAGGGTCAGTGCCTTCATTTCCACCTTGCTCGAACTGGCCCGTCACTACGCCTTGAGAGAAGAAAACTTTTACTTCGGTGCCCTGCGGGCTTACCTCGAAATGCACAACAATTACTTTCCTGAGCTGGAGGAAGAAGTAGATGCCTTTCGGCAAATGCAAAACACCCCTCTGCATGTATTCGGAGAAAACCAACAGTTGATCGCCCAGCTGCAAAACATTCTGGAAAGAGACTTCGGGATCCGCGTCATCCATGACGGCTTGGATGCCTATCCGGATTTGTACAAAATACGCGCCCTTTGCGTACCTGGTAAAAACCAACTGCTCCTGCAAAGCAGGCTCAACCCCACTCAACGAGCCTTTCAACTGGGCAAGGAGCTGGGCTTCCGGCATCTGGGCCTCACCCAACGAGCCTATACCTCTTCTTTGCTCAAAGTGGAATCTTTTGAACACGCTCTCAGCCACTTCAAGGCCGGCTACTTCTCCGCTGCTCTGCTCATGCCTCGCCGAGAAATGCTAAAAGACATCAGGCTCAAGCTGCTAAACAACCCCAAACTCAAACCCAACAGCCTGCTGCAATGGCTAAAACGCTATCCTGCCACCCCCGAAATGTTTTTCCAACGACTGACCAACCTGCTGCCACAGAATTTCGGTCTGAAAAACATCTTTCTCATCCGCGTTATTTACCAACCTGAATCCGCTAAAAACAGGGGTATCTTTCTAGTGGATAAAGAACTCCACCTCGATCACCGACACCACCCCCACGCCAACCACCTGGACGAACACTACTGCCGCAGATGGACAGCCATTCGACTCATCAACCAATTGCTGCAAAACAAGGGCAAAAAAAAACTGGCCGCTCTCAATAGAATACGCTTCCACGGCACCCAAGAAGAATACCTGCTGCTTTCCATGGCACGACCAGCCTATCGGTCGGGAGGTCGCCTGGCAGCTATTGAACTGGGTATTCAACTCGACGCAGCAAGCCGAAAAAAATTACAACTCCCGATCGAGAAAATCCCCCTCGAAATCGTCAACAAAACCTGCGAGCGCTGCCCCCTGGACGACTGCAAAGAACGCATTGCTCCTCCTCATCTGGCCCGAGAACGCCAAAAGCAAAAAAGGGTTTTTGAAATCATCGATGAGATTTTGTCTTCACCCTAAAAAAAAGCCCCCACCGGCACGCCGGCAGGGGTCTTTGACTTCCATCCCTACACTTACTTGATCTTGATGGATTTGGGTGGGATGGGCTTAGCTTCTTCTTTCTTCGGCAAAACGACCTGCAACACCCCGTTTTTGTAGGTGGCATCTATCTTCTGCGTATCTACCGATTCGGGCAACTGGAAGGAACGCTTGAATTGCATGAAGTTGAATTCATAGCGACGCCAGTTTTTGTCCTCTTCACTTTCTTCCATTTCTTTGTTCACCTCCACATTCAAGATGCCGTCTTCTACGTTCAGGTTGAAATCGCTTTTCTCCAAACCGGGAGCAGCTACTTCCATGATGAATTCGTCATCCGTTTCGCGGATGTTCACAGCCGGCTGGGAAAAGCGCGGAATCATCTTACCGGGACCGTCTGCATTGCCGAAGAACTCGTTTACCCAATTGCTCCACTCCTGGAGTACGGGATCAACAACGCCGGGATTAAAACGTACGAGTGCCATAGCTATATATTTTTGTGGTTAGACAATCTCTTTATGAGTTTTCACCCTTTCCTATTCAAACCACATACCAATTTCTATTCTCTGCCATTTTTTCAGCAAAGCCCTGTTTTCACCTCGCAAAAAATGACAAAACGGCACAAATCTGTACAAAAGGCGATGGCCACAGGTGAAGAAAGGCACGATCGTGCGTCTTTGCCCTTGTAGGTCGCAGATCAATCGGATTAATCGGCAGGCTGCTCGCAATTCATCATGGCTTCCATGCCTTGCCGCTAAGGCACTCATCCGTTAACAACCAAACCGAAATGGTTTGGGACATTTACAACTCGCGAACGGGCAAAGATAGGGAGTTTGGGAGGCTGACGCCTCCCAAACCACTTCGTCATGAGTATAAAAGGCCCACTTCAAGCCTTCACCTCCGGAACGGGCAGAACGCACAAACCGGCTGCCCCTGTACTTTTCCCAAACGGTAATTTCCCCCTCTACTTCAAAAACGAATACCGCTCGGCATACTCCAGCATTTGTTCCACGAAGCTATCGGGGTATTCCACTTTGATGTCGGTGATTTCACCCTGCCCATCCCTTACCGGCACCAAGCGGGGATTGACGAAACCGGAGTACGGCGCGATGTTGAGCTTGGCCGTGCGTTCCAAAACCTCTTTGTGAATATCGGGGTCCACCTTCACGCCATACGTTTCCACCAGAGCGCGGCCGGCAGCGTAATCGCCCTGAGATTTAATGCGTTGCACCTCGCGCAAAAGCTCGCCAAACAACTCCCTTAGGCGCTCGTAGTCGTGGACTTTAAAATAGGTCTTCCCTTCACGTACCTCTTTGGTGATCACGCCTTCGGGCTGCCCCTTTTCAAAAGCCCAAGCCGCAATCATCTGACGGTTACGCATGTGTGCTTCTTCGATGTTCTTGCCCGGATTAATGCGGCGCAATTGCAACATCAAGCCATTGAGGATATAGCGATCATACGCGGCTTTACCCACATCCAGAGAGGGCATCAAGCCGAGCTCTACCAGCTTGGGGTCCATGATGTAGTACAGCGCTACCAAATCGGCTCTGGCCTCCTCCAGGGTTGAGGCGTAGTTTTTCAAAGTCTCCTTTGGCGTACCCACCCCCGGCTCTATGCGACCGGAGGCATGGCCAATGACTTCGTGCAAAGCGGTCTCCAGCTTATCGGCCAGCTCTCCGTATTTCTCCTGACGCTCCACCTCGGCCTCATCGTAGGCAAACTCTTTGGTCATGCCCGGCCCTTCAGCCTTGAAATAAGCCTCAATGATGTTGCCCAGGGAAACGGATTTCGATCCGTGCTCAGCTCGTATCCAGTTGGCATTGGGCAGATTCACGCCTATGGGGGTAGCCGGAGAAGCATCGCCGGCCTCACCCGCCACCTGAACCACGTGATAGCTCACGCCCTTGACCTTCTCTTTCTTATGAGCCGGCAAATACGGAGCGTGGTCTTCAAACCACTGGGCGTGGTCGGCCAAGACCTCCATGCGCTCAGATGCTTCAAAGTCCTTAATCTCTACAATGGTTTCATAAGAGCCCCGAAAACCCAAGGGGTCGTTGTACACCTCCACAAAGCCGTTGATGTAATCGATATCGCCTTCGGTCGTCTCCACCCAGGCGATGTTGTAGTCATCCCAGGTTTTTAGGTCTCCCGTGCGGTAGTATTGAATGAGCAAATCAAAGGCCTTTTTTTGCTTGTCGTTTTCAGCCACATCGCGAGCCTTTTCCAACCACTTTACCACCTCCTTCAAAGCCGGGCCATACATGCCTTCCGTGGTCCATACCGATTCGGCCAAACTGCCATCCGGCCTACGCACCAACTTGGAATTCAAACCGTAAGATAGCGGCTGCTGTTTGTCGGCTTTCGCCAAAATGGGATCGTAAAAAGCCTTGGCCTCCTTTTCTGAAATGTCCGGATCGTAAAAATTCACAGCTGAAGCCAGCAAAAGGTCTTTAGAAGGGTCCAAGCTCACTTTTTTGATATCCACCTTCGGGTCAAACATGGCTTGAAGCACTTCTTCCGAAAGGCTCTGCCCGGTCGCCTTCAACAAGCTCTCGAAGTAAGCCCTGGAAAATTTCGGGATAAACTTATCCATGGAATAATGGTGGTGAATGCCATTGGAAAACCAGACGTTTTTGGCATAAACCATAAAATGATCCCAATCTTCTCCACTGCGTTCGCCCTGATAGTCCCGCACAATCCGATCAATAGCCCGACGGATGGGGAGATTGTAACGGTAATTCATGTCGTACATGATATCGCGACCGGCCAGGCCTGCCTGGGTCAAATAGTAAACCAATTTTTTTTGCTGCAAAGACAACTTGTCAAAACCGTGAATGACATAACGCAAAACGCGCTTGTCGTCAAAACGATCAACCTCCCATTGAAAGTCCTGTTGCGATTCGGCCGAAGTCGTTTCCGTCTCCGGTTTCGTCGCTTCCTCCGGCTGGGAGTTACAAGCTGAAAAGGCCCAAAAGCCCGAGAGGAGCAAAGCCATGAGAAACCATTTTCCAAACATGAGAAAAATTTTTATTTAACCAATTTCCCGACATAAGCCCGGGAAGAGTCCGTTTGAAGGTTGTAAAGGTATAGGCCTTTCGGCAAATGCGATACGTCTATGTGCAATTTTCCCGAGCTATGTGCCGGAACAAGACGCCGCAGCTGCACCATTCCCCTCAGGTCGTACAGCTCGAATACACCCTGCTGTTGCAAATTCGGCAGCTCTACCTCTATCCAATCTCCAAAAGGATTGGGAACAATCCGCAAAGGGTTTGTGCCTGCCGCCGCTTCATCCGTCGATACGTAGAGCATGGCCTGCTGCACGGCAGCCAGGGCATCAATGCGCCCGTAGCCATAGGTATTGTTGGGCACTTCCGTGCCGGCAAGATCCCCGCAATCCTGGTCGGTAGTCTTGGGCACGGCCGTCTGCTCGATGATGTCTTCAATGACATCTACTTCACCGGCCAAATCCGGGTTAGCGGAAATCATCAAAGCCACCACACCGGCTACATGCGGACCTGCCATGCTGGTACCGCTCCAAGAGGCATACTGCCCGTTGCGAATGCAGGAATACACCCCTACCCCCGGAGCAGAAATGTCGGGCTTGCGCCTGAAGCTGCTGTCCACCAGAACAGGGCCCCTACTGCTAAAACCCGCTATGGTATCATTCGAAGCCGTAGCCCCTACCGTAAAACTGCCGGGAAAAATGGCCGCCGGAGCATTGACCGAGCTACAGGAAGAGCCGCTATTCCCCGCCGAAACCACCACCACGATACCCGAAGCCTTGACGTTGTCCACGACGGTTTGCATCAAGGCAAAATTGTCGGGATTACAACCCTCCATCTCCGGGCACCCCCAGGAATTGTTGATGACGTGAGGTGATTTTGCAGGGTCGGGGTTTTCTCCGTTTAAATCGGTAGGAGCCATAAACCACTCAAAGCACTCAATATAGGTGCTGGGGGTGCCATAGCCCCTTTCCATATTTCGACAAGCTATCCACTTGGCATCGGGTGCCACCCCGATTTTGTTGTCTCCGCCATCATCGCCTACCATAGTGCCCACCGTGTGGGTCCCGTGATTGTGATCGTCGCAGGGGAAAGGGACGTTTAGACCGCAGGGGTTGTTGTTCGGATCGTTGGGAATAGAATCGTTATGCAGGGGGTTGATTTCGTGGATGGCATCGTGCCAGTTGTAGTTGTGATCGGCCGTCTCGCCATCCCAACCGCGGTAGTGCTCCTTGATGGCCGGATGCTCCCACTCTACACCGGTATCTTGTCCACCCACCACGACACCTTCTCCCGTAATACCCAGAGCCCAAACCTGATCCGCTCCGATCATGCTCAGCCCCCAGGGCAAATCTTCCGGACTGCGCGAACTCGCTGCTATAAGGGGCTGTTCCACCACAACTTGCGGATCGTCGTGCACGTAAGCCACATCCTCCCGGGAAGCCAATGTTTTGATGAGTTCCTCATCACCCTTTAATGCCAAGGCACTAAGGACCCAAAAAGAGCGGTAGGGCTGTCGGCGCTGCTGCAAAAAGCTGCGAATAGACGCCTGGCTTTCCTTTGCCGAAAGGCGAAGGCGCTCAAAAACGGCCCGAGCCTTCTTCTCTTTACCGTGAAGCTGTTGAAGGTCGGACAAATCCGCCTGTTTCTTCATTTCAACGATAAAGGCATACTGCCCTCCTCGCTCGACTTTCGCCAAAAGTTCGGGCGATACTTTGTCGCGCCAAGGGTCAAATCGATTCTGTTGCTGATAAAAAAAGCCAAAACAAATGAAGGCCAAAAACGGAATGAGTAAGCGTGTCTTTTTCATGGAAATTTCTATTAAAAGCAAAAGCCGGAAAGTCCCGGACGCCTTTTTCTACAAAAGATGTAAGCAACCGACACCGGTAATCGGGAAACAAAAACATACGAAAGTAAGACGAAAAATCGGAAATCTAAAATACCGAGCTGATGGAGACAAAACACAACACATTTTGTAAACGAGATGTCCAACTTGTACATGTGCACCCTGAAATCTAACTGCAGCCGACCGTGACCCCCTTAAATTATCTCTCTTGCACACAACAAAAAGAAGGAATGCGTTGTAGCTTTGTGCGCTGAAAGCGGGCATTCGAGCTTGCATCCATCAAAGCTCCAAATTTAAAACCATGCAAAAGAACCTACCCTTCCTCTTGCTTTTGATGTTGCTCGGTGGCTTTCAGTTGAAAGCCCAAACCGAGCTCAAACGCGTGTTTGTGCCGGCCAACCCCATCTTGGAACATCACTTTGCCCGCGAACAAAGAGATTTGGCGAAAGCCACACCATTGACCCAAGAAGACCTGGCACTGCACAAATCCCAAAGTGAATGCCCCCTGCTCGAACCCGGCAGCTATTACTTTTTGCCCGGTGAGGTTCGGTTTTGGATTATCGATACTGCAGGCCTGGACTCCCCTACCCTGGAAATCCCGACAGACTGTGCCGGCTTAGGGCTGGGCGAACTTCAGGGCGACACCCTTTTTTACTACGCCTCTCCCTTTGCCGACGGACTGCGCGACACCGTCTGTGTGGCTCGCTGCGATGCTTCGGGAACCTGCGACACCTTGGTCTTCCCTACCATTACCCGACGTGCGGGTGTAACCTTAGTTGAGCCAACTATAGACCTCCAGGCCGGGGAAGTGCTGCCCGAGTATTGCGTAACGCCCTTTCTCATCGGGAATCTGAATTGCGCCGATTTGATCGATTGCCCCGATGAATACGCCGGAGAAGGGCAACAAAATTTTTGGTTCAGCTCTCCGCAAGCCGGGCCCTGCATAGGCTATCAGGCCGGCCAGTTCGCCGGTACGGATACCGTCTGCCTGGTTCTTTGCAATGAGTTCACGACCTGCGACACCTTTAAAATCCCTTTTCGCATCCACCGCGACACCCTCGGCTTGCCTTTCTTCGATGACTTCAGCTACGAGGGGCCTTATCCCGATAAAGGCCTTTGGCTAGACCGCACAGTCTTCGTCAACAATACCCTGGCCCAAAACCCGCCCTCGGTAGGTATGGCTACTTTTGACGGCCTGGATGAAGGCGGTCATCTCTACCCCACTTCCGGCAAAGCCGACATCCTGACCTCTACGTATCTGGACCTCAGTGCTCCCCAGGGCGACGTTTATTTGAAATTCTACCTGGCCCCCAAAGGCTACGGCCTGCTGCCCAACCCGCAGGATTCCTTCCTCCTTCAATTTCGCAGCCAAACCGGCCAGTGGAAAACCGTGATGGCCTTACCCGGCATAGACGTTCCGGTGGATTCCGTCCCGCCTTTCAGTTTTTATGCCATACCCGTTTCCAGCAGCCAGTATTTTTATCGCGGCTTTCAATTTCGATTCATCAGCTTCAGCTCTCCGGCGGGTTTATATGACTTGTGGCACTTGGATTACGTCTGGTTGGACGACCAAAGCGGGCCGGATGCCGTTTTTGAAGACCTGGCCTTTACCAGCACCCCCCCCTTGCTACTCGAGAAGTACAGCGCCATGCCTTTGCGGCAGTTCCTGGGTTTTGTAGAGGAAGAACTCAATACCGACCCCATGCCCTCCTCCTTTTACAACCACTTCAACACCACGGCCACCATTGCCGAATCGGCCATACAAGTCAGAGAAGTACTCACCGACGATCCGTTTCCGGGTATGGAAAACGTAGTGGACGGCCTGGATGCCAATATTCCCCCGGCGGAACACACCTTTCGGCAAAAGGAACTCAACGCAGCTACCTGGAGCAACTACCAGGCTATTTTGGAAAACGATTTCACGGATGAAGAAAAAATCCGGCTGGAAACCTCCTACCACTTTACCCTAAGCTCCCAGGCCGCGCCTTTTTTCCGCAACGACACCGTGCGCAGCATCACCCGCCTGGAAGATTACTACGCTTACGACGACGGCACGGCTGAGGGCTATGTGGCGTTCAGCAATCCTCAGGAAGACAATCCCATGCTGGCCGTGCGCTTTCATGCCCATGTCGCCGACAGCCTGCGGGCCGTACAATTCCACTTCCCGCATGTCAACGGCAATGCCGAAAGTCAGCTCTTCAACCTCAAGATTTGGGTGGGCCAGCTGGACGGCGAACCCGATTACGAAGCCGATTTCCTGCGCCCCAAATACGCCGACACTTACTACGATACCCTTCAAGGATTTTCTACCTATCTGCTGGAAGACTACTTCACCGACGAATTAACACCACTCTACATCCCGGCTGATACCGATTTTTACGTGGCTTTTCAGCAAGTGAGTATCACCAATCAGGGCATTCCCATAGGCATGGATTTTCAACGCAACCGCAATGAAGAATTCTTTGTCAACATTTCAGACAGCTGGGAAGCCTTCCCTGAGGAGCTAACCGGTTCCCTCATGATTCGCGCCCTGATGAGCGGCGAGGATACCCTCTACAATACCGCTACCTCAGAAGCCGAAAAGAGACAGTCCATAGTTCGGTTTGCCCTATTTCCCAATCCAATTTCCACGGAAACAAGGCAAGTCGTTTTGCTTTCGCAAAATGCCGTACAAGCAGGTGCAGCTATCCACTATCGAATTGCCGATTTGACCGGTCGCACGCTAACCCATGGCAACCTTCCTATGGCAGCTCAACATGAAAACCGCTATACCCTGCCTCTGCCCCTTTTGCCGAAAGGCTTTTACACCTTAAACCTCTATCAAAACGGCTTGCTCTTGCAAACCCTAAAACTGATAGTAAATTAAAGTCTGCCAGCTCGTGTAGCGAAATGGCAAAATGGGAACAAGCCGGAGGCATAGACCAAACCATTTCGGTTTGGGTATATACTCATGGCGAAGTGGCTTGGGAGGCTGAGGCCTCCCAAACTCCCTATCTTGCGCTGGTTTGTGAGTTGTAAATGTCCCACACCATTTCGGTTTGGGTATAAAAACTTATCGCTTTTTGTAAAGAGCGGCCTCCAAGCCTTTGGCTTTCATCTCCTCAACCAAATCCCGGGCCAAGTCTATATCGTCAAAACGATCGACCAAGACCACGGCATACTTACCACGGTCAAAAAGCACAATCTGAGCCTGTGCATAGCCTTCTTTCTGTAAGGCCTTTAAACGCTGCTTGGCATAGTGCATTTTCACGAAAGTGCCGCCAAGCACCAAATAATCGCCCGAAGAGGCTATACCATCTCCATCCGGATATTCCTGCCCTCCATCATCCATAAAAGCCTCCGATTTCTCCGAAGTTGAGGTTTCGGAAGTTCCTTTTTCACCCTCATCCGAAACATTCCAGTTGCTTTTCGATTCCGAGAAAGCCCCGCCTTCTTGGCCATCATTATAGGATTCATCCATTTTGTCCGAATCACCCCAATAATCCGTCGTATCCCCATCGGCAAAATCCATGGTATCTTCTTGCGTCCTCGGATAATCCAAAGTGGACGTATCTGTTGCTACAGCTTCTACCGGCACCTCTTGTTTCTTTTTAAATATGTCCGTCGCATAGTAAAACAGCAAACCAATTGCAAACACACAAATAAAAATAATAAAAATGGTGAAAAAGTCTAAGCGAGACATAGCATTTCGTTTTGATTATAGAACAAAAATAAACAAGCACCTCAAAGGTAGAAAAAAAATAACACTTACAAACCATATCGATGAACTTCCCCGCATAGACGGAATCATGCAAAACCGGAAGTCGGTATATTCAAAGTGAAGTGAGTTGGGAAAGTGAGCACACTGCCGGTGTGGTTTACACCAAGGCTCAAAACACAGGCGCAGCCTGAGCTGCGGGGAGGCTTTGTAAGGAAGGCGAAAGCCGCAATGGCAAGTGAACAATTCCCAAACCACCTCCTGAGGGTATAAAACTGCTGAGAAAGCTCTACTTCGATTGCAGGTTGTTGGTTGCGGGTTGATCGGCTGGTAATTTGCAATTTTTCATTCTCCTTTGTCCATTCCACTCCATCACCTTCGTTACCTTCGCCACGTGCAATGTTGAGCGCAAAATCCCGTTGTTGATGGGGAAAAGAGCTATTGTTTTTATAGGGAAACGAAAAAAGCATGAAACGATCTTTTTTACTGGCCTTGATTTTCATTTTCAGTTTGGGGTTCACCACCCTGCTCGAAAGCGACTCTTTTGAAGTCTCTAAGAACCTGGAGATTTTTGCCAACGTTTACAAGGAGTTACACACCAGCTATGTGGATGAGCTGGAGCCGGGGACGGTGATGAAAACGGCTATTGATGCCATGGTCTCCTCGTTGGATCCCTATACCAACTACTACCCTTCCTCCATCATCGAGGCCCAACGCTTCGAGATGGAAGGCCGATACAACGGCTTGGGAGCCCGATTCACTCTACTCGACGACTACCCGACCATAACGGAAGTGTATGAAGGCTCTCCTGCACAAAAAGCAGGCATCATGCCGGGAGATCAAATTCTACGCATCAACGGTGCTTCTGCAAAGGGAAAAACCGAAGAAGAAGTACGAGCCATTGTCAGTGGATTTCCGGGGACACAACTCGATTTGGAAATTCTTCCATTTGGCGAAAGCCAAAGCAAGAAGTTAAGCGTTTTGCGCGGAGAGATAAACATCCCGAATGTCCCTTACTACGGCCTGGTAGGCAAGGACATAGCTTACATCTCGCTAACCATCTTCACAGCAGGTGCTGCCGAAAACATCAACAGAGCTTTACAGGCTTTGAGACGGGAAAAGCCCGAATTGAAGGGGCTCATTTTGGATTTGCGCTACAACCCCGGCGGCCTGCTCAGCGAAGCCGTGAACATTTGCGATCTCTTTCTGCCGCCCGGAGAAGAAGTGGTTTCCATGAGGGGAAAAGTGCGAGACAGAGACCGCGTATTTAAAACGCGCAGGCAGGCTGTTGAGGGAGATTTGCCCATCGTAGTTTTGATTAACAAAAAATCTGCTTCTGCTTCCGAAATTGTTTCCGGAGCTTTACAAGATTTGGACAGAGCTGTTGTCATGGGGCAACGCTCTTTCGGAAAAGGGCTGGTACAAAATGTACGCGACCTGGGCTACAATGCCCGTCTTAAATTGACCACAGCCAAATACTACATTCCCAGCGGGCGTTGCATTCAGGCCGTACGCTATGAAAACGGTCAACCGGTAGATATCCCCGACGAAGAGCGGGCCGTCTTCCACACCCGCAGGGGAAGAAAAGTACTCGATGGCGGGGGCATCACGCCCGATATTCGATTGCCCGACCTGAAAAAAAGCCCCTTAATTCAAGCGCTGGAAGACCAATATATGATAGTCAAATTTGCAGCGGCTTATACTTCCGGACTCGACTCTCTGCCTTCGGTCTCCGAATACCATTTTACAGACTGGCCGGCTTTTGAAGGCTTTCTCCAAGAGCAAAATTTCACTTATGAAACCCAGGCGGAACAGGCTATACACCAAGCCGAAAAAGCTGCTGAAGAAGAGGGCTTTGATGTAAGTCGGGAGACCCTGGCCTTGCGGCAAAAAATACAAGAAGCAAAAGAACAAGCGCTAAAGGACAACCAAGCGCTAATTGTCAGCTTGATCGAAAAAGAAATTGCCAAGCGCTTTTACTTCCAATCGGGAGCCACGGAGATTTCCTTGAGAAACGACCCGGAAATAAAGTCAGCCATTGAATTGTTGAACGACCCGCAAAAATATGAAGCGGTTTTTTCCGGCAATTGAATCTGCCTTCTGCTTCTATTGAAAGGACATGCGACGCACGAGCAGGGACTGCACCAAAGCCCTCATGCCCAAAAAAAACAGCATGGCCAACCAAAGTAAGTGATTGGGGTCCGAGCTGGGAAAAAAGCGATGTAGGGACAAAACAATCACATAAACGGCAAAAGCTATGGCCATGCTATCTCGCATGGCACGAGCCGCTGTCAAGCCTACAAAAATTCCATCCCAAATGTAAGAGGGGCTACCCAAAAAAGGCAAAATGGCCATCCAAATCAAATAAGGTTGTATGGCTGTTAACACTTCTGCTTCCGAGCTGAAAAAACCAGCCAAAAACATCCCGCAAAAAAAATATAGAAGAGAGAAAAACAGCGCAAGCAACATGCCCCAGATCAAAGACAATTTTATAGCTCTGCGAAGACCTTGGGGATCCTTTCTGCCTTTGTACTTGCCAACTACACTTTCGGCAGCAAAGGCGAAACCGTCAACGCCGTACGACATCCAGTTGAGGAATTGCATCAAAACGGTATTGACCGCCAGTATGCTCGCCCCTATGGCAGCAGAACGGCTGTAAAAAAGAGCAAAAGCAGAGGTGAGCATAATCGTGCGCAAAAAAATGTCGCGATTGATGCGCAAGAACTTCAAAAAAGCCTGCTTATCGCTCAACAAGTTGTATAAAGCAGTGTGAACATCGGCCGGCATTTGCCGAAAGGCAGCAAAAAAACCGGCTGCATACTTTTTTTGCCAAAGCCATGCTGCGAGAAATAACCCCAGATATTGAGCAATGACCGTTCCCCATGCCACCCCTTCTACGCCCCAACCGTAGTATCTCACGAGACTCCAGCTGAGCAAAATGTTGGTAAAATTAACCAAGAGCGTGATGTAAAGCGGATAACGGGCATTTTGCATACCAAAAAACCAACCGGCCAAGACATACAGACCCAGAGAGGCCGGAGCAGCCCAAATCCGAATCAAAAAATATCGCAAAATAAGGGGTTTGTGCTCTGCCGGACTGTTCATCAGCCAGGCTCCGGCTATGGCTAACGGTTTTTGTAAAAGAATCAACAACAAGGCCAAACCCAAAGCCAACAACAAAGCCCGCAACAAGGTAAGCGCTTGCTCCGAAAAGTCTTGTGCACCGTAAGCCTGCGCCGTCAATCCCGTAGTACCCATGCGCAAAAAACCAAAATTCCAATACAGGAAATTGAAAATCATGGAGCCGATGCCGATAGCACCGAGATGAACGGAAGAAAGTTGCCCCATCAAAGCCGTATCTACCGTGCTGAGCAAAGGAACTGAAATGTTCGATAAAATGTTAGGCAGGGCCAAGCGCAAAATTTCCCGATTCATATCGCAAAGGTAGATAAATTGAAATGCCCCTTCTGTGCAGCTTTCACCCTATTCTACACTTTTCACTATCTTTAGCACTTCAAACCGATTTTGCCCATTTTAAATCACCTCCCCATGCTGCTAAAACGGAATGCCCAAGGAGAAGCCGTCAGAGAAGTTCAACAAATGCTCAATTTCCTGGGGTTTCGCTATCGCCGAGGCAACCGGTACTATCGCTTGAAAGAAGACGGAAAATTCGGCCCCATTACCGAAAGCGTGGTCATTGACTTTCAGCGCTCTCAAGGGTTGCTGCGCGATGGCATAGTAGGCCCCATAACTTTTGCGCGCTTGGAAAAGGAATACTCCATTCGCGTCTTGGAACTGACCGCTCCGGAAGTGGCCCCCGGCAGCGGCTTTGATGGCCAGTATTACCTCAAAGCAGTACATGCCGACCCTTACGACCAAAGTTATGTACGGGTTTCTTTACGACAAGATGTGGCTAAAGTGTACCGGGCATTGAGGCGGGAAGTGCTTTCTCGGGGAGGAATTCTACCTTCCTCGGGAGCCATTCGCAGCTTGTGGGCCAAGGTAACTTCCAGCCGCAGTGCAACCTCCTTTCACTATCTGGGTCGAGCCTTTGACCTTTTCGTCTATGCCGGCATGGTAGAGCCTGAAAAAGATCCCTTTGTCGTAGTTGGAGACAAGGAAGAGCCCGGTTACTTCAGGGTTTATGCGCGCTGTAAAGAAGACTGGCCCGTCCATGAAGCCGACGCTCCCCAAGCCATTGAACTACCGCCGGAGCGGGAATTGGACAACATCTACACCTATGGAGACCGCAGCGGCAAGCGCAACAAACCCGTTAAAGGGCATTTTCTGGATCTTACCGCCCTATTTAAAAAACACGGCTTTGAGCGCATTGCCCCCCGCCGCTCTTTCTTCGACAAAGGTTCCATGATGGGGGCTGAGTGGTGGCATTTCCAATACGAGGAAGGGCTTATTCCCGGGGTTTCCACCTTCGGCAACGAACTGAAAAAACTCTATACCAAAAAGACCTTGCGGAAAAGCCGCCCCTGGAAATTCCGTCATTTTGTCTTCGGCCAAGAGTGGAATTAAAGCCTTTACCAGATCCGCCAAACTCAAGTGGTTTTGAATGCTCAAAACCCTTACATGCTCCGCCTACAAGAGGTCGAAGCTGCTTGCCTGCCTGAATGGAGTCAGTAATTCAACTGCAAACGCAACATGCCCGCTTGTTCTCTACCCCGGCCATTCACATCGGAAAGCACGTAGTTGAGCATCAACCGAAATTGACTGTTGAAGTAAACATTGAGGCCCATGGTGTATTCCCTCAGGTAAGTGCGATCGCTTTCAGATAAGGCAATTTCCGATTGCTCCGCACGAACAGCTATTTCCCAGGCTCCCCACTGCCCTTTTTTCGGGTCAAAGGGCTTCTTGATCTTGGGATGACCAAGGCCTGCATTGAGGTTTTTAAAACGGCGATGTTCACCGGTGAGAAAAAAAGAAAGCAAGCCGTAGAAGGAAGGAACAGCGATGAGATCGGGATTGTCCAACTTGTCAATACTGCCTTTAACATATTCTGCCTGAGCGGAAAAAGGTCCGGCTATGAGGAGCAATTGGGCAGTGGGTAACTCAACGCGCTGCACTTGCTCAACGCTGTAGCTCAGCAATTTGGGCTCGAGATGATTGCTCTGTGTCGGGCGAAAGGTGTAATTGCCCTTCGAGGGACGACGCTGCGAATAGGCCAGTCCGGCGAGCAACCAAAGCTGCTTTTCCGGCCTTTTGATCAACAAGCCGCTGAGGCGAACATTGCGATGTAGGTTTTGGTTGATGAGCATGGCCTTGCCCGTCGTGCCGTCTGTATCAAAGAAGACAGCTGCTTGCAATCCTAAGTGCTCATGCAAAAAAAGGCGTTCGTACATCAGGCCGGTATTGCGCCGTGGCATGTAACCGGAAACGGCATGACGCTCCATGAAAACGGCGTGATTGAAAGAAACCTGAGAACTCAGTGTCAAAGGTTCCGGGAAATGTCCCAGGTACAAAGCCCCTCCTAAACCCGGCAAATCCCGAACTTTCAGATAAACATCTTGCAAGCGAATATTGCCGTTTTGAATAGCTATCTGAGCCTTGTAAGACAAGTTTTTTCCGGCCTTTCCCTTCGCATGAAAACTGATCATCCGAAACTCCACGCCACCTGTTCCTTGCTCGGGAAAACGCATCTCCAAACTGTCATCTAAGCTGAAACTGCTGAAATCCAAAAAAAAGCGCCCGCCGAATTGAGGTCCCGTAGTTTGCGCAGACAACAGCGAACCCCAAAGCAAAAAAAACATGCTCACCATGAAAATGCCCAGGCCACGCTCACCGGATAAACATCTTGTACTCCGATCCGTTCCGTGCTTTGAATCGTCCAAGCCTCTTCGGCCCGAACAAGAAAAAAAGTTGAATCGCTTCATCTTATCTGTTTTGTGTTTGTCCAAATCAGTGTGAATTGGTACGGCAAAATCCTTTAAGCAACAAAAGCACAGAAGCTTGAGCTGCTCTCAAAGGATGTGAGCCACTTTTTTCGCAAACAAGCCATGGCGCGCAAAGTAAGAATTGAGCACCCACGTAAACTGTCATCCGGATCACCAAAAGGCAAAAAATTTGAGTACAAAACCCTTATTTTGCGCCATAAAAAGATTCTACGCATGAGAACAGCCCGCTTTTTCTACCCCCTATTCATCCTTTTCTGCCACTTAGGTCTCATCACTTCAAGCTTGGCAGAAGAACCCGTATTGCGCTTTCCCGCTTTGAATCCCGATGGAACTCAAGTTGCTTTCAGCTGGCAAGGAGACATTTGGATTGCGCCTGTTGCAGGAGGTGCTGCACGCAGGATGACCGTTCACGAAGCTTACGACAGCCAGCCCGTGTGGAGCCCCGACAGCAAGCATATCGCCTTCATCAGCAACCGCAACGGCAACGGCGATTTGTACCTTTTGTCTTTGGAGGATGGCAGAACAAAGCGCCTAACCTGGCATTCGGCACCGGATGCTGCACCCCATTGGTCGCCTGACGGCCGCGAAATTTGGTTCCTCAGCCGCCGAGATTTTGTGCAGGTCGAACGGGAATGGGAGGTCTGGAGCATTCCGGTAGAGGGGGGCACGCCGCAGCGACGCCTGGATGCCTTAGGCTCTCATCTGGCTTGGTCGCCCGACGGTCGTTTTCTGGCTTTGGAACACGGCTGGTGCCGGCGCGAGCGGGAAGCCTATCGCGGCTCGGCCAATCGCGATATCTGGCTATACGACCCGAAAAACGACCACTACACTTCACTGACAACTTTTGAAGGGCAGGATATTTTGCCCGATTGGGATGAGCAGAACCGCATTTATTATCTCAGTGCGGTAAGCGGGCATTACAACCTCTATCGACGCACTGTCTCGGCAACGGGAGAAGCCTCCGGCCCGGAAGCTCTAACTTCTTTTGACGAAGACGGCCCGGTCTATTTCGACTTGAGCCGCAACGGCAGAACGGCTGTCCTGGAAAGGTTGTCGGGCGTTTTTATCCTGGACATACCTTCCCGGCAATTGCGTCCTTTTCAACCCGAATTGCCCCAAGACGAAAGACATTATGCCGAAGAATACAAAAGCTATACTTCTAAAGCCAATGCCTTAGCCGTTTCGCCTTCCGGCAAATATCTGGCTTTTGGTGTACGGGGGGAATTGTTTGTAAAGCTGAATGATAAGGAAAAGAACCGCAGCCGTCGACTCACCGATAGCCCCGCCCGTGATGACGACCCCCAATGGCTCAACGACAGCACCTTGCTTTTCCTCTCGGACAGAAATGGCAACAGCGAAATTTATTTGCTCAACTCTGCAGACCCTCAGCAATTTTCTCTATACAAAAGCCTAAAGCGCCATATCCGCAAATTGAGTGATACACCTCAGGATGAGGTGGGGATTTGGCTTTCGCCAAATCGGAAAAAGCTGGCTGTTTTGCAAGCTCGCTACCGCTTGCTCATTTACGAGATAGATTCGAAAGGGAAGATGTCAAAGCCCGTGGTCTTGTACGAGGGTTGGGCTGAACCCCAAGATTTGGCCTGGAGCCCTGACAGCCGTTATCTGGCTTATGCCCAACCGGATTTGGACTTTAACTACGAAGTTTATATCCAGGCGGTGGACGGAAACAGCCCTCCGGTAAACGTCAGCATGCACCCGCGCAGAGATGACAGCCCCGTGTGGAGCCCCGACGGTAGCAAGCTGGCCTTCCTTTCCGTGCGCAACCACGGCGATGCGGATATTTGGTATGCCTGGTTGCGCAAGAGTGACTGGGAAAAAACGCAAAGAGATTGGGAAGAAGAGGAAGAGGACGAAAGCGAGAAGAAAAATCAAGGAGATTCCCTGCTGCAAATTGATTTTGAAGGTATCCATCGACGCTTGGTACAGCTGACCCGCATGCCCGGCAGCGAAGGCAATTTGGCCATCAGCAAAGACGGCAAGACCTTTTACTTCACTTCCAATACGGGAGGAGATTTTTTTTCCTCCAACGACAAGCCGGCTTTGATGAAAATTCGCTGGGATGGCAAGGAACGCAAAACCCTCAAAAGTGACCTTCGTCTTTACGGACTTCAATTAGGCCCCGAGGGCAAATGGCTGTATGCCATCAAATCCGGAGGAACTCTTTTGGCCCTCAACACCTCCAACGACAAGCAAGAACCACGTCCGTTTAAAGCTCTGTTGAGCATACGGCACAAAGAAGAGTACAGACAAATCTTCGAAGAAGCCTGGCGCGCTTTACGCGACGGTTTTTACGATCCCGATTTTCACGGCAGAGACTGGGCTGCCTTGCGGCAAAAATACGAGCCCCGGGCTTTAGCAGCTTCTACCTGGCAAGATTTTAAAGTGATTTTCAACCGCATGCTGGGGCAGGTCAATGCCAGCCACATGGGCTTATACGGAGGAGAGACACCCGAAAAAATACAGCGGGAACAAACCGGCCTTTTGGGGGTTGAACTGGAACCCGAAGAAGAAGGCGTTCGCGTCAAATTCGTTTTACCGGAAGGCCCCGCCGACCGCACGGAAAGCCGCTTGCAAGTCGGCGACTTAATCTTAGCCGTGAACAACCAACCCGTACAGGCAGGCGAGAATTTTTATCGCTTGCTACTACAGACAGCAGGCGAACGGGTTTTGCTCCGCATTCGAGATGTTTCCGGAACAGAGCGCGAACTGGTCATTCGGCCGGCAAAAAATTTGCGGAATTTGCAATACGAAAAATGGGTGGAGGATCGCAGAGCCATGACTGAGCGCCTTTCCCAAGGGCGTTTGGGCTATCTGCACATCCGCGCCATGGGCTGGAGCAGTTTTGAGCGCTTTGAACGCGAACTGACAGCCGCCGGCCTGGGCAAAGAAGGCATTGTCATTGACGTTCGCTTTAACGGAGGTGGCTGGACAACCGACATGTTGATGACAGTCCTGGACGTCGCACAGCACGCTTATACCGTTCCGCGCGGGGCAGCCGAAAATTTACAACGAGATCATCGCAAGTTTAGAGAGCATTACCCTTTTGGCGAGCGCTTGCCCTATGCCGCCTGGACCAAGCCTTCCATTGCCTTGTGCAACGAAAACAGCTATTCCAATGCCGAAATTTTCTCCCATGCCTACAAAAATCTGGACTTGGGAACCCTGGTGGGCACACCGACTTTCGGAGCTGTCATTTCCACCGGAGGAAAGGGCCTGCTTAACGGTTCTTATGTGCGCATGCCTTTTAGAGGCTGGTATGTGTGGGCTACAGATGAAAATATGGAAGGAAACCCGGCCGTGCCCGATGTCATTGTCCACAACGGCCTGGACGAGCGGGCCAAAGGACAAGACAGCCAGCTGGAACGGGCCATAACCCTTTTGCTGGAACAATTGGATCGTTAGGGAAATCCGGCTGGTGCGGAAAAGTGCTCCGAAGCCCAAAGGCCCGCAAAGGAGAACTACAGGTGAAAAAAGAAACCGAACGGGCTTCGGCTTTAAGGCACTTGGCCTTATTTTTCGATCGGTTCGGAAGCGAAGCTTATCCCCCTGCTGCTGTTCTTACTTTACTTCCTGCTTTTGCTGCATCTTCAGCCGATAGGCCGCTTTCAGCAGTTCTGCACGACGGCGAACAGAAGGCTTTACGTATTCCTTGCGACGACGCAATTCCCTCATGATACCGGCATTTTGATATTTGCGCTTATAGCGCTTCAGGGCGCGATCGATGTTCTCGCTGTCTTTGACGTTGATAATCAGCATATCTAAAAGTTCATTTTGCTCTCAACAATATGGCCTTGCTCCCAAAGAGCAACTCCCCGAAAGAGGAGCTCCCGCTCTTGGAAAAGGCACGCAAAGATAAGGCTTTTTTTCTTTTCAAACTTTTTTTGCTCCTTTTTTTCAAAGGGGCACTTTTTTTATTTTCTTTAAACGCCCTTTTTTATTTTGCATCAAAAGAAAGAAGTGGGCAAGTTCTTTCGAAAAAAAGTTAAAGCCATCTTTCAGGCCCTTTAAACTACATCGCTATGACAAGATATATACTCTTTTTTCTGTCTTTTTTCCCGTTTGCCTTGAGCGCACAAATTGTATGGGACCAAAGCGATTTGCCTGCTATTGGTGATGAATACAAAACCTGCGTAAATACTTCTGTAGCCGATCTGGATTTGGGACAGCCGGGAGGTAACCAGCAGTGGGATTTTTCGGATTTGGTTTTGACAACCACTTCGGTAACGGCTTTTGTAGATCCTGCAGTCTTTTTTGACAATCAGGGTGATTTTCCGGGGGCTGATATAGTAGAAACCGGAACCCGCATAAAATTTTTGAACATCACGGATGAAGGCGTGTACGACATGGGCAGGTTGTCCCAGTTTTTCGGGCAGCCATACTTTTCTTCTGTGCCTTATGATCCTCCTGCCCGAGAGCGCGCTTTGCCTACGAGTATGGACACCTTGGTACTTTCCGATTTTTCTTTTGATCTGGTGCTTGTCGATACGGTTTTAGGTGTAGATTCCGTGCGAATCAAGCATGAGGAGTCTCGCCATTCGCTCATTGATGCCTGGGGGAACATCACCACTCCTTCCGGCAACTTTGATGCTTTGCGCGAGCGCCTGGTCGTGAATACGATAGATTCGGTTTGGAGCTATGAAGGAGGTATGGATACCCTTACAGGAGTCTTTGTACAAGAGTTTTTCACCTACAACTGGCTGGTAAAAGGTCTGGGGATTCCCTTGGTGAGCGTAAAGGTACAGGGCGATACTTTGATTCAAAACGCCAGATGGTGGGTCGCGGATTTTGTCCAGCCTCCGGTACCGATTTTTTCTTACACCTATGAAAGCGATGAGGGCTTGCTCCAGTTTACCGATTTATCAGCCCATGAACCGGAGAGCTGGTTGTGGGAGTTCGGAGATGGCCAAAGCTCTACAGAGCAAAATCCACAGCATCAATACACTGCTCCGGGAACATACGAAATTTGCCTCACTGTGGAAAATCAGTTTGGCAGCAATACCGCCTGTCAAACGACCTACATCTTTTTCGGACCAAAAGCGGATTTCTCGGTAGAAGCTTTAGGTAGCGGGCTTTATGCCTTTACAGACCTGAGTACGGATTCCATTTTGTTGTGGCATTGGGATTTTGGAGACGGAACGCCTTTTTCCATTGAGCAGAACCCCGAGCACTTGTACGAACAGACAGGACTTTACGAAGTGTGCCTGACAGCGAGCAATCCGGCCGGTTCGGATACTTTTTGCGATTCGGTGGACGTAGTGACTCCACCGGTAGCAAATTTTGCCTATGAAAATACCGGCACCGGAGAAGTGACTTTTGCAGATTCTTCAGCCAATCTGCCCGATAGCTGGCTGTGGGGCTTTGGCGACGGCAGCACCTCTACAGAGCAAAATCCGGCACACGAATACGCCGAAGAAGGCTCTTATACAGTTTGCCTGGAGGTGAGCAATGCCGCCGGCACGGATGAGGTGTGCATGGAAGTGGAAATGCTGCTGGCGCCTATAGCCGCTTTTACCTATGAGAATCAGGGAAATGCTTTGGTCGCTTTTACCGATGCTTCTGCCAACAATCCGGAAAGTTGGCTGTGGGACTTTGGCGACGGGCAGACCTCCATGGAGCAAAACCCCGTACATCAATACAACGGAGGGGGAAACTACACGGTTTGCCTGACGGTAAACAAGAGCGGGTTTAGCGACACCTACTGCGATTCGAGTTTACACGTAATAGGCACTGCCGTAAAGGATTTGACTTTGCAGCAATTCTTTCGGTTATATCCCAACCCGGTTGAAGACGAGGCGGTTTTCTCTTTAGAAGGAGCAAGAGTGGAAGGCAGCTTGTATTTGGAAATTTGCGATGCGGTGGGACGTACCGTTTACTTCAGTCCTTTTGATATACAGACAGG
>JALSKB010000060.1 GCA_026989035.1 Saprospiraceae bacterium | reverse complement strand
CTATGCGGGCTTGGCACTCGGCCATAGCTTCGAAGTAGCCGTCTTTGACGATTTCCCCTTTTTCTTCTACCAGGTAGGTTTTGATGAACTCCTTGAGCTTGATCATGAGGTCAGACCAGTCGTAATTGGGCTCTTTGGTTACCGTTACGAAGTTGTTGGAGATGTACACGCCTTTGACGTAGGGCAGCTCGAACAAGGCCGCTGCCAAAGGAGACCATTCTCGGGCTGTTTCTCTATCGGGGAAGTCGGCAGTTCCCCGGTACAGCATGCGATTGGTGACGAATTTCAGTGTTTCCGGGTTGGGCGTTTGTTCGGTATAGAGCAAAAGCGCTTGGGCTGTGGTTTCTTTTGCTGCTTCTTTTTTCTTGAAAAGTCCCATGGCTTTTTGTTTGTATCGAAGTTATGTGGAATACTTTGGGTGTGTTGAAGTTTTTGTTGTGCTCCCTTATCAGGATGTGGCGTATGAGTCGGGCTTATGCAAAAGTAACGAACTTAGGGAAGAAAAGTTTATGCCCTGAAGAAATGAACAGAGCTTGCCGATCAGCAAGCTCTGTCTCGCTCGTGTTTGAGCTTTTTTCTACATTTGGGGAAGGACGAGAGACGAGACCTGCCGGTTCCTTCCCTTTATTTGGACAGCATGTCCACAGTTTGTTTCATGAAATCTGACAGTTCCTGTCCTTTGAGTTTTTGTTGCCCCAGCAGAGCCAGTTTCATGAGGTAGGAAGCCATTTCCGCACGGCCTTCCTTGCGTTTTTTGAGTAGTTTTCCGATGAGGGGATGGTTGGTGTTGACGACTAAGTTCATAAATTCCATCAAGTGGCTTGTTCCTCCCTGCAGAGCCTGCATTTCGCTCATGCGGCGCATGAACTCGGGCTGGGTGATGAGCACGGGAGGTTCTTCAGGAGAGAGCGCTTTGAGTTGTACAGTGAGGTTTTGGTGAGCTTGAGCCAGTTTATCAAAAATATCCTGCAGCGTTTTTTCTTCTTTTTTAGAAAGGACGGACTCCCGCTCTTCATCTTTTTCAATGAGTTTGTCGGGTGTGTCGGCATCTACCCGTTTAAAAGAGATTTTGTCGTCTTTGTATTCCAGGTGTTGCATGAAGTGATTGTCAATGATGTCCTTCATGATCAGCACCGTGTAGTTGTAGGGCTTGAGGTTTTCCAACAGTTGGAACTGAGCTTCCGGTTCGTGGGTATAGAGCAGGATCAGCTTGCCGTGTTTGTCGGTTTGTTGTTCTTTGAGCTGCTCTTTGAGTTCTTCTAGGGTGAAGTACTTGTCTTCCGTGGTTTTGAAAAGGGCAAAGTCAAGTGCTTTTTCGTAGAAGTATTCATCGGAGATCATGCCGTATTTGATGAAGACGCTGATGTCATCCCACTTTTGTTCGAAGTTTTCGCGATCCTTGACGAACAGTTCTTTGAGCTTGTCGGCCACTTTTTTGGTGATGTGACGTGCGATTTTGCGCACGTTGGGGTCGCCTTGCAGATAGCTGCGGGAGACATTGAGGGGGATGTCCGGTGAGTCGATGACGCCGTGGAGTAAGGTCAGAAACTCCGGTAGGATTTGCGAGACCTCGTCGGTAACAAAGACCTGATTGACGTAGAGTTGGATTTTGTTTTTCTGGACTTCGATGTTCCCTTTGAGCTTGGGGAAGTAGAGCACACCTGTCAGGTGGAAGGGGTGATCTACATTGAGGTGTATCCAAAAAAGCGGTTCTTCGCTATAGGGGTAAAGTTCCTGGTAGAAGTCCAGGTAATCCTGGTCTTTGAGTTCGGCGGGTTTTTTCTTCCACAGCGGCTTGGGGTTGTTGATGATGTTCGGCACCTCGACTTCGACTTCTTTGCCGTCTTTTTCCTGTTTTTCTTTCCGCGTTCCGAACTGGATGGGATAGGGCATGAAGCGACAGTATTTTTTGAGTAGGCCTTCAATGCGACTTTCCTCCAAAAATTCTTTGTTGTCTTCCCCGATGTGAAGGATGACTTCCGTACCGCGATCTTCTTTTTGGGCTTCTTCCAGTTCGTATTCAGGTTTTCCTTCGCAGATCCAGCGCACGGCAGGAGCTTCTTTTCGGTAGGATTTGGTCAGGACTTCCACTTTGTCTGCCACCATGAAAGCCGAGTAAAAACCCAAGCCGAATTTGCCGATGATTCGGGCATCATCTTTGTATTTTTTCAGAAATTCTTCTGCGCTGGAGAAAGCCACTTGGTTGAGGTATTTTTCAACCTCTTCTTTGCTCATTCCAATACCCCGATCGCGAATGGTCAGGGTTTTTTCTTTTGGGTTGAGTATGACTTGTATGTCCAGATTTCCCACATCATCTTTGAATTCTCCTTTTCGGGCTAAGGTTTCCAGTTTAGAAGAAGCATCTACGGCATTGGAGACCAACTCGCGCAGGAAGATTTCGTGCTCCGAGTATAGAAATTTCTTTATAATGGGAAAGATGTCTTCGGTTTGTACGGAAATGTTGCCTTTAGCCATAGATTTTAATTTTTATTGTTTTTGTTGAAAATGATAGCCCTTTTTATGGCTCTTGTTGGGCTGCAAAGCCCGTGCCATAAAAATTTTTAGGCCGTAAATGGGCAGGGATGTCAGTTTAGGGGTGTCATTTTGGCACGCAATGCGATGTCACATTTTTTACTGTATTCTTTTTTTTGTTTTTGGCAGCTTTTTACCTCTTGCTGCACATTCAGGGTGTTTTCCTACTTTTGAGGCATCGGGAATAAACCCCTGATAATAAGGACCTTTAGGGAAGCTCAATCACTGGGGGGTAATTGAGTCTTCTCGGGGTCCTATTTTTTTGAGGTGGTTTTGGTCGGACCTCTACACTCAAGACAATAAGGTGTTGTCGTTTCCCTTCCGAGTAGAAATCTCTTTATGCCTAGCGCTTTATGAACTTTGAAAATGTGCAAACCATTCGGGTTTGTATGGGAATATACTCGTGGCGAAGTGGTTTGGGAGGCTAAGGCCTCCCAAACTCCCCATTTTTTGCCCGTGTGCGAGTCGTAAATGTCCCAAACCGTTTCAATTTAGGAATATAAAAAAAGAAGGGTCTTCTGTGCTTGCGAGTGCACAAAAAAATGTCGTATTTTGTTATATTGTAATACATCCGTGACGGAATGGAGGCTGTTTGGGATGCGTCAGCACCTTTGGAGGTAGTCTGTACGGGTTAGGTTGGTAAGTTCAAACCATTTCGATTTGAGTATAAAGGCAAGGAATTCATTGTGCTGTAGTGGTAGCTGGACTTTATGTTTTTGATACCCCGATATTTCCCGATGTATCCGGATTGGGAAAACACAGATGAGAGAAATATGGTTTTTTTTCTACGAACCGTTCAGTACTTCCTGGCTTTATTGCCGGCCTTGCTGTTGTGTTGGTACATTTACCGGCTGGACAAGTACGACAAGGAAGATTTTCTTCCGTTAGCTATTCATTTTATTTTGGGGGTTGGGGCTGCCTTTGTTGCGTATTTTCTGGAGCGAAGTGCAGATCAATGGGGTTTAAACAATCCGGGGAATTTTTGGGCCAGTTTCTTTTTTGCTTTTGTCATTGTTGCCGGTGTAGAGGAGCTGGTCAAATTTCTTCCTTTAGCCGGCTATACTTTTACCGGCCGTTTTTTCGATGAACCTATGGATGGCATTGTTTACGGTGTTTTTATCGCTATGGGTTTTGCTTCTTTCGAGAATCTGGTGTATGCTTATGAACACGAAATCGATACCACTTTAGTGCGGGCCTTTACTGCAGTGCCTGCCCATGCAGCTTTTGGTGTAATTCAGGGTTACTATGCAGGTATGGGGCGTTTTGGCGGGTATGAGAAAAAGTATTTGCGCCTCGCGAAAGGCTTATTCATCGCCTTTTTTATACACGGCATGTATGATTTTTTCCTTCTTTACGAGTGGTACGACTGGCTGGTGCTGTTGGCTTTGGTCGTTTTAGGCTTAAGTCTGTATTATGCCCGACGCCTCGTCACCTTACAACAAGAGCGTTCGCCTTTTAAGCCGCCTGGTTGAACGCAGAATAAATTGTAAATTCAGCTAAGGCTTTCTCTTTGGCTTTACTTGTTGTATCGGGTGAATGGATGTGTTGCCCCTTATCCCTCATCCCCACACAAACTGCTGACCTCTTCCACCTCCCTTTTCTCCGTGTCGAAGTTGACGCCCAGGGCGATAAGCTTCTTGCCCGTAGAGCGATATTTGTCCAAATAACCGCGCTCCAGAATTTGCCGCAAGGCCTTTTCTGCCGATTCGTCCACCTTGAACTCTATGCAGTAAATCTTGTCTTCCAACTCCACCACCGCATCCAGCCGGCCGCGGGAGGTGTTGACCTCGCTG
>JALSKB010000059.1 GCA_026989035.1 Saprospiraceae bacterium | reverse complement strand
TTATCTCGACATAGAAGAAATTCTGCGCATTGCCTTGGAAAACGAGGTGGACGCCATCCACCCCGGATATGGTTTCCTTTCGGAAAACGTAGAATTTGCCCGTCGCTGCCAGGAAGAGGGGATCGTTTTTGTTGGCCCCGAGCCCGAAGCCATGGAGCAACTGGGCCATAAAATCAAAGCCAAGGAGCTCGCTAAAGAGCTGGGGTTGCCCCTCATTGATGGCAATCAAAAGCCATTAACAAGTCTGGAAACCGTTTTGGAAGAAGCTGAACGCATGGGCTATCCGCTCATCATCAAAGCAGCAGCCGGTGGCGGCGGCCGGGGTATGCGGGTCGTACGCCAGGCTTCAGAACTCAAACAAGCCTTCGAATCGGCTCAACGCGAAGCCAAAGCGGGTTTTGGAGACGATACCCTCTTCTTGGAAAAATTTGTGGAAGACCCCAAGCACATCGAAGTGCAAATCCTGGGAGATCTCTACGGCAACCTGGTCCACTTGTACGAAAGAGACTGCTCTGTACAGCGCCGCTTTCAAAAAGTAGTAGAGGTGGCTCCGGCCCTCAGCCTAAGTACAGACACCAGGCAACAGCTCTACGACTATGCCTTGCGCCTCATGAGAGCTGTCAATTATTCCTGTGCCGGCACGGTAGAATTTTTGGTAGATGCTAAGCAAAATGTCTATTTTATTGAAGTCAACCCACGCATTCAGGTAGAACACACCGTCACCGAAGAAATTACGGGCATTGACTTGGTTAGAGCGCAGTTTTTGATTGCCATGGGGCATCCGCTTTCCAGCCCAAAACTGCGCTTGTACTCCCAGTCCAATGTGAACCTCTCAGGTTGTGCCATTCAGTGCAGAATCACCACGGAAGACCCCGCTAACGACTTCCGACCGAGCTACGGCACCTTAGTTGCCTATCGCTCGGCCAGTGGCTTTGGCATACGCCTGGATGCCGGTAGCGCCTATCCCGGAGCTATCATTTCTCCTTTTTTCGACAGCCTCCTGGTTAAGGTAACGGCCTGGGGACGCAACCTGAGGGGAGCCGCAGCCAGAATGGACAGAGCCCTGAGAGAATTCAGGGTGAGAGGAGTGAAAACCAATGTCGGGTTTCTACTCAACCTGCTCGAGCACGAGACTTTTCTCTCCGGAAAAGCCACGGTTCATTTTATCAAAGAACATCCGGAATTGCTGCAGATGCCCCGCTTCAGAAACCGAAGCACCAAAGTCTTGAAATACCTGGGAGAAATCACCGTCAATGGCAACCCTGATGTCAAATACGTGGACCACGAGCGCAACAAAAGCTTTCGGCGAGCTGATGTACCCGCTTATCCCAAAACCTCCGAACAAAAACCCAACCCACCCAAAGGCACCAAAGACCTCTTTCGGGAAAAAGGCGCAGAAGGTCTGATGCAATGGCTGAAACAACAAACCGCTATCCAATATACCGATACCACCCTGCGCGATGCCCACCAATCTTTGCTGGCTACCCGCATGAGAACCTACGACATGCTCCGCATGGCCGAAAGCTTTGCCCATCACCACGGAGCAGAGCTGTTTAGCATGGAGGTCTGGGGCGGAGCAACCTTCGACGTCGCCCTGCGCTTCCTCAAAGAAAATCCCTGGCAACGCCTCGAGCTTCTACGCCAAGCCCTGCCCAACGTCCTCCTCCAAATGCTCCTGAGGGGTAGCAATGCCGTAGGCTATGCCGCTTATCCCGACAACTTGGTAGAGCGCTTCATCGAAAAAGCTTACGAAACAGGCATAGACATCTTCCGCATCTTCGACAGCCTCAACTGGCTGGAAAACATGAAAGTGAGCATCCGCAAAGTGAGAGAAATCGGCGCTATAGCCGAAGCCTGCATTTGCTATACCGGCGATGTGTCCAACCCTCAGCGAAAAAAATACGATCTGACTTATTACCTCGACCTGGCCCGCAAACTGGAAGATGAAGGAGCACACATCCTGGCTATCAAAGACATGGCCGGCCTGTTGAAACCCCGTGCAGCGGAAATCCTCATTCCCGCCCTGAAAGAAGCCGTTGAGCTACCCATCCACCTCCACACCCACGACACCTCTTCCATCCAGGCTGCAACCTACTTGAAAGCCATTGAAGCCGGTGTAGATGTAATCGATGTAGCCCTGGCCTCTATGTCCGGCTTAACCTCACAGCCCAACTTCAACAGCATCGTTGCCATGCTCCAAGGGCACAAAAGAGAACGCCCCGTCAACTTGCCCATGCTCAACCGCTTCAGCGATTACTTCGAGACCGTACGGGCTTATTACTACCCCTTTGAAACCGAATTGCATTCGGGAACGGCCGAAGTCTATGAACACGAAATCCCCGGAGGGCAGTACTCCAACCTCCGACCACAAGCACGGGCACTCGGCCTGGAAGACAAATTTGACCTCATCAAAGCCAACTACAAAGCCGCCAACGAACTGCTCGGAGACCTCATCAAAGTTACCCCTTCCTCCAAGGTGGTAGGCGACCTGGCCATGTTCATGACGGCCAACGAACTCACCAAAGAAGACATCCTCAAAAAAGGACAAACGCTCGACTTTCCCGACAGCCTCAAAGCCTTGCTGAGAGGAGATTTGGGCCAGCCGCCCTATGGCTTCCCTCCCGCATTGACAAACATCGTGCTCAAAGGCGAAAAACCCTATACAGACCGCCCCAACGCCCACCTCCAAGCCATCAACTTTGAAAAAGAACTTCCCGCGTTTTTCGAAAAATTCGGAAAACACTACGACGAAAGGGATTTCATCTCCTACAAACTCTACCCCAAAGTCTTTGAAGCATGGCATCAACACAGAGAACAGTTCGGTCAACTCCACTTCCTGCCCACCCCGCCATTCTTTTTCGGGCTTTCGCCAAATGAAGAAATCCTCGTAACCATAGAAAAGGGAAAAACTCTTATCATTCGCTATCTCCACATGACAGAACCCAATGAGCAAGGACACCGACTCGTCTTCTTCCGACTCAACGGCCAAACCAGAGCCGTGGAAATCGAAGACCGAAAACTCGACCTGCAAATAAAAAAACACCGCAAAGCTGAAAAGGACAACGAAATAGGCGCTCCTCTTCAAGGCAAACTCGCACGCATCCTGGTCGAACCCGGCCAAACGGTACAAACCCATGCGCCCCTCTTTGTCATCGAAGCTATGAAAATGGAAAGCACCATTACAGCTCCCTTTAAAGGACGAGTAAAAACAATCCTGCTTTCCGAAAACACCTTGGTCGAACAAGGCGACCTGATAATCGAGTTGGAAGAAACCACCTGACTTGCAGGGCTATGCGTAGATCGCTTTAGCAAGACAACTCAAGCCTCACCCGAGTCAAGAAAAAAATTCCCTGTAAAGGGTAAGATCCGAAGCTTTGAGCAGATATGCTTATGGCAAAGTGTCTTGCAGCTATTTTGCCATTTCAGGCAGATCTACTAAACTTGCCGACAAACCGTTTTGTCTAACAAAATTTAGCATAATGAAAAAAAACGTTCTACTCTTTCTGCTTCTAACCACAGCTCAAACCCTTCTCTTTGCTCAAGAGAACAACCCACTAAAACTTCCAAGCCTGAAAATTCCAGAATCCTGGAAACCTCAAAGTCCGGAACTGCGTTTTGCAGACAACAAACAAGGCTTGGACAGCCTCATATTCAGACTGTGGGATCCGGATAATTCCCTTTGGATAAACAATGCCTGGGAAATCTACACCTATGACAGCCAGGCCCTTCCGGAAACAGGATTGATTCGCCATTGGGACACCAATCAAAACGACTGGATCGACGCCACTTTCGACGAGTACTCCTACAATGCCGACAGGCAAATAGAAGAAATTACTTCTTCTTATTGGGACATAACAACCGCTCAATGGATTGTCTCGGCAAAAGAAACCTACAGCTACAACACCGATGGCTCCATAAATGAAGTCTTCTATTCCTACTGGGACATGGGAAGCAACATGTGGCTACCTGCTACCAAAGATGCCTTTGCCTACAACGGCAACATGATTACCCGAATCAGTTCTTACTGGGAACCCAACACCTCTTCCTGGTATCCCGAAGCAAAAGAAGAACAAACTTATGATGCTTTTGGCAACCTCACCCTTGCTATCAATTATAACTGGGATTTCCTCGGAAACACCTGGGTAGAATCCGAAAAAAGAGAACTGACTTACGATATTACCACCGGAACCATAGAGCAAACGACCTCCAACTGGGACACCAACACTTCAAGCTGGGTGCCCGATCAACTCGAAACCATTTCGGTAGATCTGACTACCGGAGACATCTTGGAAAACACCCTTGCCCTTTGGAATCAAGATAGCACGGACTGGGTATTAACCCAAAAAACGGAGTTCAATTACAAC
>JALSKB010000058.1 GCA_026989035.1 Saprospiraceae bacterium | reverse complement strand
GCTTCTTTTGGATCAAGCCAAAAGAAGAAGCTTTACAATCGTCACGCCGATCACGCCGATCACGATCGTCACGCTGATCATGCCGATCACGCCGATCACGATCGTCACGCTGATCATGCCGATCACGCCGATCACGATCGTCACGCTGATCACGTCGATCACGTTCGTCACGCTGATCACGTTCGTTACGGTTAAATCGGATCAATTGGTTAACCGGAGAAATGGGTTCTACCAATTTCACCAATAGAGACGCACAATCTGTGCATCTCTACTCAATACAGATCTTCCACCCTCATCTTGAGGTGTTTGCGCACGACCCAATACGTACTGAGCAAATACATCAAGACGCCAATGATCAATAAAGAACCGTAGATGAGCAAGATTTTAGAAGGGTTTTGAACTTCGGCCAGTTCCGGTATTTGTTGGATTAAGCTACGGCGGACGAATTCCAGCGCAGCTATAGCTATCAGCGCACTGATCAGACCTGTCAAGGCACTTTTGAATAGGTAGGGGCGGCTGATAAAATCCCAGGAAGCACCCACGAGTTGCATGTTTTTGATGAGAAAGCGGTTTTCTTGCAACGACAAGCGTATGGTGTTGTGGATGAGCAATAGTGCGACAATGGCCAGTAGCAACCCCAGGCCCAGGGCGCCCCAACCTACTTTTTTTAGGTTGGCTGCAGCCAAACTGATGAGTGATTCCTGGTAGTACAAATCGTTGATGAAGGCAAAGCGACTTTTCAAGCTGGTGCGCATGCGCTCTAAGACCGTGGAATCCAGATACTCGGCACTGACGTTGAAGACGTAGGTGTCGTACATGGGGTTGATGCCTTTCAAGACTTCAATATCCTTGCCATACTCCTCTTTCATTTGCCGAAAGGCCTCTTCTCTGCTGATGTACTGTAAAGTTCCCCTTTTTAGATAAGGGCTGCGTTGCAGATAGGCTTCCAATTCCTCGCGGTTTTCGGGCAGGGTGTCGCGCTTGAGTTCGACGATGATGTTGATGTGTTCGCGCATGTATTCCAACAGGGAGTTGGCCTGGAGGAAAATGAGAGCAAACAGGCCGAGCATGAAAAGCACCATGCTGACGCTGATACCTGCCGAGAGATGATTGCCCGATAGCTTGCGCTTCATGGATTAAAAAGAGTTGGCCGATTTGAATAGGCGATTCCAGCGGATACTCTTCCAAAAGGAGTCGCCGGACCTTTTGGAAAAGAAGATGAACAGGGGTTTTCCGACAATGTGGTCTTCAGGTACGAAGCCCCAATAGCGAGAGTCTTCCGAGCCGTGTCGGTTGTCACCCATCATCCAATAGTAGTTCTTTTTAAAAGTGTAGGTTTCAGCCGCCTGGTCATTGATGAAAAATTTGCCGTCGTGCCGACTGAGCTTGTTGCCCTCGTACACTTCAATGAGGCGCTGGTAAAGAACGACATTTTGAGGGGTGAGGGCGATGGTGCTGCCCGCTTTAGGCACGTAAATGGGGCCGTAATTGTCTATGGTCCAGTCGGGGAAAAACTGAGGAGCATAGGGGAAAACCTGATGCGGGTTATAGGAATAAGCGGCAAAGTCCATTACTTCTACTTTGAGCTGTGGGTCCAAACTCTTGAGTTTTTCGATTTGCTCCCTGTTGAGAACTATGTAGTATTTCAGCGGGTTGTTTTTGTCAGCGCCTTTCAGGTCTTCTCGGGAGATGCCCCATTGGGCAAAAGAAGAGGTGTTGACCGGCTGAGAAAAAGTTACGGCATAGATGAATTGTATGTATTTGGGATTAGGGGCTTTTTGACCATTGATGTACAGCTGTCGGTCTATGATTTGCAGGCTATCGCCGGCGATGGCTACACAGCGTTTGACGTAGTGATCCTTTTTGTCAATGGGGCGGGTAACGAGTTTTTTGCCGCGCAGCAAGGGGCGGAGGTTTTCGGGGTTGCGGCGCTTGTCGTAAATGCTGTAGGTGCGGTGGGGCGTGATGTACACGCTATCGCCTTCGGGATAGTTGAATACAACGATGTCGTTGCGCTTGATTTTTTGGATGGCAGGCAGGCGTTTATACGGGAGTTGGGGCTTTTTTAGGTAAGATTCTTCTCCGATGCCCGGAATGCGATTGTGCAGAAGCGGTATTTGTATGACGGTCATGGGCATGCGCAAACCGTAGTGGATTTTACTGACGAAGAGATAATCTCCAACCAGCAAAGTGCCTTCCATGGAGGAAGTGGGAATCATGTAGGCTTCGATGAGAAACATCCGGATAAAAGCTGCTGCAAAAACGGCAAAAATGATGGACTCCACCCATTCGCGTGGCGTGGATTTGGCATAAGGGCTTTGCTGCAGCTTGCGCAGGCTGCGCTTATCTCCTTTTTTCATGGCCTCCTTGAGTTGAGCCAGATATTCCTGCTCTTTTTTCCAGGCCGGTTCTATGAATTTCTCTTCTTTGTTCAAGCCCAAATAGAAGAAGAAAGCAGGTGGATAGACCACTGCCAGCACGCTGTGCCAAAAACTGTATTTGCCAAAGCTGCGCACCAGATCAATGCACATGCCCACGAAGGCAAAGATGTTGACAATGGGCACCAACAGCCAGAGCGGATAATAAGGTGAGCGCCCGATCAGCTTACTCCACACCACAAAGTTGAGGCCCGGCACCAAGCCTTTCCAGCCGGCTTCACCGACTTTTTCAAAAACAAAGTACAAACTCAAGCTGAGCAATACATACGAAAAAACGAGAAAAATCAACAGTCCCATAATCTATGCGCTTGGTGCTATGCCCGTAACAAAATAATCCGAACGGCCCACCCCCTGCATCCCAAGGCCCTATCTGTTTTCAATCTCTTGAATTTAAATGCGTGCAAAGGGCATTTGCCGAACAGGGGGAAATGCATGCAAAGATAGAAAAATCTCTCTGAGGGAAGGCTTTTAACTGTTTGCTCGTCCGCAAATCCCGTCCGTTGATATAAAAAAGCATCTGCCCCATAGAGTCATCGCTTATTTTCGCAGTAAAATCCAAGCATCATGAGGTGTTTTCCAAGCAGGAACCCGGTTTTAATTTTTTTAGTGCTTTTCTTTCCATTGGCTTTAAGTGCTCAGCATCCTTTAAACCTCCAAGATTGTATCGAGCTGGCCCGTCAAAACAGCATTGCCGTGCAACAAGCCGATCTGGCGGTGCAGCAGGCCGTGTTGTCTAAAAAACAAGCCGTTCGATCTTTGACTCCCAGCTTCAATGCTACCGTAAACGGCGGGGTGCAATTGGGGCGAACCATCGACCCTACCACCAACACCTTCAACACCCAAAACATCAAATACAACAGCTTCTCTCTGCAAACAGGTATGCCGTTATTTGCCGGAGGAAGTCGTCGTTTCAGCATACAGCAAAGTCATTTGGAAATTGAAGCGGCTAAGTACGAAGCCAAGGCCCTGGAGCAGGATATGGCCATGACTGTGGCCACGGCTTACCTCAATATTTTGTTGAACGAAGAACAGCTCTTTGCAGCCCAGGCTTCGGTCGATTTGGCCGAAGAACAACTGAAGCAAACGGAAAAACTCATCGCTGCAGGTAGCCTTCCGGCAAATGATCGATTGGAAATGCAGGCCCAGCTGGCTTCAGCCCGCCAAAACCTGGTCTTGGTGCAAAATGCACTTCAGCAGGCCAAACTCCAATTGCGCCAATTGCTCCTTTTGCCCATGGATGAACCCCTCGAAATCGTCAAACCCGATTTGGAACCACCCGAAAAAGCAGACCCCCTGCTCTTTTCCGATGAGGAAGTCTTTTTAGCAGCCATGACTAATCAGGCTCGCATCCAAGCTGACGAATTTCGTCTCCAAAGCGCAGCCAAGGCCGTGCAAATAGCCCGTGCCAGGCAGTGGCCCTCTCTCAATCTCTTTGCGCAAGTGAATACCAACTGGTCCAGCGCTGCACGTCAAATCATTGGCTATGACTATGCCTTCGTGCCTTTGGACGTGCGCTTGCCCGATGGCAGCATTCAAACTTTTGAATTCAACCAGCAAGTGCCCCTTCTCGGGGAAAATCCCTACTGGAATCAATTGGACCAAAACTTCGGTCAAAGCATCGGCCTGAGCTTGCAAATCCCGATTTACAACGCCTCATCGGCACGCTTGAATGTGCAACGCGCTCAAATCAGCGAATTGAATGCCCATCTCAATAGAAAACAGGACATCCAAAATTTGCAAACCTCCGTTCAAAACGCCGTAGCTAATGCACGGGCCGGCCGAGAAGCCTGGTTGGCTTCTGAAAATGCTTTCCAATCAGCACAAGCCTCTTACGAAAACGCTGCCAAAAAGTTTGAACTGGGCGCCATCAATGCTTATGAGCTGAATGCCGCACAAACTCGCATGGAACAAGCCCGGGCCGACTTGCTGCGGGCTAAATACTCCTACATCTTTTACCTCAAATTGGTGGACTTTTACCTGGGGAAACCTCTAAGCCTGTAGGCCTTCAACACAATCCGACGAAACATGAAAAATCAAAAAAAGGTCATTTTTGCCCTCATTGCTGCTATTCTCTTGTTGGGCTTTGTCGCCGTGATGAAATCCCGCAATAAACCCAAGGGAGAAAAAGTTTTTACAGAAAAAGTCACCCGCCGAGATATTGTGGAGCTGGTATCTGCCAGTGGGAAAATCTTTCCCGTTACAGAGGTTAAAATTAGCTCGGATGTTTCAGGTGAAGTGGTAGAACTGTTTGTCGAAGAAGGCGATTCTGTGGTGAGCGGGCAACTGCTGGCTCGCATAGACCCCGATGCCTATCAGTCTCAAGTGGAGCGGGGGCGGGCTGCCGTCAATAGTGCTAAAGCCCAATGGGCCAATGCTCGGGCCCAGGTGGATAATTTGCGGGCGCAAAAAGAACAAATCATGGCGCAACTCATTAACGCCAGGGATATCCACAAGCGCAATGAACAATTGTTACACGACGGTGTCATTGCTCAGGCCGAATTTGAAACATCATTGTCGAATCTCAAAGCGCTGGAAGCCAATTTGCGCAGTGCAGAAGCATCTATTCGCTCGGCCGAAGAAAGTGTAAAGGCCGCTCAGTTTAACGTTCAAAGTGCCGAAGCCACCCTCAAAGAACTGCAAACCAGCCTTAAGCGCACCAGCCTCTATGCACCCATTAACGGCACCGTTTCTAAATTGAATGTGGAAGAGGGCGAACGCGTGGTCGGTACCATCCAAATGGCCGGCACGGAATTGATGCGCATAGCTGATTTGCACGCCATGGAAGTTCAGGTGGAAGTCAGCGAAACGGATATCCCCAAAGTCGCCATAGGCGATGATGTGGACATCGAGGTGGACGCCTATGTGGACCGCAAATTCAAAGGGCGTGTCCGACAAATTGCGCACTCTTCCAACGACCTGACGTCTTCCGTGGGTGGCAATACGGCACTCTCCACCGACCAGGTCGCCAATTTTGTCGTTACCATAGATATTTTGCCGGACTCTTACCTCGATTTGATTGAACCCGGAAAGCCCTACCCCTTCCGCCCGGGCATGTCGGCTTCGGTGGACATCCGCACCCGTGAGGTCAAAGATGCACTCAGCGTTTCCATTCAGGCCGTAGGAGCTCGTGAAGAGGAAGATAGCAAGGAGTTGTACGAATTGGTCTTTCGAGTGCAAGCGGATACGGTCAGCATGGTGCGCATCAAAACAGGAGTGCAAGACGACGATTACATTCAAATTGTAGAAGGAGATTTGAAAGAGGGTGATGAAGTGGTGGCCGGTCCTTTTGAGGCCGTTTCTCGCAAGTTGAAAGAGGGCAAACGCGTGCAAATCGTCGATGAAAAGGAGTTTTACAAAAAAGACAAGTAAATCAACTTGCCCATGAACCTCATCCTCTTTTTGAAAACTCCCGAGCAAGGTAAAGTGAAAACCCGCCTGGCCGCTACTCTGGGAGAAGAAAGAGCGCTGGAAATTTATCTCGACCTACTACGTCACACTTTGCAAGTCAGTCTGCAATTGCCCCTTCGTCGCCTGATTTTTTTCGAAGGCGAAAGACCGAGCCCTGATTCTACATGGCTCCCCTCCGGGGAGTTTTTCTTTTTTGAACAGGAGGGTAAGGACTTGGGCGAGCGCATGAAAACAGCCTTTCGGCAAACGGCAGCCCGTTATCCCGGTGAGGCAGCCCTGCTCATAGGAAGTGATATTCCCGATTTAACCGAAGCTGTTTTGTCGGCTGCCTTTCGGCAAATAAGCCCCGCATCAGGCGAGACTCGACCACCCAATGACCTGGTTATCGGCCCTGCAGAAGATGGAGGGTATTACCTCATTGGCCTTAGCCCTGCCTGTCTGCAAAGCGAAATTTGCCTCAGCGCTCTCTTTGACGATATGCAATGGAGCCACGAAAAGGTCTTTTGGCAAACTCTTCGACGACTCAGTCCGTTATCTTTCAGGATTGCTCTGGCTCCCATGCTTCGGGACATAGACCGACCCGAAGATCTTTAAAAAAGCTTTCTTCCAATCCACCCATGAAAAAAGTATTGATCGTCGATAACGAAGACTCCTTCACTTTTAACATCGCCAATGCCCTGAACAAGGCTCCCGATATCCAGGTAAGCGTCAAGGCCTCAACCTCTCTGCCTCTAAAGACCGTTGCCGCTTACGACAAAATCATTCTGTCTCCTGGGCCTGGCAAACCCGATGACTTCCCGTTCCTATACGAGCTGCTGGAGAACTACAAAGACAGCAAGTCCATATTGGGAATTTGTCTGGGCCATCAGACTCTGTGCACTTATTTTGGCGGAAGCTTGAAACGCTTGAAACAAGTCATCCACGGGCAACAACACGAGCTCAGGCTTTTGGACAAGCCCGGCTATTTGTATGAAGGCTTGCCTCCTTCCATGCAGGTGGGCTTATATCACTCCTGGGTCGTTGAGGCTTCTGATCTGCCCTCCTGTTTGCAGCCCATAGCCTTTTCTTCCCGCGGCTTGTTGATGGCCGTTTCTCATTGTACTTATGACTTGCATGGTGTGCAGTTTCATCCGGAATCTTTCTTGAGCCCGCAGGGTGAAAAATTATTGCACAACTTTGTTAAAGGGAGTTGAACTTTATGATGGATCGAGAGCTGTTTAAAGAAAAGGTGGCAGATTATGCCAAAGCAGGGGAGCCTTTCTTGTTCTTAATTGATTTTAAGGGTGAAAGGCCTTTTGTTTGCAGGCATTCGGAGGCAAAAGAATATGGACTGTTTTTTAGTCTGGGGGGTATTTCTTCCTTTGGAGAGCCCAAAAGTATCAAGCCTCAAATGGAAATCCAGCCGATGGACAGGACGCTCTATGCCCGGGCCTTTCGGAAAGTGCTTCGGCACATTCGGCATGGAGATACTTATTTGCTCAATTTGACTTTCCCCTCCGAAATATCTCTGGACTGCTCCTTGGAAGAGATTTTTCATCTGGCTCAGGCGCCCTATAAATTGTACAAAAAAGATGAATTTGTCGTCTTTTCTCCCGAGTGCTTTGTTCAAATAAGAGATGGCTTTATCTACAGTTATCCCATGAAAGGCACGATTTCAGCAGCCTTGGAGAATGCTGCAGAAAAGCTGTTGAACAATGAAAAGGAAAAATGGGAGCACAACACCATAGTCGATTTATTGCGCAACGATTTATCCATGGTGGCCCGCCATGTACAGCTCACTCGCTATAGGTATGTCGAACGCATCGACACAAACCGAGGCAGTTTGCTGCAGACGAGCTCGGAAATCAGAGGGGAGCTGCCGGCTGACTGGAGGAGCCGGTTGGGAGAGCTGCTTTTAAAGCTTTTGCCGGCAGGCTCGGTTAGTGGTGCGCCAAAGCGAAAGACTGTGCAGATTATAGAGGATGCAGAAATCGCTGCCAGGGGGTACTACACCGGGGTATTCGGCTATTTTGACGGAGAAAATCTGGACAGTGCTGTGAATATTCGCTTTATCGAACAGCGAGAAGGCAAAATGTACTACCGAAGCGGAGGGGGTATCACCTTTCACAGCAGCAAAGAGGAAGAGTATCGGGAATTAATCAGCAAGATCTATGTTCCCCTTGTTTGAAACACTTTGCGTCAAAGACGGGAAAGTTCTCCATGAGGCTTTTCACGTGAAGAGGTTCAGGGCGTCTTACCGCACCCATTTCGGCAGTGAGCCTCCTTACGATTTGTTGGAAGGTCTTCGGTTTTCTGAGGCGAGCTTTGAAAAAGGGCATCTCTACAGGCTGCGCATAGATTACGGTCGGGAAGGGAGAAGTGTGCAGTTGCGGCCTTATGTCAAAAAGCCCGTTTGCTCTTTGCGCCTGCTCACAGACAATGCGATATCTTACCACTTGAAATACAGCGACCGCAGGGCTTTGGAGCGCTTGTTTGCTTTGCGTGCTTCTTGCGACGATGTGTTGATTGTCAAAAACGGCCGAATTACCGACACTACTTTTTGCAACATAGCTTTTTTTGACGGCTCCCGCTGGCTTACGCCTTCTGCGCCTTTGCTGCGCGGTACGGCTCGGCAGCGCTTATTGGAAGAAGGCATTCTTTTTGAAGCTGAAATCAGGCCGAAAGACTTGGCACTTTTTTCCGTTTGGAAAGTATTCAATGCCCTGCGCTCTTTTGAAGAGGCAGAAACTTTGCCGATAGATCGGATTGTGGGAGAGCAGTAAAAGCAGCCGGGAAACCCAAGGAGTTACCGGCTGCTTTTGTTTTCTCATTGCACAACCACTTTCATGGTGGCGGTTTGTTCTTCTTGGATGGCCTTCAGCAGATAAAGGCCTGCCGGCCAGGCCGACAAGTCGAGTTGCAAAGAACTGCCGGCTTTCAGTTGTTGCTGAAGCAAAACCCGGCCCCGGCTGTCGCAGAGTTCAACCTGAAAATCTCCACCGGCTCGAGACTGTAGCCACAATTGGTCGGAAACGGGATTGGGCCAGGCGGAAAGTCCAACCTTAGCCCATGCTGTGGTAGTACTTGTAACGGTAACTTGTAAAGGTTCGGATGTTGCCGTACAACCGTTGTCCGAGCTGATTTCCAGGCTATAAGAGCCCGAAACCAAAGGCGTATAAGTGGCTTGCGTGGCCCCGGCTACCGGCTGTCCGTCGAGATACCACTGGTAAGAGGCTGCCGTGGCTGAGCTGCTCAGTTGCGAGCCGTCAAAAGAAATTTCGGGGGTATCTGGAGCAGGCAAAACCTCGACAAAAACTTCCTCGGAAAAAACCGTACATTGACCTGAAGACAGTTCGACGTAATAGCTGCCGCTTTCCGTTACTTGAAGGACAGAGGCGGTTTCCCCGTTTAGCGGGGCATCGTTTTGATACCATTGATAGCTGTTTGCCTCGGCATTTGCCGAAAGGCTCACTTCCTCTCCTTCACAAACGGACAGCCCCGGGTTGGCATGGAGACTCAGGTCTTGGGGATAGCTGCCTGTTTGAATGTCAATGGGAAGATCAGCTATCGGGATAGATTCATCCAGCTGCAGGACGAACAAGCCATAGGTGATGTCGGAGGCGATGATGATGCCCGAGGGCAAGAAGGGATAGACACCCCAGCAGCCCTGGTAGCCGTTGTAGTCGGTGTTGTCGGGGTAGGTGTCGTACCAGGCTACTTGTTGCACATTTTCCGGGTCGCTGAAATCGAAAACCTGAACGCCATCGTGGTAGTAAGAGCAAATGACGAGGTTTCCCCTGATAAAGGGATTGTGGGGTATGCTGGCGGTTTCTGCCGGCCCGAGCAGGGCCGAGCGGAAGACATCCGTTACGGTCATGTCGCTCAAGTCGCTGACATCCACCAGTTTGAGGCCGCGGTCGTGCGTTTCATCTGCCATGACGAGGTAGTGGCCGTCTGCCGAGAGCCAGGAGGCGTGGTTATAGCCCGATTCGGGGTAGGACGTAAGGCTGCCCAGCACCACATCGGTTTGCGGGTCGGATACGTCGTGCACGTACAGCCCGTTGAAGCCATGAGAGCCGTAAGTCGTGTCGTTGCGGACAAAGAGGTCGTGGGCATAGCCGCCGGCCCAGCTGAGGTTGTTGATAAGTTGAGGGTTTTCCGGTGTTTGAGTCAAGTCGAAAATGAGGTCGCCATTGTTGGCCCCTATGACGTGCAAACGCCCCTTATTGACGTCGATGTAAATGTTGTGGGCACTGCTGAAATACTGGTCGGTTTGCAATACTTTGGTTACCGAATTGGGCAAGTCAGACAGGTCAAAAACCATCATGCCCTCGCTACAGCCGTCACAAACGGAATAGGCATAGTGTCCGTAGGTTTTCATGTCGCGCCAGATGACCCAGTCTCCGCCCGGGAAGTTGGCAATTTCAACGGGGTTGGCGGGGTCTTCCAGGTCGAAGAAATGCACGGCCAGCGAAGAGCCGATTATGGCGTACTCGCGGCCATCGCAGTCGGCATAGCCCCAGATGTCGTTGTAGTTGAGGGAGGAGTCGCGCCAGGAGGCGAGTTTTTCCATGTTCATGGAGGGTGGTTGTTGGGCATGCAGCCTTTCGGCAAAGGCGAACAGACTGAGAAGCAGAAGTATTTTAAGCTGTTGCATGTTGTTGTTTTGAGAGGGATATCTAAAAATTGAGTTGCTCTGCGAAAAATCAGAAACTCGGGAATGTTTTGCTCTATTCCATTTCCGCTTTTAAAGGCAAAGGCAAAAAGTCTGAATTGAGATACCAAAGTTAGCCTTTTAACTCTTTTAGAAGGCCATTAACGATAGAAAAAGTTTGTCAGAGATTGGGCATTTGTATTCTCATGGCGAAGTGGTTTGGGAGGCATCAGCCTTTCAAACTCCTTATCTTTCGCCGGTTTGTGGGTCGTAAATACCCCAAATCATTTCGGTTTGGGTATGGCAGCAAACTGATAGAGCTGATAGCGCCTTTTATCGGACTTGAGATTTACTTGGGGAACAATTTTTCAGGCCATTCTCCGGAGGCAGCTTTGAGGTAGTCCTGGTAGGTGCAGGGAACGAGCCGATGTCGTTTTTCCGTCTCTTCTTTGTGGTGGAGCGGTTGAAACCACCAGCGGCCCGATTTTTCGCTCTTCCAAAAGCTGAGTTCGACTTGTTCTTGTGGTAGGGGGATGACGTATTCCGTCATTTGGTCCGTAGAGAAGGGGTAGTCTTTTACGCGCCGGCTGACACCTTCCATAAAATACCAGATGATTTGAGCTGCAATTTGTACACTTTGGTTATTGCGGTCAAGAGGCAGATGAAGCCCAAAGAGAGCAAAAGCAGATAGTTTGTCGCTCATGCCGGCGAAGCGGGCTAGGCGGCAGGCTTCTTCGGCATAGAGACCGTTGGGAGTAGCGCATTTTACGCCGGGGGCTTCATTCATTTTTAGTGCGGAGAGATGGAAACCCAGCAAGTCGGCATCCCGCAAGAAGGGTTCGGCTTCCATGATGTCGTCGCGCAGTTGTCCCAGGCGCAGGAAGCTAAACTGCCGTTCTTCCAGCCAGGCAAATTGCCCGGGCCGTACCAGATGAGCTTGCAACCCTATGAGACAAAGGTGAAACAATTTATCCGGAGGCCATTGGGCAATTTCTTCCAGATAGCTCTTTTTTCCCGTGCGGGGGTCTTTTTCGAGTAAGGCCATGCGCTCGTCGATGAGGCATAGTTTAAGTGCACGCTGTTTTTGCAGCTCAGCCTGGAAAAGCGCGCGCAGTTGTTGTGCCTCTTTCCCCAGGAGAATGGGGAGCACACCACCCTCCAAGAGCTCTTTGAGCAGGGGAATGGCAAAGGAATCGGTTTTGCGACGCAAATTGCCCAGGTCTGCTATGGGGAGTTTCCCGAAAGGGGCGCTCAAAGCGTAGAGTTCGTTGCGCAAGGCATCGGCTGTTTTGTCGTGCATGCCGATGAGTGCCACGGAGCCTTTCGGCAAATCGGGTAAAGCTCCTGCGGTATGAATTTTCAAGTAACGGCCCAGTTGCTCCTCGTGCAGACTCTTCGCCTGTTCGGCCAGAAGCTTTTGTACGGGTTGCAGCCAATTACTCAGCATGTTTCTGTGATTTTTCGTGTTTGAGGGAATACAAAATGCCAAAAACGAGGACCAAAAGGATGAAGAGCAGAGAAAACTGGGTGGGAATGTGCAGCACATCTTTTGCCAGCATCTTGAGTGCGATGAACAGCAAGATAAGGGTCAGGCTTTTTTCCAAATATTGGAAGCGGTCTATCATCGCGCTGAGCACGAAATAGAGGGCTCGCAAACCCAAAATGGCAAAGATGTTGGAGCTGTACACGATGAAGGGGTCTGTGGTGATGGCAAAGATGGCCGGAACCGAATCGAAGGCAAACACGATGTCGGTGGTTTCTATGACCAGCAAGGCAATGAATAGAGGCGTGGCAACCCTGTACTTTTTTTTCCGCACAAAGAACTTATCACCGTGCAATTGATGCGTAACGGGAAACAGCTTCTTAAAAAAGTTGACGACCGGATTTTTCCGGGGGTCGATTTCGGTGTCCTCCATGCGCCACATCTTGTAAACGGAATAGAGCAAAATGAGGCCAAAGACATACATCAGCCAGTCGAAGCGATGCAGGAGGAAGAGGCCACCTCCAATCATCAGTCCTCGAAAAAAGATGGCACCCAGGATACCCCAGAACAGCACTTCGTGTTGATACTTGGGCGGTATGCGAAAATAACTGAAGACCAGGGACATCACGAAAATGTTGTCCAGGCTGAGCGATTTTTCGATGAGGTAGCTCGTCAGGTAGGTAATCAGAGCCTCTTTGCCGGAAGGCAGGTCGTAAGCCGCCAGGCCCAAGCCGCTCCAGTGGTTTTCGTAGGCCAGGTAAATCAGGCCGGAAAAACCCACGCCCAGAGCAATCCAAAAGAGGCTCCACTTGAGGGCCTCCCTGCTTCCCACGGCATGGGCCTTGCGGTGAAAGACGCCCAAATCCAAGGCGATGAGCAAGCCCATCAAGATGATAAATCCTATCCAGGCTGAGAGGTGCATAGGCCGTTTTTTTAGCAAGTAGCCGGGCTGCTCCCTTTTATTGGAGCACCTCCGGACTTACGCCCATGCTGGAGAAGCCTCCGTCATGGTAGAGATTTTGCATGCTGACCATGCGGGTATAGTCGGAGAAGAGCACGGCGCAAAAGCGGGCGCAGTCTTCTGCAGAAGCATTGCCCAGGGGCGACATCTTTGCTGCATAGTTGTAAAAATCGTCGAAGCCTTTGACTCCGCTACCAGCTGTGGTGATGGTAGGTGATTGAGAGACTGTATTGACTCGGACTTTGTTGCGTTTGCCAAAATGGTAGCCGAAACTGCGGGCGAAAGATTCGAGCAGGGCTTTGGCCTCGGCCATTTCGTTGTAGTCGGGGAAAACGCGTTGAGCGGCTATGTAGGAAAGTGCTACGATGGAGCCCCATTCGTTCATGGCATCGAGCTTCCACAAACTTTGCATGAGGCGATGGAAAGAGATGGCCGAGATGTCCAGTGTTTTGTGCATCCATTCGTAGTTCAAATCGGTATAATCTCGCTTTTTGCGCATGTTGAGCGACATGCCGATGGAATGGAGAACAAAATCCAGGCTGCTGCCGAAGTGTTCCGTAGCCTGGTTGATGAGGTTTTCCAGGTCTTCGGTTTTGGTGGCATCGGCCGGGATGACCGGAGCGTTGATTTTCTCGCCCAGTTCCTGGATTTTGCCGAAGCGCATGGCCACCGGCGCATTGGTTAGGACGATTTGAGCGCCTTCTGCAGCGCACTGTTCGGCGACTTTCCAGGCGATGGACTGCTCGTCTAAGGCTCCGAAAATAATGCCTTTTTTACCTTGGAGTAGTTGGTGATTCATGAGCTGGCTGTTTTTGATATTCTTTGACGTTTAAGCACATGCTTGGCGTAATTCGGCTCGTCCAAGCTGTTGGAGTTGATTTTGTCATGAAGAGAGGCAAAGATAGCACAAAGCCAAACTTCCGCCTCATTGGCCCTCGAGCAGTTCTTTGGCGTTGGCTATGGCTGCTTCGGAGGGCGGATTTTGGCTGAGCATGACGGCCAGGGCGTGTATGCGTTGGTCATCTTGAAGCAAAGCGACACCTGTCTGGGTGCTGTCTTTGCTTTCGCGTTTAAAGACTTCGTAGTGTTTGCCGGCTCGGGCTGCAACTTGCGGCGAGTGGGTGATGCAAATGACCTGATGGCGCTCTGCCAACTCAGCCAGAATATGGCCCATTTTGCGTGCCACGTCGCCGGAGATACCGGTATCTATTTCATCGAAAATGAGGGTGGGCAGAGGGATGGCACTGGCCACCAGGGATTTGGTTGTCAGCGCCAGGCGGGCAAGCTCTCCGCCCGAAGCCACTTGTTTGATGGCTTGCAGAGGCATGCCTTTGTTGGCCGAAAAGAGAAATTCAACCTGGTCTGTGCCTGAGGGTGTAAGTTCTTCTGTTGGCGAAAAGTGAATGTCCAATTGAGCCGAAGGCATGGCTAACTGGTGGAGCATCTTGACAACCCTTTTTTGGAAAGGCGGCGCTGCTTTTTGTCGGGCTTTGCTGATGGTAGCTGCCAGTTTGTGCAAAGCTTCTTCCCGTTCTTTGACCTCTCTTTTTAAATCGTCTATGCGTTGGAGCAGGTCGCTTTCTTCTCTGAGTTTTCCTTCTATTTCCCGCTGTTTTTGGAGCAGTTCGTCGGCAGAGGTCAGTTGGTGTTTTTTTTGCAGGCGGTATAGCTGGTCGAGGCGTTGCCGGACGGATTCGAGTTCGTCGGGATTGGCTTCGACCTCTTTGCTCAGCTCGGGCAATTCGGCGGTCAATTCCTTCATCTCGATTAGCAATTCTTCCATGCGGTGCACGTAATTTTTGAGTGCAGGCAGCTGCTCTTGCCATTTGCCCAGTTCGTACAGCAGCTCTTGGATGCTGTCCAAGACGGCTTTGTCGCTTTCCAACAATTGGTAATGGGTAGTATAGAGCCTTTGGCCGATCTCTTCGGCATGTACCAGCCTTTTTTCCAGCTGTTCCAGCTCTTCCTGCTCTCCCGGTTTGATTTGTGCTTCGGAGATTTCTTCCAGGTAATAGCGCAAATGGTCGCGCTCGAAGCTGTCTTGCTTTTGCCTCTGTTCGAGTTGTTTCAGTTCATTCAGTTTGCTTAGGTAGGTTTGGTATGCTTTGCGGTAGGTTTTGACTTGGTCTTGTTGCCCGGCTAAAGCATCGAGCAAGCGGAGTTGAAAGGACATGTTGTTGATGTCCAGGGTGTCGAACTGCCGGTGCAAATCGATGAGTGCACCACTGAGTTTTTGAAGCAGGTTTAGACGTACGGGGGTGTCGTTGACAAAGGCCCGAGATTTGCCGGAAGGCGTCAGTTCTCTATGGATGTGGAGTTCGTCTTCGTAGTCCAGGTCGTGTTGTTGAAAAAAATCGCCTAAGTTGTATCGTTTGATGTCAAAAACAGCTCTGACAACGCACTTGCTTTGGGTATCGTACAGCACTTTGGTATCTGCCCGTTCTCCAAGGATAAGCCCCAGAGCACCCAGCAAAATGGATTTCCCCGCTCCGGTTTCTCCGGTGATGATGGTCAGCCCCTGGTCGAACTCCAGCTGTAAATCGCGTATCAACGCGTAATTCTTTATGTGTAGCGATTTGAGCATGAAGGCAAAAATAAGCCTTTTTGGGCATTTGCCGAAAGGCCGCCATGAAGCTCAAAGCTTCCGGCGTAAGACCTTGCCGTCTTCGGAAATTTCAAACTCCTCGGGAATGAATAAGCGTATTTTTACTTCTTCGTAGCATTCGTTGCTCTTGTAGATGATTTGCGGTCGGGTTTTGTCAACCGATTGCAGCACGAAATAGTCCGGACCCAAAACGCCCTCAATCTTGTAGCGCTCTTTTTCTTCGATGAAAAATTTGAGTACATGTGGAGGGGCTCCTTCCAGGCGAACTTGCGTCTCGCTCATGATTTGTGCACCGGCCCAGGGTATTAGTTCGACTTCTCCATACAAGTCCAGGTGAATTTCTTCTATGCCGTTGACCTCAAAGGTCTGATGCAGGACGCGCTGGCTTTGGGCTTGTAAAAGCGTGTTTGCTGAAAAAAAGAGCAAGAGCAGTTTGATCGTATGGAAAGTCATGTTATCTTTAAGGTGTTTGTGAAATAAAAGCGTGGTATTAGCACGTTCTTAACTACAGCCTTATTTTCCGGCTTTTGAGCATTAGTCCGTATGAACCCAAAGATACCGTTTTTTTTTGTTTTTTTTTGGCTTTCGCCAAATGCAGCTCTTTTTTCCCAAAGGGCTGCTATAGAAATACCCGATTCCCTGTGGCAGCTTGTATTGCATGCACCGGATAGCGCATCTATGGAGCATGCTCGTTTGCTCAGTGATTTTTGTAGCGAGGAGTACGAGCATGCTGAAATTTGCTCTCAGCAGGTTTTGAAGGTCTTAAAAGAAAGAGGGCTTTATGCTGTTTATTTTGACTTTTTGGAGATGTTCTACTGGGGTCTTAGAAAATCTCTGCAGTACGATTTGGCTTTAAAGATTCTGGAAGAGGCTTGGTCTGTAGCTAATGAATTGGGCATGTGGGAAGAGCAAAGACGTTGTGCTTTGCTGTTGGGACAGTATTATTCTCGCAAACCCAACTATGACTCTGCTTTTTACTATCTCAAAAAATACGAATGGATTAGCGAGTTACGGCAGCTGGAGAAGAGTTGGAAGTTTTACAGGCTTCAGGCAGTTATCTATCAGGATTTGGGAGATTTCTCTCAAGCAGCTGTTTCTTTCCGAAAAATGTATGCATCCGGCAAAAGGGAGATTCAAAACAGAGGGCAGTATGGCTATATGCTCTATCTCGTTGCAGACTTTTTTTACAGCCTGGATTCCATGGATGCCTTTGCTTCGTTCTACAACGAATACTTGTTGTTTCTCAGAGAGGGTAATCCTCGTTTTTTAGAGGACCCCTTGCACTACGGCCGTCTTTTTATCGGAGATTCGCTGCAGGTGGAGAAAATGGAAAAAGCTTTTGACTTCCATCTGAAAAACGACTATCCATACGGAGCTTTTGTGATGACAACCTTGCTGGCAAACTTGTACAACAAGAACGAGGAGTATGCCAAGTCTGTCGCTCTTTTAGAGTCTGCTGAAGAACTGTTCGAAAATGTTGAATTTTACACCAACAAAGAAGACTATTATCGACTTTTGATGGAGGCGTACAAAGGTCTGGGGAAGCCGGAGAAGGCTTTGGCTGTTTCAGAGGAGTTCTTGGCGATTCAAAAGGAAAACTTCAATAAAGAAATTGCAGATAACATCTCTAAGTGGGAAGTCAAATACAAAACGCAGCAAAAGGAAAATGAGCTTCTTCAAAAGCAGTTGGAGTTGGATCGAAGCAAACTTCAGAAGCAACGGTTGGGTGGTTTTTTACTCTTTTTAGCCATGATAACCATAGTGATTTATGGCTATGCCCGAAAAAAGCTTCTTTGGGAGCGCAAACTACATAGACAAGAAGACCTGCTCAAAAGGCAACGCATACGCGAATTACAGGCGGAGAATCGCCAGTTGGCCATGAGCAAGTTGATCGAGGGACAGGAGTACGAACGACAACACATAGCCCGAGAATTACATGACGGCCTGGGTGGTTTCTTCACGGCCATCAAAGCCTATTTGGGTGCTTTTGAAGGTGGTTTGACTCAACCGAAAGACCGAAAAATCTATCAAAAATTGACGAGCATTTTGCAATATGCTGGAGAAGAATTGCGGCGCATCACACATCGCATGTCGCCCGTTGCTCTTGAACGGACTTCCCTGGTTGAAAGTCTCAGCGATTTGGCTTACCAACTCGAAAAAAGCGGACTTTGCGTTTCCTTGGAGCTTGTAGCTTTGGAACAAGAGCTGCCCCGTGAACTCAAGGTAAATCTCTACCGCATTATACAGGAATTGACGACCAACATAGTTAAACACGCCCAAGCACAAAATGTCCTCATCCAACTCGTGCAAATGGAAGATAGGCTTTTGCTGCTGGTTGAAGATGATGGCTGTGGCTTTGATTACCACAAGGCGATGCAGCGGGCCACTCTGGGCCTTCAGAACATACAAGCCAGGGTGCAGTTGTTGGGTGGCCGCATGGATGTTTTGAGCCAGATGGGAGAAGGAACTTCAGTGGAAATTGACATTCCCCGGCAAGCCGAACAAAGCGGGGAAGATCGGTTTTCTGCCGCTTAAGCATTTCGCTATCTGTTATAGTCAACCATTGTACCTCTTAGGCTGTTTCCTACACGTATATGAGTCCTGAATACAAAAAACCGCCCCACATATCTTTCAAGCAGTTTTTGGAAAAATTCCCCGAAGTGCAGCTGCCGGTTACTTTGTCGGAAGAAACGGCGCATCTGTTCGGCAAAGAAAATCACCCCTTGCCCTCTCTAATGGTCGAGCAGTTCATTTTGACACCGGAAGAGCAAAAGGCAATGGACGACATGACGGAATTTGTGCCTTGCTTCCGCCTGCCCGATACCCACAGCTTCCATGCCCTGATCTATTGGCGAGGTGCCTTGATGGATCACCAGTTCGTTATGCTGACTTTTACCGAAGACGGACGTCCTATAGATCGAAAGGTGCTGGCCGGTTTGTACTCCGATGGCAAGGAGGTTGTCCAATCCGTTGCTCATATAGAAGACGACTGGATTATTTACGTGATTTCCGGTAAGCAGAAAGCCGATGCCAAATGGGGAACCGATGCCTCTCAACACACGGCCCGAGAGTTCGAACTCTTGCCCGAAGGACAAATCGTAGAAAACTTTCTAAGAGAATAGGGTGCGAGCATCAATTTAAAACAGTAGTATGACCAAAGACAAAAAGAAGAGTAAAAAGCGAAAAAACTCAGGAAAAAAGCTCAAGCAGTCGGATTTACAAAAAGCCATTTTCCGATTTTTGAAAGAGCATCCCAAAAAGCGTTATAATCCCCGACAAATAGCCCGCAACCTGGGTTTGGCCAACAGCAAAGACAGCATTTACGAGGCTTTGCGGCATTTGGCGAAAGCCGGAAAAGCAGAAGAACTGGAAGACTACAAGTTCAAGCTCAAGCCCTGGCAGAGAAGGCTTGAGTCACGGCCTTCCGGCAAATCGGGGGATGGCATCTGTGAGGGTTATGTAGACATGACCCGCAGTGGGGCTGCTTACATCGTTTGTGAACGTAAAGAGCACAACGATGTTTTTGTAGCTCCCAGAAACCTCAATACGGCCATGCACGGAGATCGGGTGCGGGTGCGCTATTGGAAGAGGCGCGGCCGGTATGGCAAGCCGGAGGGCAAGGTCGTTGAGGTCTTGCAACGCGCATCCGAGCAATTCATCGGCACCTTGTATCGGGTGGGGCGTCGCTATCTGGTCGTACCGGATCAGCAACACATCCCTTTTGATATCGTCGTGTCGGCTGAAGATCTCAACGGAGCTAAGGACAGAGATCTGGTAGTTGTTAAAATCAAAGATTGGGAGAGCAAAGCCTTGCCCATACCCCGAGGAGAGGTCGTTCACATCCTGAGCAACCTCAGCCTCAATGAGCTGATTATGCAGTCCATTTTCATCAACAACGGCTTTGAACTGGAGTTCCCCGAGGGCGTATTGGTGGAAACCGAAGAAATGGACGGCCGTATGAGGGAAGAAGAAGTGGCCAAAAGGCGGGATATGCGCAAGATAACTACTTTTACCATAGACCCCGAAGATGCCAAAGATTTTGACGATGCACTTTCCTTTCGCGACTTGGATAACGGCCATGTGGAAGTAGGTATCCACATCGCCGATGTGAGCCATTATGTCAAACCCGGTTCAGCCCTTGACAAGGAAGCTTTTAAGCGATCTACTTCGGTTTACCTGGTCGATCGCGTTTTGCCCATGTTGCCGGAAAAGCTCTCCAACGAACTTTGCTCTTTGCGACCCGATGAAGACAAATACACTTTTTCCGCTGTTTTTGAATTTGATGAGAAAGGCAAAGTCGTCGGGCAGTGGTTCGGTCGTACCCTCATCCACTCGGATCACCGCTTTTCCTACGAAGAAGCCCAAAAGGTTATGGATAGCGGCAAAGGCCCTTTTGTTAAAGAATTGCGCAAACTCAACGAGCTGGCTAAAAAAATGCGCAAGGCTCGTTTTAAAAAGGGAGCCATCAATTTCGATACGGAGGAAGTGCGCTTTTTGCTCAACGAGGAGGGTGTTCCGCAGGAGGCCTATGTAAAGGTGAGGCTGGATGCTCACATGCTTATCGAAGAATTTATGTTGCTGGCAAATCGGTCAGTGGCAACTTTCATTTCCCGAAAGGGCAAAGACAAGGAAATTCCCTTTGTGTATCGCGTACACGATTTGCCCAATGAAGAAAAAGTGGTGGAGCTGGCTCGCTTTGCAGCAGAGCTGGGCTTTAAGATGGACATCAGTACGCCTCGGGCTATTGCCGGCTCTTTCAACCGCATGCTGAAGGAAGCCGAAAAAAATCCTGCACTAAAGGTGCTGGAGCCCATCGCCATTCGCACCATGGCTAAGGCAGAATACAGCACGGAGAACATCGGTCACTATGGTTTGGCCTTTTCTCATTACACCCACTTCACCTCACCCATCAGGCGTTATGCCGATGTTTTGGTGCATCGCATCCTCTTTAAAAACCTGGGTAAGCAGGCCTGGCGTACAGATAAAGCTGCTTTGGAAGAGCAATGTCGCCACATTTCCCTACAGGAGCGCAAGGCGCAAAATGCAGAGCGCGAATCCATCCGAGTCAAGCAGGCGGAATATCTGGAGCATCACTTGGGAGAAAGTTTTCTCGGCCGTATTTCGGGCATTATAACGCATGGTTTTTTCGTGCAGCTCATAGACAACCTCTGTGAGGGTATGGTTAGCTTTTCTTCTTTCAGCGAGCCTTTTGAAATAGATGACAGCCGCCTCAAAGCCGTGGGGCGCTATACCGGTCGGGTTTTTCGCATGGGTGATGAGGTGCAAGTCGTAGTGTCCGGCGTAGATGTTTTGCGTCATAGAGTGGAAATGCTTTTGGATGAAGAGGCTTAACCAAAGCATCGAGTTTTGCTCTTTTCTTCCTACCTTAGCGTTTTACAGGGGAACTGACATGTCTTTTTAGCTACACAGAGGAAAGCACTTTAAGTGCTCAAACTAATTCTTGGTGAGATGAAAAACTTGTTTTTTTATGTCTTATTGCTTTCTTTGATTTTTCGGATTGAGCTGCTTCAGGGGCAGGTACGCAAAGGTTTTAAATTGATGGAGCGCATGCGTTATTCGGAAGCTTTGGCAGCTTTTTCAGAAAGTCCGAAAAGCGAAACGGAGGCCGTCTTACAGGCTTTTGGCCTGGCCAACTTGTACAACACACCCGGATTCTCCGCTTTCAGCCCTCAAGAGGCTTACAAGTACTATTTGCTGGCAGAAGATCGCTATCACGAGCTGAGCTACGAGCAGCGCAAACGGATGAAAAACGTCTCCTTGGTTTTGCTCAACAACCTGCGGCGCAACATTGAAGCCCAGGCTTTTCGCATGGCGGAAGCTTACGGCAATGTGGAAGATTGGAACATCTTTCTACAGACTTTTACCAAGGCTTCCGCCAAATTAAAAGCTTCGGCTTATCGCCAGCGCAATGAACTGCTTTTCAAACAGGCAAAGGCCGAAGATAGCCTACAGTCTTGGGGCCAACTGATGAGCGTGTATGGCCAAAGCCTGAAGCGCTATAACAAAGACTTGTTTAATCAGGCTGACAAAGCATTGTTTTCAGCCTATTTTACCCTGCATGGCACGGCTGATTTTCCGGCTTTCGCCAAACAGTATCCGGCCTCGGCTTTCGCCAAAAACTGTACGGGTTCTTGTGAGGGAAGCTTCTGCCTGTCGGATGAACTGGCGTGCTTGAAAAAAGCCGCAGATGTGGAAGGCCTTTTTGCCTTCGCCGAAAAATACCCCCACACCTCCTTTCAGCGCGAATCTGTTGATGCTCTGGCAGATTTGTTGAGCGAACGGGGAACTCAAGAACAATGTGAGCGCTTTGTGGAACAATATGCCGGCTATACTTCCGCGGCAGGCAAGGTGTGGATGCGTTTGTACGAAAGTTATAAGTTTCAGCATCCTCTGTTTGAGGATTTGCGGCATTTTCTGCACCTCTATCCCAATTTTCCGTATGAGGAACAAATCATCTCGGACTACCTGGATCGCCAGACCCGCATGTATCAGCTCGTTTTGCAAGAACCTACCTGGAGCAATTGTAAGGCTTTTGTGCGCTCCTTTCCGGATGCCCCTCATGTTAAGTCGGTTTATACCATGTTGTTTGATTTGTGGTTTGTCGATCACGATCAATATGAAGAGGTGGATGTCTTTGCTCAAATGTTTCCGGATTATCCTTATCCGGAGGATTTGGAAAAAATGCGACAGCAGATTTTGCACGCCAAGGCTGAGGAGGTGCTGGCTGAGGGCAATGCAAAAGCTTATAAAGCCTTCCTTCGCAAGTACGCAGCACGGCCGGAATCCGAACCCGTGTGGTTGGCTTTATACGAGTTGACGAAGAAAGAAGATGCTTCTGCTCGTGCTATAGAGCGCTTTAAGGTCCGTTATCCGGATTTTCCCCATATGGCTCAGCTGGAAGCAGACTTGGCCGCTCGTCGGCATCGGGAAATGGAGGCTGCTTATGCGGAGGCTCGAAAAATAGATAGAATGTATGCCTATACGGCTTTCCTTCAGCGCTATCCGGACAGTCCTCATTTGTCTCAGCTGGAAAGTCGAATGGCAGAAATAGCTATCAACAGCCGCCAGCCCTATTTTTGCGAACAGTATCTGGAAAATTTTCCAGCGGGAGCCCATAGTAAAGAGATACAGGAGCTTTTAGAGCGTTTAGCCACTACAGCTGGCGAGCAGCGGTGAGTTCCATGGACCCGTATGGCTGAGATCTTGACATATATTTCAGCGCCTGTCTTTTCATCACTGGGATAAAAAGGCTGGCTTTGGTCGGGATATGAAAACTATAACTTATGAGATCTTTCAAACGCATCCTTTTTTTGCTTCTTGCCTTTTTGGTTGTAGGATATGTCGTGGTCGTTTTGTTGGTGCCGCCCTATTTGGATAAAAAATATACTCCCGTTCATCAAGCTCCGCCTTACGAGATCTCTCCGGAGGCCAGGGCCTTGTATGACCGCTTGGATTTTACAGCTGACTTGCATTGCGATGCGCTTTTGTGGCGCCGCAATTTGTTGAAGCGACACACCTATGGGCATGTGGACATCCCGCGTATGCTGGATATGCACACGGGATTACAGGTTTTCAGCATGGTCAATAAGGTGCCCAAAGAACTCAATTTTCAGAAAAACAGCGATGAAACCGATAAAATCACTTTGCTTTACATGGTCCAGGGCCGGCCTTTGTCTTCCTGGTTTGATTTGTCGGAACGGGTCTTAGCTCAGGCGCGAGCCTTGCATCGCTTCGCCAAAAAATCAAATGGAAGCTTTCGCGTGATAGAAACGCGGACGGACTTGCTCAACTATCTGAATGATCGCGAAAATGGTCAAGAAGTTACTGCTGGCATGTTGGCTATCGAGGGCGGGCAGGCTTTGGAGGGCAATATGGAAAACCTGGAAGCTTTTTATCGGGCCGGTGTGCGCATGATTGGCTTGACGCACTTTTTTGACAACGAGATTGGCGGCTCGGCTCATGGTGTGGAGCGAGGCGGTTTAACGGATTTCGGCAGAGCGCTGATTCCAAAAATGGAGTCCAAAAAAATGATCGTGGATTTGGCTCATGCTTCTCCTCGTTTGGTCTCCGATGTGCTGGATATCGCTACACGTCCTGTGGTGGTTTCTCATGCCGGAGTAAAAGGCACCTGCAACAACCAACGCAACCTCTCCGATGAACAGCTTCGCCGCATAGCTCAAAATGGGGGCTTAGTAGGTGTTGCCATGTTTGAAGTGGCGGATTGTGGTAAAGATTATACAGCTACAGCCCGTTCCATTCGCTATGCAGCGGACATAATGGGGGTAGAACACGTGGCATTGGGGTCGGATTTCGATGGGGCCATTGCTTGTCATACGGATTTAACGGGATTACCTCTGCTCGTAGAAGCTTTGCAAAAAGAAGACTTTTCCGAAGAGGAAATTCAAGCTATTATGGGGGGCAATGTGCGTAATTTTTTGCTCTCCTGGCTGCCGGATTGACCCTCTTTCCAATTCATTCTTTTTCTCTACCGGTGAAAGCCAAAGCAAAAATCACCAAAGGAATGAGAATGAGTAGGACTAAAGTGATGGCGACCAAGATGTTGGAAGTACTCCAATTGATGAGAAACATAGTACTTTGTTTTTGGTTCGCCCAAAAGGTCGTTTTACTTTTTCCTCTTTTTGGTGATTTAACTCATTTTTTGAAATGATTTGTGTCAGGACTTGGTCGTTATGGGGTGATTGATTTTCGATTAAGGGTTAATTGGATCAAAGATCAACCTGACAACCGAATATGGATTTCCACTAGCTGCGAGTTAACACCTACAGCAGCTCTTTTATACCCAAACCGAAATGGTTTGGGATATTTACAACTCACAAACCAGCGAAAGATAGGGAGTTTGGGAGGCGTCAGCCTCCCAAACCACTTCGCCATGAGTATATCCATCAATCCGCCGAATCTCTGTTCGCCTCCTCACACAGGCTGCTGACCTCCTCCACCTCCCTTTTCTCCGTGTCGAAGTTGATGCCCAGGGCGATGAGCTTCTTGCCCGTAGAGCGGTATTTGTCCAAGTAGCCGCGCTCCAAAATTTGCCGCAAGGCCTTTTCTGCCGATTCGTCCACCTTGAACTCTATGCAGTAAATCTTGTCGTCCAACTCCACCACGGCATCCAGCCGGCCTCGGGAGGTATTCACCTCGCTGTGGACATTAACGCCCAGGTAGTCGAACAAGACGTGCACCACCAGGTGGAAGGCCTTCTCCTTCTTGTCGTACAGTTGATAGGGTACTTTGTAGAGCAGCTCGTTGATGACCTCCTTGAGTTCTTCAAAATCTTCTTGTTGCAGAGCCTGCTGCAAGCGCAGTATCTTTTCCTTGCCAAAGCCCGGCTCAAACTTGCTGAAAGCACTGAGCAAGTACTCCAGAAAGGACGACTTGACCTCCCGATTGGGATAGCCCAGCGTATAAAGGCCCGTCTCCATATCGTATTTCTTGACGGTCAAGTAGCCCGTTTGAAACAGCAGGGTGCCCAGGGGAATGTCCCTTTGGATTTGAAAGGCGTCAAAAAAAACTTCGCTCACCCGCTCCCCGTCGAAGTCGTAGGCCTGTTTTTCTTGAACCAAATCGATTAGGAAAGTGGGCGTGGCTGTTTTAAACCAGAAGTTAATAAAAAAGCGCTTTTTAAAAAAGTTCAGAATGGAAAAGGGATTGTACACGAAGTTCGTTCCATCCCAGCTGTAGCCGTTGTACCACAGCCGGATTTTGTCGAGCAGTTCTTCGACACTCAGCTTGAGCTGCTCAGCTGCTAGGGGTAGGTGTTCTTGGAAGTAGTGTTCCAGCTCTTCCTGGGTGTAGCCCAGCATGGTGCAAGCTATGGGATCGTGCATGCTCAGGTCTTCCAGGTTGTTGAGGTCGGAAAAGATG
>JALSKB010000057.1 GCA_026989035.1 Saprospiraceae bacterium | reverse complement strand
TTTGTGCGTTGATAGGGCTGGAAAATGCGCTCTTGTTCCTGCAAGGGTATGCCGCAGCCCTTATCGCTTACGCAAAACAAAACCGTCCGTCTTTGCTTCTTCACTTCGACCCGAACGACATCACCCTGAGCTGAATAGCGCAAAGCATTGGTGAGAAAGTTGATGAGCACACCGATGGTCTTGTGCTGATCAGCGTACATCTTGCCCAAATTCTCTTCCAGATCTACACTCAGCTTCACGCCTTTATCTCTATAAAGTCCTTCAACGCTTTGAAGGCTTTTTTCGACCACAAAAGCAGGTGCCACGAGCTCTCTGTTTAAACGAATATTCCCCGTTTCCAGCCGCGCCATTTCGAGCAAGTCATTAACCATTTGAAGCAGGCGGTTGGAATTTTGCCGAATGGTATCCGTCAACTCGTATTGCTCCTTGTTTAGCTGCCCGAGTCTTTGATCCTGAAGCAGCTTCAAGCTCATGTCAATAGCGGCCACAGGGGTTTTCATTTCGTGGGAAACCGAAGCCATGAATTGGGTATTGGCAATGACTTGCTCTTTAAGGCTGGTGATATTCCTCAAGACAATGACATATCCGCCTTTGTGGTGCGGGCCTGCAGAGACGTGTAGGATATCTTTTTCGAGAAAAATCTTTTTGTCGTTTTTTTTCAGTTCTATGGTAGGGTAAAGGCGGTTCTCATAGGCCACTCCCTGAAGCAATTCCCGCACGAACTCATACATAAGCGGGTTGTTGGCCGACAATTTTTGCAAGGTCTGCCCTCGCACATCTTCTTCTTGTAAATCGAGAAATTTTAAGGCTGTTTTGTTGACGAACAAAACGCGAAAATCGTTGTCCACACCAATAATGCCCTGCCGCATTTGCTGGATAAGGGTTTCGATGCGGTGTTTCTCCGACAAGAGTTTTTGCAAATTGATGTTTTCGTATTCGTCCAGTTTTTCTACCATGAGGTTAAAGGCCACGGCGAGCTGTCCGAATTCATCGGCAGAGCGCACGGGCAAGCGCTCGCTGTATCTCTTTTGGGCAACAGCTTCCAGGCTTTGCTCCAATTGCTTAAGCGGTCGGGAGATGTAATCCGGAAAAAAGAACATACTGATCAGAGCAAAGAGAAAAAGGACAAAACCGAAAGCCATCATACCGATAGTAATGCGTTGAGCATTATTAACGGTTTGATCGGTTTTTTCGAGAATGCTCATCTCATTGATGTAGTACATATCTTTGAGCAGATTCTGTATGGTCCGCGTCTTTTCGATGAGCAAGGCACTAATGTCAGTGGAATCTCCTATGTGTTTGAGATCTTCTTTAAAGAGAGCAAAATCGTTGCGCAAGGCAGTTGTCAGAGAATCTTCGCCTTTTTCGGTGATATTAGAGTTTTGCAATTCCAGATAGCGTTCAAACTGATCGGTGGCCTGGCGAAGCTTTTTTCTCTTGTCTGCCTGAAGCGCATACGGAGAGGCCAGTTCATAAATGATGTCGTTCAAAGCCAAGGACATTTCCCGCGTGTATTTGAGCGTGCGGTAATTGTCTCTCAACTGTCGGATGGCACTGTCGGAAAGATTACTGATGTGCACAGCACTCCAAATGCCCAGAATGGCAATGATGCCAAAAAGCAGCAGCAGCATCAATTGCATTTTGGTCTTAAGCGGTAAATTGGCAAACCAGCTGTTGGGTTTAATCGGCATGATGCTGCACGCTCATTAAAAATCCAAAGAGAGAAGGGGGCACACAGTGCTTTACACTTCAAAGATACGAAGAAAATAGTAAGAGCATACGGCTCTTTTTCATGCTATTTCCCTAGCTGACAGGAGACCGATGACTTTCTCTACCCCACAAACCATTACCCAAACCGAAATGGTTTGGGATATTTACGACTCTCAAACGAGCAAAAGATAGGGAGTTTGGGAGGTTGACGCCTCCTAAACCATTTCGTGTCGGGTATGTTCCCAACCTGCCATGCCATACAGGCAGGCGGGTTGGGAATATTCTCAGCTACTCGCTACTCGAGTAGTTTGGTTTGATAGCAAAGCAAATGGTTTGGGCATAACAAGCGGTTAGCGCTTGCGCTTGTACTCGTAATCCTTGCGTTCCAATTCCAATTGGCGTTGGAACTGCCGGAGAAATTCATCAAAAAGTTTGTGAGCAAGCGGAATAAGCTCTCTACCTTCTTCAGCTTGAAGAATTCTTTTAGTCCGAAGATCAACCGCTGCACTGAGCGAATAGGTAGAACTGCTTTTGTTGACGATGACCTCCAGGGTGAGCTCTTTACCGTATCGCTTCAAACGTTTCTCCAATTTTTGGCGAACTCTTTCTGCGAGTTCTTCCAATTGCCGGCGATCAGCTTCCGTTTCAACCTCCTTGAGGTTTTTAATGATGAGATGAACCATGGTAAATCATTTTAAAAAAGACGATTGATCCTCCTCAGTTCCCAGCCTAACAACAAGCTAAACAAACCGAGAAAAAAGAAAGAAAGAGCTGTAAGGGTTATGATTCCGATAACACCTAAAAGAGGGTTCATCACCATCAAAAAGCTAAAAATCAAAGTGATTAGTCCGGAGGCCATGAGCCATCCCCAACCCTTAACACCAATTTGGCGAAGAGTCCAGGCATATCCCATAGACATGGTACCGCGAAAAGCAAACCAAAAACCCATATACAACAGGAGAACTCCTGCAGACAAAGGCGGATTAGCCAACATCACCACACCAATGCCCATCTCGACCAAACCCAGAAGCAAATACCAGCCCCAGCTATCCATGATTTTGCGGTTCATCAATGAAAAAGTTGTATGCAACAAACCCGAAAAAAAGATGAGCCAGGAAAAAAGCAGGCTGAGGGCCAAATAAGCTTCCAAAGGCTTCACAACGACCCAGGCCGAAGTAGCTATCAAAGCGACACCTATCGCAAGAGGTATCCACCAGTTTTTTATCTGTGCGTGAAAAGTGCTGATTCCAGTCATGATGTTCTTATTTTGTTTAAAAATTAAAAGTGTGTGGCACCGCGCCTATAGCCGGTGTAGTTTTTTAGCGAGAATACGTTTTGACAAAGCTTTTGTATGTCTGGCGAATAGTCACCAAAGCATGCTCCACATTTTCTTCGTTCAAGGAAAGCAAGCCTGCTATTTCGCCAACAGGCAAACTCCCGAAAGTATAAAGCTCAAAGATATTACGCGTTTCCTCCGGCAGATGACGCAAGAAGTATTCCACTTTTTCCGTCTCGTCCTCTTCAGGCTCCGCCTCAATACCCAAGGCCCGATATACACTGCGTCGGGTATCATCCGATAGCAAAAAATATTGTTTTTTGTAGTCTTCCTGATGATAAGAAATGTCGTCCAATTCTTCCAGTGGGAGCAAGTCTCCATCGCCATCTGTAGAAAAAGCCTCATTCATCAAGCGCAATTCGTTATCTATGATTTCACCTAAGGGGATTTCCTTTTGGTGAACACTTTCTCTCTTCATCAACTCGTCCAGTTTTTGCTTAGCCTTGGAAAAAGCCCGAACTTTTACAGATTTCAAATTAGCAGAAGGTACACGTTCTTTATACAATTCCAACAAAACAGCATCACTGAGCTCAGAAGCTGAGTACATGTGCTTGGGAAGCAAGCCTTGCGCTTCGGCCTGTTTCAATTTAGCGGCTATATAGCGTTGCAAATCAGGCAACCAAGTTTGAGCACGATCGAAAAAATCATCTTTTACCTTTTTCATTTTCAGCTGTTTTACGTTTAAAGGACAAACGGAATTAGCACTTGGCACAAACCTCAGGCCACAACGGGGTACGTTTCAGATAGACGCTCAAAAGCCCGCCGGACCGCCATGGTCCGGCGGACAAATTGACAGCTCATTTCTTTTCCTCCGACTTCCGTCCAAAATACTTTTGACGGAAGTTTCGCAGATCTTTTTTCAGCTGTTCTAAAGAAGAGGTAATTTCCTTCTTGGCCTCTTTTTTCTTGATGCTCTTTTCCAAAGTCTTTATGGTTTCGTAAAGAGCCCTATAGTCTTTGGTTTGTTTTCCATAGCCCAAGGCTTCGGCCATCTTCAGTTGATATTTGGCATTGGACAAATAATTGATTGCCAATGCCCGATCCGCTTCCTTATCCATGTCCAACAAAAGGGTAGCATCAACCAACTCCTGCGCTTTGAGTACCGGCAAGGGCAAAATGTTTTCCTCAATGACCAAAGTATTCAGCAAGCTTTCCAGCAAAAGAGCGGCATCAGTCAGCTTTTCCTCTTTCAACAAAATTGCAACCTCCTTCAAACCTTCCGGATAAGTTGCCAGCGGGATGTACACCGTATTGACATGCACTTCACTGGACAAGTTCTCGAGAAGTTCTCTGGCAAGCTGATAATAAGCTTGATCAACGGCTTTTTCCACTTCTTTGGTCAGTTTTCGGATCGTAGCCAAATCCGTAACCGTTTCTTCAACATCCACCCTTGCA
>JALSKB010000056.1 GCA_026989035.1 Saprospiraceae bacterium | reverse complement strand
CATCAGCATTCACTACGTGAATGAACTTTATGACCGCGGAAAGATTATATTTAGGGCACGTTGCCCCATATTCTCAACAGATCGCCCCGAAGACCTTGCCAAACGCGTCCATGAACTGGAATACAAGCACTACCCCCGCGTCTTGGAACGTTTGATTGACATGGATCTATAGGAAAACTGCCATGAACAAATTACACCTGAACCCCGTTGGTTTATTCATTCTCACAGCTCTTTTCTTCCTGGCTGCTTTGCCCTTGGAAGCCCAGAAAGAAATGTCGTGGAAAAAACACTACAAACTGGCTGAAAAACTGTACGACAAAGCCCAGTACGCCGAAGCGGCTCGTCACTACAAAAAAGCCTGGTTGAAAAAACCAAAAAAACACTTCCTCGTTTACCAAGCCGGTTTATCTTATCGAATTGTCAAAGATTATCTCAATGCTGCAGATGCCTTCCAGCACGTCAAAGACTTACACAAAAAATTCCCAAAAGCCGAATGGTACTATGCCGATGCACTGAAACAGGTGGGGCGATATGCCGAAGCCGAGCGGGCCTATGCCGATTTTATTGGCACCTATAGAGGGCCGGACAAAAAACAATTGGCGCTAAAGATTGAACGAGAAATTAAAGGCTGCCGACTGGGGCTGGAGGAATTGGCCAAACTCGAACAAACCGGAACCTCCTGGCAAAAGATTCAACATTTGGACCATCACGTAAACAGCCCACACACAGAATTTTCCCCCATACCTTTTAACGAACAAGTACTGTACTTTTCTTCCACCCGCAGCGGTCGTGCTCAGATTTATCGAGCCGAAAAAATAGGGAATTCCTGGTCAAATGCTACCCTTCCTTCCACTTTCCCTCAAATTCCGGAAGATCATTACGGGAACGGCTTTTTTTCTCCGGATCACGAGCGCTTTTTCTTCACCCAGTGCAAATCCGTGGAAAGTTGGGGCGGGCTGACTACCAGATGTGCCATTTATGTTATCTATCGAATAGGTGCAACTTGGTCTCTGCCAGTGCGCTTGCGCGACTACATCAACCTAAAAGAAGCCACCACCACGCAACCTTTTGCATTCCATACCGACACGGAAGAAATTGTTATCTTTTCGTCAAACAGGCCGGGGGGCGAAGGGGGTATGGATTTATGGTACATGAGTCGGCCACTCAGCTCTGATGACATGGACTTTTCCGTACCGGTAAATTTAGGCCCGTCCATCAATACGCCTGGCAATGAAATCACACCTTGGTACGATGCTGAAAACCAGCTCTTGTATTTTTCATCCGATGGTTATATTTCTTTGGGTGGTTATGACATTTTTCGCATCCCGGGTTCTTTTGGGAACTGGGGAGAAGTCGAAAATGTAGGCATGCCCATCAACTCTCCGGCCGACGACATGTACTACGTCGAAGTACCGGGAGGGGCAGGCACTTACCTGGTGTCGAATCGCTCCTATGAAGAAGAGAAGCTTTTTACCACCGATGAAGACATTTTTTTCATCCCGCCTTCCGGCAAATATCAGACCTACGTGGAAGTGTCCGGCAAAATTTACGACAAAGAGGGAAAACAGCAAATTCCCTACTTCCAGGCTTTTTTGTATATCTGCGAAAAAAACGGTCAATGTACTTTGCTGGAAGACAAAGAATTTCAAGGAGATGAATATCGCTTTCGCTTCCCCAAAGAACATGACCGATATGCCATAGAAATTTCGGCACCCGGTTATCGGTCTAATTATTTTGAATTCAGCACTTCCGATTTGAGCAGTAACCAACTGGAATTGCCTGTCCATTTGACCAGGAAAGAAACAGAGTCCACTCATTCCGAGCTTGAAAAGAACGACGAGCAAACCCAGGGGATTTCCGAAGCTGAGCGGCATGTCGGAATTTACTACAAGGTACAACTCATTGCCGTAACAAAACACAACCCCCACCATCCCCGCTACAAAGCAGTGCTTGGCCTGGGAGAATTGCAAACGGAAAGCGTTCCCGGAAAAAAAGTGGTACGCATCTTGATGGGAGATTACTTTTCGGAAGAAGAAGCCAAAGCCGCCTTGCGCCAAATCAGAGAAAGCGGTTTCCCGGATGCTTTTGTTGTCAAATATAGAGATGGAAAACGCCTAGGCACTTTTGCCTTTGAAAACTAAGGTGTCCTGCTTGTTGACCTCTGTACAGAAATGAAGCTATGTCGTTTAAATTAAAGGCCTCCTTTAAACCTACGGGCGACCAACCCGAAGCCATCCGACAGTTGGTAGAAGGCTTGAAACGAGGTGATAGGGCGCAAGTTTTATTGGGAGTAACCGGTTCCGGAAAGACCTTCACCATCGCTAATGTGATAGAACGGATTAACCGACCCGTCTTAGTGCTCACCCACAACAAAACGCTCACAGCTCAGCTTTACGGAGAGTTACAGGATTTTTTTCCCGACAATGCCGTGGAATATTTCGTTTCTTATTACGATTACTACCAACCGGAAGCCTACCTTTCCGTAACCGACACCTACATAGAAAAAGACCTCTCCATCAATGAAGAAGTGGACAAATTGCGCCTGAGAGCCACTTCTACGCTTTTATCGGGGCGCCGAGATGTAATTATCGTAGCTTCGGTTTCCTGCATCTACGGTATGGGCAATCCCGAGGATTACAAAAGTGGTATCATTCGCTTACATCAGGGGCAAGTGCTCAGTAGAAATCGCTTTTTGTACTTATTAACAGAGAGTTTGTACTCCCGCACCGAAACGGATTTTTCCCGAGCTACTTTCAGGGTGAGGGGGGATACGGTAGATATTCACCTGCCCTATGTGGACTACGGCTATCGCATTATTTTTTTTGGCGATGAGATAGAACGCATTGATCGCATAGAACTCGAAACCGGAAAGCGCATTGAATCGCTCACTCATGCGGCCATTTTTCCTGCTAATCTCTACATAGCCCCAAGGGAACGCTTAGGGCAGATCATTCGGGAAATAGAGGACGAATTGTACGAACAGGAGCAGTACTTTCTGCGAGAAGGTAAGCTGCTGGAAGCCAAGCGAATCAAAGAACGCACGACTTTTGATTTGGAAATGCTGCGAGAATTGGGCTACTGCAGCGGCGTGGAAAATTATTCTCGCTTTTTCGACAATCGCAAACCCGGCACCAGGCCTTTCTGCTTGCTGGACTACTTCCCGGAAGACTATCTCATGATTATCGATGAAAGTCACGTTACCATTCCTCAGGTTCGCGGCATGTGGGGTGGCGATCGCGCTCGGAAGCTCAACTTGGTCAATTACGGTTTTCGCCTGCCTTCAGCCCTGGACAATCGCCCTTTGAGTTTTGAGGAATTTGAGCATATGATTCATCAGGTCATTTTTGTCAGCGCTACGCCGGGGGATTACGAACTGGAACAGACCGGCGGTGTAGTCGTTGAACAGCTCATTCGTCCTACCGGCTTACTTGACCCTCCCATTGAGGTGCGCCCCAGTCACGAACAAATCGACGATTTATTAGAAGAAATCAGACAACGGATTGAGCGCAAAGAGCGCGTCTTGGTAACCACCCTGACAAAACGAATGGCCGAAGAGCTGGCTTCCTATCTCGAAGGCATTGACGTACGGGTCCGGTACATCCATTCCGAAGTGGACACGCTTGAACGGGTGGAAATTTTGCGCAATCTACGCCTGGGAGAATTTGACGTTCTGGTCGGAGTGAACCTCTTGCGTGAAGGCCTGGATTTGCCCGAAGTCTCTTTGGTCGCCATCTTAGATGCCGATAAAGAGGGCTTTCTGCGAAATGAGCGATCTCTAACCCAAACGGCAGGACGAGCAGCCCGAAATGCCCATGGCCTGGTTATCTTCTATGCAGATAAAATAACTGCCTCCATGCAGCGAACTATAGATGAAACCAACCGACGCCGCTCCATTCAAATGGCCTACAACGAAAAACACGGCATCACCCCCAAAACCATTTACAAAAGCAAAAAAGAAATTCTCAACCAACGATCTATCCTCGACGTACGTGGTAAAAAACAGCCCGAAGCTGAAACGGAATCAGCCCACAGCCTGGTAGCCGACCCTCTCGTCAACTATTTGAATCGCGATCAAATTGAACAACTCATCAAAGAGACAAAACAAAAAATGAAAGCCGCTGCCAAAGATTTGGACTTCATAGCTGCAGCGCGCTACCGCGACGAGCTCGATGCACTACAAAAGAGATTAAAGGCCAAGTAAAAGCATTTGTCCAGAAATCGTGGACAAATGCAAAAAAAATCCATGAATTAGAGACGGGAATAGTCCATCAAAAAAATATATGCCTCTACCTTAGCTTTGCAATTTTGGCTGCAGTTCCTCATAAGCTGTCCTTTTCTGAATAGAAGCACTTTACTTCTTCCTCTCTCTCTGCTTGAGCTTAAACTGCACCAAATTGTTGTCAATTTTCCTGAGAATCCGGCCGGCGCATTTGGTCCCACCTTATTTTTAGCGCCGGCTTTTTCATTATTCCCCTTTTCTCGTCATACCTACTACGTGGCAAATAAATTAGACAAGCAATCGCTCGGTACAAATCGAAATCCCCAAACCGAAATGGTTTGGGATATTTATGACCCGCAAACAGGCGAAAGATAGGGGGGAGGTTGACGCCTCCCAAACCACTTCGTTATGAGTATAGTTAATTGCCCTCTTCCCCGGTTTGGAAGCGGGAAGATGAGTTCCATCACTTAAACCCCATAGGCAAAAGAGCCGACTTTTGGCGAGCTTACTCAATGATCAAGCAGGAAATTCCGAGCCACCTGAACGAATTCCTTTGATGCTTCTGCATGTACCCAATGCCCCGCATCGGGAATAGTATGGAACATGGCCTGGGGAAAAAGTTTTCGAATAGAAGCGAAGTCTTCTTCTCGGATATAAGCCGACCGACCACCTCGGATAAAGAGTGTCGGTTTTTCAAACGGAGTACCGTCTATCTCTCGCAAAATTTCGGAATATTGCCGGTGCAAGACTTCTATATTGGGTTTCCAAAAAAAGCGATTGTCCTTGTCCCTACCCATGTTTTTCAGCAAAAACTGCCGGATGGGTTTACTGATGATAGCACCCGATAACCAAGCTTCTGCCTCTGCCCTGGAAGAAATTTCCTCCAGAGGCAAAGCGCGTAAGGCCTGAAAAATGACTTCATGTCCACCCGGATAAGCCTTGGGCGCAATGTCCACCACCACCAGTTTTTCCACCTTGTCGCCTTGGTGCAAAGCAAAGTGCATGGCCAGTTTGCCGCCCATGGAATGTCCCAACAAATTGGTCTCAAAAATCCAATGCTCCTCCATAAAAGACAACAAGTCTTCACACATGGCTTCGTAGCTGTGCTCTTTGGAATGGGGAGAACGACCGTGGTTCCTCAAATCGAGAATAAAAACGGTAAAATCTTCTGCCAACTGCCGGGCTATGGTTTGCCAGTTGTCCAAAGAACCAAACAAACCGTGTAAAATGATTAAGGGAGGACCCGAACCGAATTCTTTGTAGTGAAGCTTCATGCTTTCAACAACATTTGCCTTGAGCAAACAAACTCAGAGGCATTTGGTTCGACCTCCATCTACCGGCAGATTGATGCCATGGATGTAAGAAGCCGCCGGCGAAGCCAGGAAGGCCACGGCAGCAGCTACTTCCTCAGGTCGGGCAAAACGCCGCTTGGGAATGCTGCTCTTCATTTTTTCTACGATGTCGCTTTGTTTCAAACCCGTCATTTCCGCTTTCGCCCGGATAATCTGTTTTAAACGATCCGTTTCAGTAGCGCCCGGAAGCACGTTGTTGACGGTAACATTCTCTGCAGAAGTTTCATTGGCCAGTGTTTTGGCCCAGTTGGCTACCGCAGCACGCACCGTATTGGACACGCCCAGATTGTCCAAAGGCTGCTTCACCGAAGTAGAAATAATGTTAATAATGCGACCATAGCGCAATTCCGTCATAACCGGAAGCAACATCCGAGCCAACAACTGGTTGCACAACAAGTGATTTTGGAAGGCATGCAAAAAGGCATCCTCTTCCGCCTCCAGCAAAGCTCCTCCGGGAGGACCTCCCGTATTGTTGATGAGGATATGAACCGGCTTTTGCATGAGCAAAGCGCGTATCTTGCGGTGCAGATCTTCGCGATCGTTGTAATCTACAGCCATAAAGTCGTGCTCCTGCCCTTTAGAGCGATCCAGAGCTTTCAGCGTTTGGCTGAGCATGCTCGCATCTCGCGCCAAGAGGGTAATGTTGGCACCCAGGCGAGACAACTCAATGGCTACCGCCCGACCTATGCCACGACTCCCACCGCCAACCAGGGCATTTTTCCCAAGAAGATTCAAGTTCATAACAAGGCAATTGTATTAATCAGCAAAAAACACGCACTTAAGCCAACATTTCCGCTATCTGTACCGCATTGGTAGCTGCACCCTTGCGCAAATTGTCGGCAACTATCCAAAGGTTGAGACCATGAGGCACTGTCTCATCTCTACGTAAGCGCCCTACAAAAACCTCATCTCGATTCTTGGCATAGCGCGGCATGGGATAAAAAAGCTGTGCAGGGTCATCTTGTAGAACAAGTCCCGGTGCTCCAACCAACAAGCGCCGCACCTCATCCAACTCAAAAGCCTTTTCAAACTCCACATTCACCGATTCGGAATGCCCGCCCAAAACCGGCACGCGCACAGCTGTAGCCGTAACCGGCAGATCCGGCTCACTCAAAATTTTTCGAGTCTCGTGCACCAGCTTCATTTCCTCCTTCGTATAGTCGTTCTCCAGGAAAACATCGCAATGTGGCAAGCAGTTTTCCAAAATCGGATAGGGATAAACCCGATCTGCCCCGCTCAGCTCTTCACCGGCCTTTTCCCGCTCGTACTGCTTCACGGCTTTTTGCCCCGTGCCGGTGATAGCCTGATAGGTGCTGATAACCAGGCGCTTGATAGTAAAAGCTCTGTGCAAAGGCGCCAAGGCTACCACCAATTGAATGGTCGAGCAATTGGGATTGGCTATCAGCTCGTCCTTTTCTCCGAGCAAATGCCCGTTGACCTCAGGAACAATTAATTTCACTTCGGGATCCATTCGCCAAGCCGAAGAATTATCCACCACCCGGCAACCGGCCTCCACAAAACGCGGCGCCCACTCCCGAGAAACAGCTGCACCGGCAGAAAACAAAGCCACCTCCGGCTCGCGAGCAAGAACCTCGGCTAAAGTCAAAACAGGTAACTCCTCCCCCCGAAAAGTCAAATGCCCCCCGGCAGAACGCTCCGAGGCTGCCACCAACAATTCATCACAGCGAAATTCCCGCTCCTCCAAAACGCGCAACATCGTTTTTCCAACTAAACCCGTAGCTCCAACAACAGCTAATCTCATCTTACTCCGATTTCAATTTGAATACAGTGAAAATTAAAAAACATCACACATGAAAAACAACACAACAAGCACCAAAACATTTCCCGGGAAAGAGCAGGAAAGCCCATAGAGAGCACTCCCCTCCAGGCAATTTTGCAAAGAGAAAAGACGTTCCCCTCCCGTTGCAACTCCCTTTCCCTTCCTCTGCCGGAATCTCAGGGTCAAAGATAAGCGCTTTGCCCGAAAACAAAGTTCAAAATGAAATTCCGGTTCTTTTTCATTAGCATACTGCTCCTTTGGGGACAGGTGGCATCTCCGCAAATTTCCCTGGAAGAAAGCTTTTCCGATGGAGATTTTTCCATTAACCCGACTTGGATTGGACAAAGCGAAAAATTCGCCGTAGTGGACAATCGACTCCAACTCTACGACCAGCAAGCCACATCATCCAACACTGCCCTGCTCTGCGTACCGGCCCCCACCTCGCTGAACGACTCTACATCCTGGAACTTCTGGATACGGCTCGATTTTGCACCCTCTACAGCCAACTACGCCAAAGTGTACCTCATGGCCTCGGAAGCCGACCTCACGCAAAACATCCAGGGGTATTACCTCAAAATCGGAGGCATCAGCGGAACAAATGACGCCTTGGAGCTGTACCGCCAAGATGGGGAAAATCACCAACTGCTCCTGCAAGGCTCTGCTGCAGCCCTGGGCAACCAACCGGCCCTAGCCCGGGTACAAATCACCCGCAACAAAGAAGGATTGTGGCGCCTCTATGCCGATTACGGAGGGGGAGAAGACCTGTTGTTCGAAGGCGAAGTTACAGATACCACCTACTCCCGAGCAGACTATTTCGGCTGGCTCTGTCAATACACCTCCACCAGAAACAAACACTTCTTCCTCGACGACATCAAAATAACACCCCTCTATCAAGACACCCTGCCTCCGCTGCTCCTCAATGTTCAAGCACTCAGCCCGGACAGCCTGCTGCTCTCTTTCGACGAACCCCTGGATGAAGCCTCTGTATCCAACCCGACACACTATGAACTATCACCCGATATAGACTCACCCTCCAGTGCATTCCTCAATCCCGATGATGAACGAGAGGTGATGCTAAAGCTACCACAAACCATGCAACACTTGCAGGTGTACAGCCTTTCGGCAAATGAAATCCGCGACAGGGCCGGCAATACCGCTCCGGAGCAAATTCGCCATTTCACCTACTACAACTGGCCCCAAGCCCGACATTGCGAATTGCTCATTACCGAAATCATGGCCGACCCCTCACCAGCCATAGCCTTGCCGGAGGTCGAGTATCTGGAGCTCTACAACAACAGCTCATCCCCCCTGCAATTGGAAGGTTACAAGCTCATCGTCGGAAACCACACCAAAACCCTACCTGCCTTTTTGCTCCAAGCAGACTCCCTGCTCATCCTTTGCAAGCCTCAAGACGAAACAGCACTCTCTCCCTACGGCAAGGTACTGCCCCTTCCCGATTTACCCAATCTCACCAATAGCGGCACCCGACTGGAGTTACGCAATAAAGCCAACGAAACTTTATACGCCTTGGAGTACCAAACCTCCTGGTATGCCGACAGCGACAAGGACGACGGTGGCTGGGCCCTGGAAATGATCAATCCCACAGCCTGCTGCCGCAGCAAACAAAACTGGAAAGCTTCCGACGATTGGCGCGGAGGAAGTCCGGGGCAAAAGAACGCCTCTTTTTTGGCGAAAGCCGACACCGCTTCCGCAAAATTGCTGAGTATTTACCCCCTGTCAAAAAAATTGTTGCGACTGGAATTTGACAAGGTGCTAAACGACAGCTCAGCCATTGAACCCGACAAGTACCTCATCCAACCGGCTGTGGTCATAGATTCCATTTGGCCGGAAGGCCCCCACAGCAAAAACATTCTGCTTCAGCTCCGAGAAGAAATCTTGGAAAAAACCATCTACACCCTGCAACTACAAAGCGGACTGACGGACTGCCTGGGCTACTCCTTGCAGCAAGGGCAAAGTGCAAAATTCGGCTGGCCGCAAAAACCCCTGCCGGGAGAGCTCATCATCAACGAACTGCTTTACGAACCGCAAACCGATGGCAAGGATTTTGTAGAACTGTACAACACTTCCGATAAAATTTTTGACCTTTCATCGCTGCTGCTAGCCAATACTTACGCCAACAGCAATGCCATCCAAGCACTGACAGCAACAAAGCGATTGCTCCTGCCCGGGGAAATCACTGCCCTAAGCCCCGAACCTGACGACATCCTCGCTCGCTACCAAGTGGCCCGACCGAAGTGCTTGCTAAAAAGCCCCTTGCCAACCCTCTCTCCGCCGGAAGGAGAATTGATACTCTTTTACCAAGACCAACAATCCGAGCTCACGGAGCTCGAACGCCTCCCCTACAGCGATCAATGGCACAACCCCTTGCTAAGCGACACTCGAGGCATATCCCTGGAGCGACTTTCACCTATGGCTTCAGCCGAAGATCCCAACAACTGGAGTTCGGCAGCGATAAGCTCGGGAGGCGCAACGCCCACAGCAGAAAATTCCCAGCGACTCTCATTTGCCGAAAGGCAAGCCCCCCAAAACCAACAAAGCCTTTTCTACATAGAACAGCCCTTCTTTTCTCCCGACGGCGATGGATACCAGGATTTGCTGGCGATTCGCTATGAGATTCGTCAAGCAGGCGCTTTGGTAAACCTGCTTATCTTTGACCTGCAAGGCCGCCTGTGCAAACAGCTGGCCTTAATGTTGCCCTTGGCCACAGAAGGAACGCTCATCTGGTCCGGTGAAAGCGACGCAGGTAAGCTGCTACCCCCAGGCACTTACATCGCCTGGGCAGAATGTATTTTGGCAGACGGAACCGTGGAACAACACAAAATGAGCTGTTCTCTGGCCTATTGATACCGGCTTTTTATCCGTTTTAAGACCACCAAACACCTCAAAACAAATTTAGGCTATGTTCTCTGCCTTCAAAAATCTGCCAAAAACCTTTGGCCATGCCTGGGACGGAATCCGCATTCTCCTCTTTGCCGAAAAGCACTCGCTTTTCCTTTGGTTGGGCGCGGGAGCAGGCGTATTGTTATCGCATTTGCTCAAAGTGAACAAGACCGAATGGCTGCTCGTTCTTCTTGCTATAGGCACGGTATTTGCTGCTGAAGCTATGAACACAGCTGTAGAACAAGCTGTTGATTTGGCCTCTCCGGAGCAGCATCCCATCGCTAAAAAGGCCAAAGACCTGGCAGCCGGAGCTGTACTTATCACTGTCATTACCGCAACGACCATCGGCCTCTTAATTTTCGTACCTAAAATAATAGCAAACTGGTTTTAACCCCCTAACCATGAACAAATACACCTCCCTTTTTCTCCTGCTCTTTTCAGCCTTCAACCTATTTGCCCAGGAACAACTGGGCCTGCGTACAGGTGCTTACAGCGGCATCAACGCCACCTTGCTCAATCCGGCTGCAACAGCCGGCATGCCCGTCAACTGGGACATCAACCTGGTGGAAGCCGCAACTTATGCTCATACCAACTACGCCTTTATACAAAACGGCGGTTTGTTGGCCTTTTGGAAGGCCCGAGATAGCCTAATTGTTGACGCTCTGCAAAACATCGATGGCAGCCTGCCGGCAAATACCTTCCTCGGAGATTTCAACACCAACAAACAAAAAAAATACATCGGGCTGCTCAGCGCCATAACAGGCCCTTCCTTCTTCTTCCGACTGCCCGGTGGCACCAGCCTGGGCTTCACCAGTCGCCTGCGCTTCATGGCCGGAGCCTATGGCCTACCCTCCGTACTGGATTACTACACCCTTGACGCCAAACCCTTCTACGAAAACTTTGTCGTGAAACCTTTTCACAGCTCTCTCATGGCTTGGAACGAATGGAGCCTGCTCTTGGGCCACAGCTGGGAAACGTACTACGGCTTTTTTGGTTTCGGCATAAGTGGCAAACGCCTTCAAGCTTATGAAGCTGCTTACTTCAGCAACCTCAGTCCAACCACAATTGCCAAGCTGCCCGGCGACAGCCTCACCAGCCTGTCTGCTGATTTGACCTATGGCCTGACCACCACAGCTTTTGGTAGCGGAGATTACCATCCCAAACAGACCGGCACGGGCTGGGGGCTGGATTTGGGCGTACAGTGGACCATAGAAGGGCAATACGAACTCTACGACTGGAAATTTGGGGTGGCTCTACTCGACCTGGGACGCGTCCAATTCTCGCAAAACAGCCAGGCACATCGCGTACAAATCAAAGGAAAAACCCTCCTCATAGACAAAGACACCTTAGCCAATTTTCAAAGGACTGAATTTTTAGAAACCACCATACGCGGTTTTAGTGAACAAGTCCTTCAGGACCGCAACGCCTCGCTGGTTAACCGAGGTTTTGAGATGTGGTTACCTGCAGCCCTGAGCTTACAAGCTGAAGTATGCCTTTACGACGGCTTTTTCATTCAAGCTCAACTGGTACAACGCCTGCCCCTACACCCCGCCGTTGTACGCGGCAACCTGCTCGCCCTGACGCCCCGATACGAACAAAAATACTGGGGGATATGGCTGCCGCTGTCTCTGTACAATTACAAAGAGCTCCAGCTGGGCCTGGCCCTGAAGGCCGGCCCCCTTACCCTGGGCACTGAACGCCTAGCCAGCCTGTTCAGCACAAAGCGCTGGGACGGACTCGACTTGTACGCCGCCCTCAAAGTGCCGCCCTTCCACATCAACACCACGCGTAAACTGAAAACCGGACACCGCAGAGGAAAAGCCCCCCGCTGTTACGAATTTTAGTCCTATTTTTGAGGGGTTAACCACTTGACAGAGCCCTCTCCGACAACAGAACTAACCACCGTGCTCAGCTTTTTTAGAACCAACCAAATCCTGGCATCCCTGCTTTACCTCCCCTACCTTTTGCCTTTTTTGCTGGCAAACTGGCTGAACAAATTCCATGCTGAAAAGCCCGCTGAAACCGGAGGGTGGCTGTATCAACACCTCATGGCCTCCTGGGGCAGCCATACCCTGAGCAATAGCCTTCTGACAGCTCTTTTTCTTTTCCTCACGGCCACCATGCTTTCTCAAATGGTTATAGACCGCCAATTGGACCGCAGCATCACGCTCTTTTCTGGCCTTTTCTTCCTGCTGACCGCCTCTGCCATGCCCGGCCATTTGCACTTTTCACCCCTCATGCCCGCCATGCTTTTTCTGCTTCTGTCTATTTGGCAGTTGCTCAAAGTGTACAAAAAATATGCCTCCACCATCAACCTGTTTGACGCCGGCTTTTGGCTGGGCATAGCATCCTTATTCATGCCTTTACTCAGTTTACTGCTCATCTGGGAATGGCTACTCCTCAGCAAGTTGCGAACACCCCTGAAAACAAGAGACCTCATAGGACTTTCCCTTGGCTGGCTTTCGCCAAATTTTATCCTCGGCAGCTTCCTCTATACACAAAACAAATTGGGGGAATTCCTACACACCCAATGGAGTGCACTTTTTCACTTCACATGGCACTCCAAACAACACTTATTCTCTTCCGAGTGGATTTTCCCCATCTCCACTTTACTTCTTCTCTTCTTCTCTTTTCAAACGGCTTTTAAGAAAAAAGAAATCGGAAAAAAGAAAATCATTCGTTCCTTTTACGAACTCTTGGTCCTTATCGCACTCATTACCCTTCTCTTCTCTCCCGATAATGGGCTGCTACAGCTCACGGCTCTACCTTTGGGTATTATCTTAGCACTCACCTTTTCACAATGGCCAACACAAACTGCCGAAGGCCTGCACCTGGTCTTGTACATTGCCGCCCTGTTTCTACTCTATGAACCTTTCTTAAAAGTTTCCGGCTTTTGACGAAAAGCACAGCAATAGCTCAACAGAAAATACTCAACCAAACTGAAGGGAGAAAAAAAGGCGCACACCGCCTATGTGTTTTCCGGCAAAGGCCAACATGTAAGCACAGCTCAAGCTGTGGTCAGACTTTGCAAGGCCCGTAAAGGCTACAACAGCAAGTCACAAATTCCCAAACCATTTCACGAGCAATATGAAGCATGGAAAATTGAGGACGTTGGCGTATCTCAAGCCGCTTTATTGCCAAGATATACTCATGACGAAATGGTTTGGGTATAACGAGGAAGACACAGGCATAAATCACCTGTCCAACTGAGAAAAATCACTTTCCCCACGCAGAGGCAAGCTTATTTTGGGCACATGAAAACGGCTGAAGAAAGCCACAGATTCACGACAAAAACAAAGTACATGGACCCGAAAACACCCTTAAAAGACATCATGACAACCGATGTTATCGCTCTGCATGAAGACGACTCCCTACGCATTATAGACAAAACTTTTGAAAAACACAACTTCCGGCACATTCCCATTCTCAATTCAGCCATGGATATCGTAGGCATCATCAGTAAAGACGACATCCTGCGCCTGATTTCCGTTCGACAAGAATTTACCGACAAGGAATTCGGTCTCATTAAAGCCAAAGACTTCATGTCGCGGGATCTCGTTTTAGCCCGCCCCGAAGACAGTGCCGAGATGGCCGCTCGCATTTTTGCCAAAAACAAGTTTCATGCTCTGCCCATTGAACAAGACGGCAAACTGGTCGGCATGGTAACGACCCACGACCTGATCACTTTTGCCTTCGGGCTATAAGTCTAACTGAAGGGAAGACTCAAGGAATTGTAAAAGCATAAGACTCCTACCCGAAGCGAAGTGGTCTGGAAAAACGAGTACACCGCCGGTCTGGTTTCCAGCAAAGGGCAAAACGCAGGTACAGCCTAAGCTGCGGCAAGGCTTTACTACACAGAGAGAAGCCAATGATGTGCTCGAATAGGGCATCTTGCGCCCGGGCTAAGATCGTTTTTTCTCAAAACGCTTATCTTGCAAGCCCTAAAAAGCAGACGCCATGCTATTCGAATATCCCGAGCATTTGCATGCCCTTTGGCTCGTGCCCCTTCTCTACCTGGCCTTTCGCCGGGGACAGCAGCTGCGCGCCAAACAGCTCGCAGCCTTGGGGAAACCGAAAACCGTACAGCAGCTCATGCCTGGACTGTCTCCCGGACGCTTCACATTGAAAGCAGCTCTGCTCCTCTTTGCCCTGGCTTGTCTGGCCATCGCCTGGGCCAACCCCCAATGGGGAAGCCGCAAGGTACAACGCCAGGGTAAAAGTGCCGACCTCTTCATCGCCCTTGACATATCGCGCAGCATGCTGGCTGAAGACGTACAACCCAATCGCTTGCAACGCGCTAAGAAATTTGCCGAAAGGCTAATCGAAAACCTGGCCGGAGATCGCATCGGCCTGATTGTCTTTGCCGGAGGAGCCTTCGTGCAAATGCCCTTATCCACCGACTACGACCTGGCTCAACTGCTGCTCAACACCGCTAACCCGGATATGACCGACCGCCAAGGCACAGCTATTGCTGATGCCATTCAAATCGCACTGGAATCCTATGATCCGGAAAACGAAGATGCCCGAGCCCTGGTTATCATCTCCGACGGAGAAACCCATGATGAAGAAACACTCAAAATGGCTCGCAAAGCCGCTAAAGAGGGCTTGGTTATCGTCGCCGTGGGCGTAGGTACCACCAAGGGAAGCCGCATCCCCCTGGAGGGCACTCGAGCTAGAAAAGTTTACCTCACAGACAAAAACGGCCAGCCGGTCATCACCAAGCTGGAAGAAAAAAAGCTCAGGAAAATGGCGGAAACAGCTAAAGGCGCTTTCTTCCTGCTCTCGGGAAATACCGATGAAATAGCACAAAAAACCGCGGAAAAACTCCGCAAATTGGAACGAAAAGTTAGCGAACAACGTTCTTATACGGAACGCAAAAGCTACTTTCACGTCTTTGTCTTACTGGCCTGCCTCAGCTTGCTGATGCACAGCCTTTTACCCTGGCAGAAAAAAATCGAAAAAACTGCAAAATGAAACAAAGACGCTGCTTTCTCTCCTCTGCCTTTCGGCAAAAAACATACATGCTCCTGAGCCTGCTGTGGCTGAACGCAGCCCCGGCTCTCCACGCCCAGCCCCTCATCCATTCCTACCTGCGCAAAGCCGATAAAGCTTACGTCCAAGGCGATTATACCCCCGCCGAAGAAAACTATCGCAAAGCCATACTCAACGATACCAGCGGACAATACCGACTGAAAAGTCTCTATAACCTCGGCAATGCTCTCTACCTCCAACAACGCTATAAAGAAGCCCTCAAAGCCTATCAACAAATTTTGCAGACGAAAGACAAAGATTCCACCTTGCAAATAAAAACGCTGTTCAACCTCGGAAACACCTTCTATGCCCTGCAAAAATACGAAGAGGCCGCCCAAGCCTTTAAAGAAGTCCTTAGACACCAACCCGGATATCCCGACGCTGCCTATAACCTCGCCCAAAGCCTTCGCAAACTAAAACAGCAACAGCAAGAGCAACAGCAAGAGCAGCAACAAGACCAACAGCAGCAAGATCAGCAGCAACAAGATCAACAACAGCAAAATCAACAACAGCAAGATCAACAGCAGCAAGACCAGCAGCAGCAAGACCAGCAGCAGCAAGACCAACAGCAGCAAGACCAACAGCAGCAAGACCAGCAGCAGCAAGACCAACAGCAGCAAGACCAACAGCAAGCCTCAAAAGAGGGTGGTACGGCTGCTCAACAAAACGAAGCCCCCCCCTTGAGCAAAGAAGAGCTCAAGCGAGAAGAAGCCCTTCAGCTCTTGCGCATCATGCAGGAAGAAGAAATGCGGGTACAGAAGAAAAAACGAAAATTCAAAGGCAAGGGAGGGAAAAAAGGCAAAGAGTGGTAAAGCGAACTTATTTGCGGGCCCATGCTCCAACAAAGCCCAGCAAAAAGATCGGACCTTGCCCCGTAGGCTCACCCTGCGTAAGCGCATTAATTTCAAAACCGAAAGCCGTTGTCAGGGCAAATCTCCAATGAGTGCCTACCCATTGATAACCCGCTTGGAGGGTAGGCTGCACCACCAGCAGGCGGGTAAGCCCACTCATGCGACCGTCATTCGGCAGGACGTTTTCCCAACGCACCCAATTGCGCCAAAAATCCGAACGCAGGCTAAAGAAAAGGCTTTTTTGAGAGAAGGACTGCAAGTAAAAACTGTACTCGGGGCTAAACCCTAAGCCCTTTCCCTTTTCCATTTGTTGGACACCGAAATCTCTGTGATCAAAAAAGTTTCCGCCCAGGCGCAGACCCCAAGACCAATGCTCATTTGCCAAAGCTCGTTTATAGGACAAAGTCGGGATCAGGCCTGTCGGGTAAGCCTGAAACTCCAGCCCCAGGCTGTGATTTTGTGTCAAAGCAGAAGCCGGCAGGCCCACGACAAAGACAATAAAAAGGAGCAAATTCTCGAGAAGATGCTCCTTTTTTTGACGCTTGGCGAAAAACATGCGAAGACTCGATTATTCTGCAAAAACTTCAAAATTGACCGAAGTATCTACATCGGGATGCAGCTCAAGTACAGCGGTATAGGTGCCCAGCATTTTTACCTCTTCGGGCAGTTTGATCTTGCGGCGTTCAATTTCCACGCCAAAGGCTTCGCGAAGAGCTGCAGCGATTTGTACTGTAGTCACGCTACCGAAGATTTTGCCACTCACACCCGCTTTAGCCGGTATTTTCAGCACCGTCGTTTTCAATTTCTCGGCCAATTCTTCCACTTGGTGGAGCTCACGGGCCAGTTTGGCCTGTTCGCGACGCTTAAACTCTTCCAGGCGTTTGAGATTTCCCTTGTTGGCAATGATAGCCAATCCTTGAGGGATGAGGTAGTTGCGCGCATAGCCGTCTTTTACTTTGACCAGCTCAAACTTGCCGCCTACCTTGTCTATATCTTGCAACAAAATGATTTCCATGTCGTAAGCTTTTGAAACGAAGAACGAAGTTAAATCCCTTACTTCAGCAAGTCGGCCACATAGGGCATAAGGGCCAAATGGCGAGCGCGCTTGATAGCCGTAGCTACCCGACGCTGATATTTCAGCGAATTGCCCGTGATGCGACGGGGCAAAATCTTACCCTGCTCGTTGACAAATTGCATGAGAAAATCAGGGTCTTTGTAGTCTATGTACTTGATGCCGTATTTGCGAAAGCGACAATACTTTTTCTTGCGCTGGCCAATGTTGGGATTGCTCAAAAACTTGATTTGGTCTCTGGTTGCCATAATGACTGCATTTTAAAAGTGAAAAATAAAGGCTTATTCCTCCTCTGCCTTTGCCTCCGTTGCAGCAGCGGCAACTTTTGCCTCTGCCTTAGGAGCAACTGCTTCGGCTTTCTGAGCAGGAGCAGCTTTTTCCGCCTCATCGCCTTTTTTCTTCTTTTTACCGATACGCCCTTCGCGCTTGTCTTTGTTGTACTTCACCCCGTACTTGTCCAAAGCGACGGTGAGAAAGCGCAACAAACGCTCGTCGCGGCGCATGTGCAGTTCCAAGTCAGCAATCAAAGCACCGGTAGGAGCTTCAAATTCGATGCAGTAATATACGCCGGTGGTGCGCTTTTTGATGGGATAAGCCAACTGGCGCAAGCCCATTTCATCGATGTGAACGATGGTGCACCCCTCTTTCTTGAGGAAATCGACGTATGTCTGAGCCGTCGCTTTGATATCATCTCCCGACAGCACGGAGTCTACGATGAAAGTTACTTCGTAATTTTTCATGTGGGTCAGACATAATTCTGGTGAACAAAAAACCGCTCGCAAGACGGCTCTTTTCAGCTCGTCCTTGCAAAGCGGCTGCAAAGGTAAAAAGAAATTTGGCTTTCGCCAAATTTCTTTTCAGATATCCCCTTTTGAGTCTCATTTATTTGCGCACCACGCTGACCGTCATGTTGGGGTCAAATTTACCTTCCAGCAAAGGCGACTGGCGATTACCCGTGTATTTTCGCACGTTCTCGTTGATGAAGTCATACAGTTCTTGTATGGTAATGAGGCGATCGCCGTTCTCATCGGCTTCACCTTTCAAACCCCTGATGAGAAAGTGGCTAAAGACCCCTTGGCGCAAACCGCTGGACTCCAGGGAGGTCTCTTCCGACTTGGAAGACATGATGAGGGCTGTTCCGGGCTGAGCCTGGGCCAGGCTTTTGTAGTATTTAGCCAGGACATTCTCCATTTCTCCGCTTTTCATGGCCAGCAGGCTGCCTGAGTGACAGGCATCAGCTAAAACCAACTTGTACTTAGCCGGAGATTCATCGAGCAGTTTGTTGACTTCTTCGTGCTCCAGCCGATTGTTAAAGCCGTCAAAGTCAATGGGAAGGAAAGCTCCCCGCAGGCCGTGGCCCGAATAGTACAACAGCACCAGGTCGTTCGACCCGGCGCGCATGAAAACGTCTTGCATAGCCCGAAGGATATTCTCTTTGGTTGCATCCTCATCAATCAACAAGCGGATTTGCTCATCCGGCAAAGCTCCACCTTCAGGGCTTTTGAGAAAGGCATAAATGCGATACGCGTCATCGTCCGTATAACGCAAAGTGGGCATGTGATTGTAAGAAGCCACACCTATAATCACAGCCCATACCTTCATGGATTGAGCCTGACGCAAAGCCGAGAGGTTGATGTCCTCTTCCAGCTCCTCTTTTTGTTCTTTTTCACCCACGTATTCATCAGCCACCCAATACCCCTCAACTCGGCTGCCATCGGTGAGTACCAGCGTACCCTTGCCTTCTTGCTTCCCGTCTTTCCAACTGCCGCTGTATTTTTCTCCATTGGCGTAATACATCACGCCCTCACCATGAGGTTTGCCGTTTTTAAAACCACCCACATAGCGCGCCCCATCGGATTCAAACACAAAAGTACCGCGCCCATTCCGGCAATCGCCTGAGACACAACCGTATTTTTTCTCGGGTTTGCCTACGTATTCGCCTTGCTTCCAACGCCCACTTTGCGTACTGCCATCGGTGAGAAAGAGGGTGCCCTCCCCATCGCGATAACCGTTTTTGAAATCCCCCACATAACGCTCTCCTTTGACATCGTAAAAAGTGCCGCGCCCATTGGGTTTGCCCTCAGCAAAAGTCCCCTCGTATTTGCTGCCATCGGGATAGGCATAAATGCCTCGGCCATTTTCGCAATCGCCCTCAATACAACCCGATTGAATTTGCACTTCATCGCTGGCCAGCTCGCGGTCCGGAAAAAGGTCATTTACAATTCGCCCCTCTTCATCCACGGGTTGGCCCTTTTTCCAGTAGCCCGTCCATTTTTTCCCATCGGGAAAAATCTTAGTACCTCTTCCTTCGGGATAGCGATGCACCCATTGGCCTTGATATTTGCTGCCGTCCGTGTAATAACAAGCTCCTATGCCGTGGATTTCGCCATTGACGAACTCTCCGATGTAAATGGCTCCACTGGGATAGATGTAAATGCCTTTGCCGTTTTTACAATTACCTGAAACACAGCCGGTTTGCTGTTTTTGCTCTTCTTCCTTTGGTTCTGCAGCCGGTTCTTCCAGTTCTACAGGTGGCGGAGGTGCTTCCGCCAAATGCTCTATCGGTTTGGGTTCTTCTACCCGCTGCCCCCTTTTCCACTTTCCACGATGCCGTGTGCCGTCGGAATCTATGCGAATACCCTCTCCTTCGGGAAAGCCCGATCGCCACTGCCCTTGGTACTTGCTGCCGTCTGTGTAATAGCAAGAACCAATGCCTTCCGGTTTTCCATCCTGAAACTGACCGACGTATTTTGCCCCACTGGGAAAGAGGTAAATACCGGTGCCGTTTTGACAATCGCCCGAAACGCATTGAGCCTCAAGCAAAGACAGAGAAAAAAGCAACAAGCCCGTCAAGAACAAAAACTTTTTCATACCTGCTGTAATTTTTTAGAAAGAAACCGATTTACCGCTTTGCAAAGGCAGGAATCCTACGGCTTTGAACGCATGCCTAAAACGAAATGTTTGGATAAGCCCAATTACTCCCTTCAAGGTTTCTCAGGTGGAATGGAGAAAGACACCCTCCGATACAACCCTTGCTTCAGCTTGAATATAACGACCGAAAAGGCGGAAAATATTGCACCTCGACAAGCATCTGATTTGAGCTTCCTCACTATCCCGCGGCCGATGACGAGCTTAGGGCATAGGTCAATTCCTCCATATTGAAGATGTGAGCCTTAAGGCACAACAAATTTAAAACCCACCGCATGCACGTTTTCAATCTTCAAATTGGAATCGGCACTCAGATATTTGCGCAAGCGAGAAATAAACACATCCAGGCTGCGCCCCAGAAAATAGTCGTTTTTCCCCCAGATACTGAGCAAAATATCAGAACGCCGCAAAACGACATTGGGCCTTTCAGCCAAATAGCGCAACAACTCGGATTCCCGCTGTGTAAGCGTGCGTTTGCCGGAAGGCCCTTCCAACAGCAAATTGTCGTAGTCAAAGTGATATTCCCCCAACTGGTAAACTGCTGTCTTGTGTCCTTCTACAAGTTTGCGCCGACGCAAAAAAACTTCGATTTTCAGAATGAGCTCTTCAATACTGAAAGGTTTCGTGATGTAATCATCTGCTCCCAAGCGCAAACCCTGCAATCGATCTTCTTTGAGCGATTTGGCCGATAAAAAGAGAATGGGCACCTCCCGATCTCTCTCCCGAATGGCTTTCGCCAAATCAAAACCGTCTATCTCGGGCAACATCACATCCAAAACACATAAATCAAAACGTTGCTCCTCTATTTTTTCCATAGCCTCTTTGCCCGTAGCACAGTGGGTAACTTTATAACCTTCCAATTCCAGGTTGTCTCGCGTTACAAAACCCAAACTGACATCATCCTCCACATAAAGAATATGAGCTTGTCGGTCCATATTGTTTGTCTAATCTTAAAATTCAGAAAACGCTCTCCATCTCTATACACACCTGCGTGCCTTTCCCCTCCTCACTTTCCAAAGAGACCCTCCAACCGTGTTTTTTACAAATGTTTTTCACGTAGTACAACCCCAAACCAAAACCCTTCACATCGTGCACATTGCCCGTGGGAATGCGAAAAAATTTGTCAAACACCTTTTCCCGATATTTTGTGGGAATACCACTACCATCATCCCTGATACAAAGATACACTCGACCGGCCTTTTCCAAGCGAAGACTTATTTCTATTTGAACCCCCTTTTTACCGGCATATTTCAAAGAGTTGTCCATGAGGTTGTACAGGATATTAGTCAGGTGAAGAGGATCGGCTTTTACCCAAACAGAGCCTTTCGGCAAATCGCACAACAGCACGCCCCCCCTTTCCTCTACAGTGATGCGCAAACCCGGAATCACCTGCTCTAACCAATTCCTCAAATCCAATCGTTCGGGTTTGAGCTGCAAATTGCCCCGCTCAATACGCGCTACCTGTAAGACCTTTTCTACCTGTTCGTTTAAACGCTTGCTCTGCTCCAACACTATACGAGCATATTGCTTCAAACGAGGATTTTTCTGCACCTTCTCGTCCTTGAGAAAAACATTGGCCGAAATACCAATGGTTGAAATGGGCGTTTTAAACTCATGCGTCATGTTGTTGATAAAATCCTTCTGCAGTTCCGATAAGCGTTTCTGACGCAAAATGACAAAAAGAGAATAGACAAAAAAAGCTACCGTTAGCATCAAAATAGCCGTTGAACCCAAAATGATGCCCATATTCGACAAAATGTAGCTTCGACGATTCGGAAACCGAACGCCAAAGTAATACAAGTACTTATCGTAAATGGGCAAATCGCTCTTCTTCTTTGAAACTACACTGCTATCTATTTCCGGGCCATAACTGATGTAATCGCCGTAAACCATGCTGTTGTTAGAACAATCGTAAATGCCAAATTCAAAATCTTCCGTTAAACCGACCGCCTCCAATTCTTTTCTCAAAAAATATTCCAGGCTATTGGCATCTATGGCATTGTTGATGTTTACGACGTAGTAGTTTGAGCTGGGTCTCGTAATGAGGTCGTATTCGGGGACATTTACCCCCATGTTTTCAAAGTGCTGAGCTACTTTGTATAAGGCCACTGTAACCTTTTCATGAAACTCTTGTTCTTTCACATCCCAGGTCATCTTAATCCAATAGGCCTGAATCGCCAAAATGCCAAAAATGGCCAGGGCTCCGAAAACAACGACGCGTATAATGGTTGAATTTCTCAAACTTGAAGCATTTCAATCCACATTAACACAAACTCATCCCAGTACCTTAAGCTGCGAAAAAAGAGCAATAAGCTTAGACAAAGGTAGTGAAACTTACCGGCAAAAGGCACTTCTTTTCTACATTTGCTTGCCCGATCACCCCCACAGCAAAAATTGAACAAAGAGCAAAGATGAAAATCAACGGCAAACCTTACACATCCATTTGGGATGAAGGTGAAACCTCACCTCGGGTTTATATCATAGACCAACGCCCTCTACCGCATCGCTTTGAAGTAGAAGAACTGGACAGTCTGGAAAGCTGTGCAACAGCCATCCGCGAAATGCATCTGCGAGGTGCTCCTCTCATCGGCGTTGCCGCAGCCTATGGCATGTATCTGGCTGCACGCGAAGCTCCGTTAAAAAACTGGCGCGAACACATGCTACAAGCAGCTCAACAGCTTCTCAACACTCGCCCTACAGCTGTAGATCTGACTAAGGCCATCGAACAACAAAAACAGGTCTTAACCCAAGTGAAAAATTTTTCCAATCTCGTATCCGCTCATTTGGCGAAAGCCAGAGAAATCAGAAAACAAAGTATAGAACAGTGTCGTCGCATCGGCAAACACGGGCTATCCTTGCTCCGGAAACTCAGTGCAAAAAAGAAGGGACAAACCCTCAACATTCTCACGCATTGCAATGCCGGCTGGTTAGCTTGTGTTGATTACGGCACGGCATTGGCACCCATCTACGCAGCTTTTGATTCCGGTCTAAAAGTGCACGTCTGGGTCGATGAAACCCGCCCCCGCAACCAAGGTGCCCGTCTTACAGCCTTTGAGCTGGGCCAACACGGCATACCGCATACCGTCATTGCCGACAATACCGGAGGCCACCTCATGCAACACGGCATGGTGGACCTCGTGCTCGTCGGCAGCGATCGCACTACCCGCACCGGCGATGTGGCTAACAAAATCGGAACTTACCTCAAAGCACTGGCTGCTTATGACAATCACATCCCCTTTTACGTCGCACTGCCGGCCTCTTCCATCGATTTCAGCATCACAGACGGCTTTCGCCAAATCCCCATAGAAGAAAGAAGTGAATCCGAAATTCACTACCTCCAAGGAAAAAACCCGGGCAATGGCCAACTCCAATCCATTCGATTAACCCCTGACCTCAGCCCCGCTTCTAATTTCTCTTTTGACCTCACACCCGCTCGATTGGTTACCGGCCTGATTACGGAAAGAGGTATCTGCACAGCTTCCGAAAAAGGTATCCTGAAGCTCTTTCCCGAGAAAAACTAAAATATACTCATGGCAAAGTGTTTTGGGAGGCTGACGCCTCCCAAACTTCCTACCTTTTGTCCCGTTTGAGAGTCGTAAATATCCCAAACCATTTTGGTTTGGGTATAAAGAGCAAGGAGTTGTTGTATTGAGACAACCCGACAAGCAAAGATCGACCAAGCCAAACCTTACTACACAATTTGAGCAAAAGGTCAAGGTAAACTTTTCAAATAAGGGCAACCCTTTAAGCTCTGATGACGTATAGGCTTACAATCATTCTCCTCTCATTTTCTAAAAGCCAAAGGATTTGGCAAAAACTCATGAACTATCAGTAAGATAAGTAAAGATGAAAAAAATCGCATTCCTTCTTTTTGGGTTCCAACTCTTCTTCCAGCTAACAGCAACTGCAGCAGTTCACGAGAAACCCACCCACAGGGAAAAACAACCCGCAATATCCGAAGAAACCGAAGAAGACCTTCTCATGCCCCCTCCTTGTGGCACGGGAGATGTCTATTTACTAGATTCCACCTACGGTTACCTCACAGCCGGTACCCCGGGACAATGGAATCTCAATGAACGCGACATCTTTACCTATAACACGCAAGCCTGGGAAACCGGCTACACCAATTACCTGCGCAATGCAGCTAATACCGGCTGGAACAACAACAAAAAATACACCAATACGTACAACACCAGCGGCAACCTCATCCAACGCTTGCGCCAAGACTGGAACGGCACCACTTGGGTCAACAAATATCTCTATGACAACACCTTTAATGCAGACGGCCTTCGAATCCTCAGTACACGAAGCAATTGGACAGGCACAAACTGGACTCAAGCCGTTAAATACACCTATACTTATAACACTTCCAATCTGCTTACCCTGCGGGTACGCCAAGTGTGGAATGGTGCCAGCTGGGTTAATGACAAAAAATACGTCTATACCTACGATGCCAATGGCTATCGCATCAAAAACGAAGTCTCTATATGGAGTACCACCCTCAATGCCTGGGTGCTGAGCTATAAATACGACTATACCAACGATGCCCAAGGTAAAGTGCTTACCCGAATCAAATCTCTCTGGACCGGTAGCACCTGGATACAAGACTCCAAAACCAACTACAGCTATGATGCCAACAACAACCGCAGCCAATGGATTAAATACCTCAAAGTAGGAGCTAACTGGGTAGAAGACTCTAAAAAAGATTACTACTGGTCTTTCTACAATGCCGCCCCCACTGACATCACCCTCTCCGATAGCCTTTTTAATCAGGGGGACCCCATAGGCACTGTCGTTGGCATTTTCTCCACTTCCGACACCGATGACACCAACCACACCTACTCCCTGGTCGCCGGAGACGGCACCAACGACCAAGACAACAACCTCTTTACCATCTCCGGAAATCAATTGATCCTCAATGCTAATTTTTCCGGCTTACCCGGTCCTTTCCATATCTTTGTGCAAACTTATGACGGTAGAGGCGGATATTTCTGCAAAGCCTTTGTCATCTATAAATGCATCCCTTTCGCCATCTCCGCACAACTGACCAATCCTTCCTGCAGCGGATATTGTAACGGCTCCATTCAAATAACACAAGTACAAAACGGAACAACTCCCTATTCGTATGCTTGGAATACAGGAGCTACGACAAATGGCATCGCAGGCCTTTGCCAAGGCAACTATATGGTAACCATCACAGACTTGATAGGTTGTACCACTTCAAGCAATTTCTCCATATCCGAACCACCTGCCCTCACCCTCTCACTCGCCTCCACCGACGAAAGTTGCAACAACTGCAACGACGGTACCGCCTCCGCCTCAGCAAGCGGCGGAACCCAGCCCTACACCTTCCTCTGGAGCAACGGCGACACCACTGCAAACATCTCCAACCTCGCTCCCGGAACCTATATCCTCACCTTATCCGATGCCAACGGATGCTCCGCCATCGACAGCGTCCTCATCAACCCCTTCTCCTGTCCCAACCTCAGCATCCAGGCTTCCCAGCAAAACATCTCCTGCTTCGGCATCTGCGATGCCAGCATCTCCATCTCCGCAATAACCAATGCCACCCCGCCCTA
>JALSKB010000055.1 GCA_026989035.1 Saprospiraceae bacterium | reverse complement strand
AACTCTCCTGCATACTGTCCTTCCCAAAGGCGAAGACCCATTTTCCCAGCCAGGTCTCTTCTATAGCTGTTCGGCTCGCTAATCCACAAATCCACGCCCGGAATTTCCTTCAGCAAGAGGGCTGTCAAAGCTCCCAGCAAGCCAAACCCAACCACCAAAACGCGCTCTCCCAACAGTGGTCTTGCATCCCATAAGGCCGTAACCGCCGTCTCCACATTGGCAGCCAATACTGCAGAGCGCGGAGAGACATTTGCCGGAAGGCAAAAGCAATCTCTCTGTGCCACCACGCAATAATCCTGATGTGGATGCATGACAAAGACCGCTCTACCCTGCCAGGGATGTCCTTCATTGAGCACTTCTCCAACCAAAGCATAACCGTACTTCACCGGAAAAGAAAAATCGCCGCCCATGTAAGGCACTCGCATAGAGGTGTAGAGACTTTCCGGCACGGCACCACAGGCTACCAAACGCTCCGTGCCCTGGCTGACCAGCGAAAACAAAGTGCGCAACAACAATTCTCCTTCTTGCAGCTCAGGCAAAACTTCCCGACGCAAGACAGAACCAACAGCCGAATCGTGCCACAAGGCCAGAGCAGAAACAGACATATCACAAAAACTAAAAACCCAAAAGGTGCAAACGGACCACTTGCCGATGAGCTCCCATGCTAAAGTGCAAATAGTAAATGCCTTCCGGCAAATCAGGAAAGGACAACACATACCGTTGCTCTCCTTCTCGAACACGCTCTGTCCTTCCTGCTCGCCGACGTCCCAAGGCATCGAACAAAGTCCAGGACAGATTTCCCGCCTGAGGAGATGACCATTCCAGCACCACCTCCTCCTTGGTCGGATTGGGAAAAACCGCCCAGCGCTTGTGAACAAGAGGCCCTCTTGTTCCGGTAGCTTGCAAAAGGATGTAGTCTGTTAAAACACTGCCGCAATGCAGATTGGATACCGTAAGGATGACTTCATAGCTGCCGTAGCTCGGATAGAGGTGTACGGGATTCTGTTCGAAAGAAATGGGGCTACCGTCGCCAAAATTCCACTGGTACTGGGTGATATCTCCGGTAGAAGCATCCTGGAAAGCAACTTCCAGCCCATTGGCTTGCCAGGTGAAAGCAGCAGAGGGAAAAGCCACCACTTGGATGTAGTCTTCCTGAAGGAGGCTGTCTTGCCCCAAGGCATTTTGAACGACCAGTTTTACGTCGTAAAGCCCCGGTTCCGGATAAAAAACGATGGGCTGAGCTGCCGTAGAACTCGAGGGGTTTCCACCGGGAAAATACCACTGCCGGTTGTTGTCGGTACCCTGAGACAAATCCTCGAACTGCACCGTATGGGGTGCACAGCCCGAAGGGAGGTCCACGGAAAAAGCGGCTAAAGGCGGCTGCCCGAAGAAGAGCTCAGCCTGATAGGTAAATGAACCACAGCTGTTAAAAACCGTAAGGCCAACCGTATAAGTTCCTCCACTGTCATACTGATGAATCGGAGATACTTCGGTTCCGTTGCCGGTGCCATCGCCAAAATCCCACCAAAGGCTATCGGCATTCGAAATTTGAGCTGAGAACTCCGCTACATAGGAGGACAAATCCTGGACGTAAGTGAAGGAGGCCGTGGGTGGCTGCTGTAAAGCCAAGGTACTTTCAGAAGAAAACAGGCTGGCCAAACAAGGGTGCGAAACCCGACAGCGATAGCGATAAGCCTGCATGAAGGGCTGTACGGAAATCGTCAGCTCTGCAGTTTGTTGCCCGCTGTAGTCGGGAGCATTCGGAGGAATATCCACAAAGCCCCCACCCTCATCTACCTGCCACTGCAAGCTTATGTTGTCGCCCCCTGCCGATACGCTTAAAGACAGATTTTCCCCCACACAAGCCCAAAGGGTATCCGGCAAGGTATCTGTCAAAGAGGGATAGACAAAAGTTTGGGTTCCTTGCGGAAAACCCGACCAGGTGGAATACTGGCCCGACTGGCCGTTTTGGGCTCCATTGCTTGCGCCCTCGCATTGGCTGAGGTTTCCCCCGTTTTCACCGGCCGGGCCACCGGAAAGGTCCGGGCCAAGGCCAGAGAGGTTGCAGAGAAAATGTCCGCCACTACCTCCACCGCCGGGGCCATAGCAGCGCTCGGGTTCGCTGATGCTACCTCCACCTGCACCACCGGAGAGATTTAAGCTCAAAGAGCCGAGAATCTCATCGGCCAGCAAGGCGATGGAGCCACCTGCACCACCACCGCCCCCCCCATCGCCCTGGGCCGTATTTGCCGAAAGGCCGGAAGCGGAAAGGTGCTGATTGTTAGCCACCAATACGGATGCCCGAATGAAAGCTATGCCACCACCTGCACCACCTGCACTACCGGCGCCTCCATCGTTGGCATGTCCCGAACCACCGCCACCTCCCATAAAAATACGCAAAGGATTGACTTGTAAAGCTCGCCCGCCCCGACCGGAATACACACCCGGGCAGCCAAAAACGCTCTCGAAATAGTAATTTCCGCCTATTCCCCCCTGACTGCCGGCCTGGCCACCACCGCCTCCACCGCTGTTGTGATCGTTGCCTCCACCCCCTCCATTGGCCTGGGGCCCGCACCCTGCTTCTTTAGCCGTCAAATAAGTTGCTATGCCCTCTCCTTTGGCTGCTCCTCGCCAATCGCCCAAGGCATAATACCAGTCGTTTTGTTGAAGAAACCACTGACAAGAACTCGCTTCGGGCAAAAGTTGACCCCCTCGAAAACCCTGCCCGTCCAAAACCACCGGCGCTTGCAGATACAGCGTATCGCTGACCTCCAAGGCCAACACGCCCCCCGTCTGGCCATTCCAGGCCTGGGCACGCAGGGTATCCACCACTACTGCCGAGCCGTACTGCGGCAAACTGACCACTTGCAAACCGGCACCCGCCTGGTAATCGTACAACAAGTGCTCTTGCACGAAAAGCGAATCGCCCTGCAGCGAAGCAACCACAGCACGCTCGTACAAACCCGCACTGCCATAGTCGAGTATTTCCCCAAAAGAAGAGGAGTTGCTCTCATCTATCGCAGCCCCCTGCATCTGGACAATCAAAATGACATCGCCGGCTTGAAAGGGAGCGGGGTTGTCCAACACAAAAAGCCCCCGACAGGTATCTACGGCACTGACTGCGCTGTAGGCATTGATGATGCCGGATAAGGGCCTCTGAGCCAGTGCGCCCGTCGTCCCAAACAGCCAGAGTAAAAAAAAGGAGAAAATTTTGTACATCTCGGGGTAGTTTTCTCTTTCAACCCGAGGGGCAAGCCGCGGGTTTTTCAATCGGTTTTTGACAAATCTCGAAACGCAAAGAATGGAAAAGCTTCCTGCTGAGGGTGCTTGTTCCTTTACCATTTGTTTTTCAACACTTTATCTCGCAAAGCCTGCTGATAAGCCATCATTTTCGCGCGAATTTCTTCGTCTTGGGCACCCAGGATGCGAGCGGCCAGCAAACCGGCGTTTTTAGCTCCATTGAGCGCCACGGTAGCTACCGGAACGCCCCCGGGCATTTGCAAAATGGAAAGGATGGAATCCCAGCCATCCAAGGAATTGGAAGACTTCACGGGCACTCCAATTACCGGCAAAGGAGTCAGCGAAGCCACCATGCCCGGCAGGTGAGCAGCACCACCCGCACCGGCAATGATGACGGCCAACCCTCTCAAGTGAGCCTGACGGGCGTAGTCCATCATGTACTCGGGCGTGCGATGGGCCGACACGATGTCTTTCTCATAGGGAATGCCCAGTTCTTCCAAAATTTCTGCTGCCGCCTGCATCACCGGCCAATCGGATTTTGACCCCATGATGATGGCTATTTTAGCTTTTGTCTTGCTCATAAAATTCAAAGGCTTTTTGCTTGGGTAAAGATAGCAAACAAATCCACAGCAAGCGCTTTCTCTTCAAACGTTAATGAGCAATAGCTACCCGTCCAAGGCGTTTTTTTCCTGATTATACCCAAACCGAAATGGTTTGGGATATTTACAACTCGCAAACGAGCGAAAGGTAGGGAGTTTGGGAGGCTGACGCCTCCCAAACCACTTCGCCATGAGTATAATCAAAGTCCACCCCTTGATAAGATAAGAAAGCATCTCCCGTATGAAAAGCCACAGCTACCCCCTCTTCACTTTTCTTTTTGCGATTTGCACCCTTGCCTTATCAGCCCAGAGAATGGCATTTCAATCCGTTGAGTTGTCTTGGGAAAATCAAGTGCGGCAAATTACAGATGAAAAAACAGGGGAAACCACAGCCGTTTATCTGTATTTTCAAGATGCGTACTATGGAGATGAACATCCGCAATGGCCTCAATACCGACTGCGCATCCCTTTGGAAGGACCAAGCAGCTTGCAAGTAAATATTCTCAGGGCACAAACTGCGCTGCTGAGTGAAAACCAAAAACACCCTCTCCTACACCTGGAACAACTACCCGCCGATTGGAAAATCTACACCCGAACGGCCAAAGCCCGAGGCCAATGGTACGGCTACATCAGCATCGTCCCTTTGAGGAAGAGTGCTGCCGGTTACGAACGCTTGCAAAGCTTTGAACTCGATATCAAAAAAAGACCCGCTCAAGTTAGAAGCGCTCCTCCCTACAACCCACCTTACACCTCTCAATTGGCTGATGGAGACATCTATAAAATCGCTGTTACAAAGAGAGGCGTTCACAAAATAGACTACAATTTCCTGAAAAACGAACTTGGCTTGGCGCCCGAACAGGTTGACCCGCGAAAAATTCAAATCCTGGGAATGGGTGGAGGCATGTTGCCGGAGGCCAACGACATAGAGCGCTACGAAGACCTGGAACCCTGCGCCATCTACCTCAAAGGCCAGGAAGACGGCAGCTTCGACCCCGGCGATTATATCTTGTTTTATGCTCAGGCTGCAGGAGTTTGGACTTATGACGAAGAGCAAAACTTCTTTCGCTTTCAGACCAATTTGTACGACACCAAAAACTACTACTTTTTAAAAATCGGCAGTGAAGACGGCCTGCGCATACCCACTCAAACGGCAAGCCCTGGCAGCTATGTAACCGATTCCTACGACGACTACGCACACCACGAAGAAGAACTGTTCAACCTGCTCAACTCTCCGGGGCATCAGGGCTCCGGGCGTTACTGGTTTGGAGAATATTTCTACATCCAACGCGAATACAATTTCTCCTTTGACCTCTCCGGCAGAATCACCTCCGATACCGTTTTCTTTGAGGCCAAGTTGGCCGCGCGCTCATCAACTACCAGCTCTTTCAAAGTAAAACACGGCAGCTCCGTTTTCAGCAGCAGCTCCATCAATGCGGTAAACATTTCCAGCGTAGATAACCAATACGCCGAGACCAAAGTTTTAAAAGGTTTTTTCTTCAGCCAGGTCAATCCTCTGGACATCACCGTGGAGTACCCGCTCAACGCTTCGGGCAGCAATGAAGGTTGGTTAGACTACCTCACCCTCAACGCCCGGCGCAAGCTTCAAATGAATGGGGCCCAGATGAATTTCAGGGATAAGTTGTGTCGCTTCTATCCCTCTACTTCTTTCACACTTTCAGGCGCAGGGGCCGGTGTTCGGGTTTGGGATGTTAGCAATCCCTTAAAGCCGATAGAGTATGCCGGCAGCCTTTCGGCAAATGGAATGAGTGTGCATGTACCCAACAATTTTCAAATACCCGAGCTGGTAGCTTTTGACGAAAGTCAAGACCTTTTACAACCTCAGGCCATAGGAAAATTGGACAACCAGAACCTCCACGGCATTTCCGGGGCCGACATGCTCATCATTTACCACAAGACCTTCCGGGCTCAGGCCCAGCAATTGGCCGAATTTCGACGCGACCAAGGCCTGCAGGTCGAATTGGTGGATGTGGAGTTGATTTTCAACGAATTTTCCTCGGGGCGGCAAGACCCCACCGCCATACGCGATTTTGTGCGCATGTTGTATCAACGCGACCCGCAATTCCGTTACCTGTTGCTCTTTGGCGACAGCTCCTTTGATTTTCGCGACATAGCAGGTTTGGGCAGTCATTTCGTACCGACCTACGAAACCGGCAATTCCCTACATCCCATTTACTCTTACCCTTCCGACGACTACTATGCCTTGCTGGACGAAAACGAGGGAGGCAATTTATTCGGGGGTTTGGATATTGCCATAGGGCGCCTGCCCGTGCAAAACGCCCAACAGGCCCAGGATGTGGTGGACAAAATCATCCATTATGAAAGCTCTCCTCAAGCGCTGGGAGATTGGCGCCAGCGCGCTCTGTTTATCGCCGACGACGAAGACAGCGGTATCCACATGAGAGATTGCGACAGCATCGCAAACAAAGTTCTGGAGCTATTCCCCTTCCTCAATACAGACAAGCTCTATGTCGATGCTTACGAGCAGGTAGCTACCTCTTTCGGACAACGCGTTCCTTCTTTGGAAAAGGCCCTAAACGATCGGATTTTTCAGGGCGTTCTCACCGTAACTTATCTGGGACACGGAGGTTGGCGCGGTTGGGCCCAAGAGCGCATTTTGCAGACCCCGCAAATCACCAGCTGGGAAAATTACGACAAACTGCCCCTTTTCATTACGGCCACCTGCTCTTTTGCCGGTTTTGACGACCCGCAAAACACCACGGCAGGAGAGTTGATCCTCTTCACCCCCAGAGGAGGAGGCTCAGCGCTCTTCACCACCGTACGACCCGTTTTCGCCAGCCAAAATGAAACGCTTACCAGAGCTGCCATGATCAGCCTTTACCAACGACCCGACGGCCTGGCTCGCCCTCTGGGTATGATTCTGATGGACGCCAAAAACAACAGTGGGGCCTCGGGAACCAACTCCCGCAAGTTCCTCTTGTTGGGGGACCCCGCCATGCGACTGGCACTGCCGGCCTATCAGGTCCTTACCACCTCTATCAACGGGCAGGGCATCAGCCTGGAAGCCGACACCTTGAGCGCCTTGGAGCAAATCACCATTTCGGGAGAAGTGCACGACCTGAACGGCAACCTGCTCAACGACTTCAACGGCGTGCTCTACCCCTCTGTGTACGACAAGAAAAAGACTTATCAAACGCTGGGACAAGACAACACACCCGTAAGAAACTACACATTGCAAAAAAATCTGCTCTTCCGCGGCAAAGTGTCCGTTCAAAATGGCCTATTCAGCTTTTCCTTTGTGGCTCCCAAAGACATAGATTACAGTTATGGCCCCGGGAAAATCTCCTATTACGCAGCCGACGAAAAGGGAGAAGATGCCGGAGGCTATTTCGAGGACTTCATCGTCGGCGGCATCAACCCCAATGCCGTCAATGACGACCAAGGCCCTGAAGTGGAGGTGTATATGAATACCGAAGATTTCGTCTTTGGCGGCTTAACCGGCCCCGACCCCATCTTGTTGGTCAAATTGCAAGACGACCTGGGCATCAATGTCGTGGGCAATAGCCCTGGCCATGACCTCACGGCCACCTTAGACGAAGACGACCAAAACACCTACCTGCTCAACGACTTCTACGAAGCCGAACTGGACGATCCCACACGAGGCAGCCTGCGCTACCCCCTACAAGAACTGGAAGCAGGCCCACACAGCATCACCATAAAAGCCTGGGATTTGGCCAACAATTCGGCAGAAGGATATACCGAGTTCATCGTGGCCGACAACGGTGAAATTGCCTTAAAACACGTACTCAACTACCCCAATCCCTTCATCAACAGCACTTGTTTCCAGTTTGAGCACAATATGGAAGGTCAGGAAATGGATGTTCAAGTGGATATCTACACCATTTCAGGCCGCTTAGTTAAAAGCTTGCGCCAAAAAATATACAGCCAGAGCAGCCGTTTATCCAATGAAAATTGCCTGAGTTGGGATGGCACCGATGAGTTTGGCTCACCCTTAGCCAAAGGCGTGTATCTTTACAAGGTGAAAGTCCGCGTTAATGATCTCGAATTGCAAGACCTCAAGGGTGAAAGCGATTTTGAAAAACTCGTCATTTTGCGCTAAGCTCACAAAACATACCCCGCCGAAAACCGTTTACTCAAAGAATGTCTATGCATGCATCAGCTCAAACCAATATATTAGCTGATCTTTGCAATACCAACTCTTAAACTACAAGATGCCTTTACAATGAAAAAACTCTTACTTGGCTTGACCCTGGCTTTCTGGGCTTTTGCCTATACGCCTTTGCAAGCACAATACGTCTGCGTCCAAAAAGAAGACGGCAAGTACTACATCGCCGGCACCCAAACGCCTTGCCCCAACGTCATCATCACAGCCGTACCTTTCTTGCGCATCGTTACCGATGCCCGCTCCGGTGGCATGGGCGATGCCGGCATAGCTCTCTCTCCTGATGCCGACGCCGTCAACTACAACGACTCCAAACTCGTTTTTGCCGACAAAGAACTCGGGCTGTCAGCTTCTTATACCCCCTGGTTGCGGGCCTTAGGCCTGACAGACGTCTATTTGGCTCAACTCAACGGCTATTACAAAGTCGGAAATATGCAGGCTGTCGGCCTGCAGCTCAAGTATTTCTCTTTGGGTGGTATTGACTACAGAGATCTCAATGGCCAGGACATCGGCCAGGGCAAACCCAATGAGTTCACTGTCAAGGCTTCTTACGCCCGCAAATTGTCGGAAAACCTCTCGGCCGGTATAGGCGCCAAATTCGTGTACTCCAACCTGGCCGCCGGACAAACCGTCAACGGCCAGCTCATCACCATAGGTACAGCCGGTGCCGTGGACATTTCGGCAACTTATCAATCCGAAATCAAAGTCGGAGAAAAGGAAAGCATGTTGCGCGCAGCCCTGGCCATCACCAACATCGGCAGCAAAATCACCTATGTCAATGCCGCTAATAACGAAAGAGACTTCATCCCCACCAATTTGGGGTTGGGTGCAGCCTGGGAAGTCCAACTTGACGACTACAACAAACTCACCCTCACCACAGACATCAACAAGCTGTTGGTACCTACCCCCTGCCTGGGGACGGAAAGCGAATGTGATCCCAACGGCAACGGCATACCCGAATGGAGAGAACAGTCGCCTATCCAGGGAATCTTCTCTTCCTTCTCAGACGCCCCCAACGGCTTCTCCGAAGAATTGCGCGAACTCAGCTACTCCATAGGCGCCGAATATTGGTATGATGAGCAGTTCGCCCTGCGTGCAGGTTTCTACAGCGAAAACCAAACCAAGGGTGCGCGCAACTTCCTCACGCTCGGTCTGGGCTTGAAGTACAACGTCTTCGGATTGAACTTCTCTTATCTCGTACCCACCACCAACGAGCGCAATCCTCTGGACAACACCATTCGCTTCTCTTTGCTCTTCGACTTCGCCGCGCTCACCGAAGAGTAAGAAAAAAAAAACCGGGAAAGCACTTCCATACCATCAAACAAATAACAAAGCAAAGAGCCTGTCTTTCACCGACAGGCTCTTTGCTTTTCAACACTTCGCACACCATATGTATACCCAAACCGAAGTGGTTTGGGATATTTATAACTTGCAAACCAGCGAAAGGTGGGGAGTTTGGAATGGCTGAGCATCTCAAACCACTTCGTCATAAGCATAATGCCACTTGCCCCACTAAGGAGGTATCTGCAACACGTGCAAATACACGACAAATTAAAAAAACGCTTCGGGCCTGTAAGCCGGGTTCTGTTGCCAAAGTTCATCGGGCTTTCGCCAAACGAACTGCGACCCTCTGTCATTTATCTGGGACTGCCGTCACCGACAGCCTCAATCTGCCTACCCGTTCGAACAAGCCTCAGGGCACAAGCCCTCCGAGCTTCCCGGGCGAGCAACCCGAGGGGCTGTCAACACCACAAAGGTTTTAAACAGCCCATTCGAATATACATGGCATTTCAACCCGCAAGGTTTACCCGCACCGATCG
>JALSKB010000054.1 GCA_026989035.1 Saprospiraceae bacterium | reverse complement strand
GGAGCCGTGCGCTCTTACCGCACGTTTTCACCCTTACCGGAAGGCATTCCGGCGGTTGTTTTCTGTGGCACTTGCTGTAGAACCGGCTTCCCGGTTCCCCCACCCGTTAGGTGGTGCGGCGCTCTACGTTGCCCGGACTTTCCTCAGGTGGAATGCCACCCGCGACAGAGCAGCCCGAAACGTTTTTTCAACTCCCGAATGTTCACATCACAATATACCATCTACCCAAACCGAAATGGTTCGGGATATTTAAAACTCACAAAGGAGCAAAAGATAGGGGGTTTGGGAGGCTGATGCCTCCCAAACCACTTCGCCATGAGTATATCATCTACCCAAACCGAAATGGTTCGGGATATTTACGACTTGCAAACGAGCGAAAGATAGGGAGTTTTGGGAGGTCCACACCTCTCAAACCACTTCGCCATGAGGATACCTACCTTTTCGCAGAGCTAAACTTTTGCTATCCATGTAAACGCCGTTGGAGGACAAAAGGTTGCTCCGCAGAAATATTGCTCAGGCACATAAGCTTTGCTATCTTTGACCAATGCAATGGCGACAGCGACAAGGATTTGCTCTCATCTTATTGCTCTTAGGCCTGGCCTGGAGCGTGCCCCACATTTTGTCGCCTTCTTTGAGTATGAAACGCTACACCCGCCTGCTCGAAAAAAATCTGCAAAACCGAGAACAGCAGGCCGAGACAAAACTACACCGGATAGTCAAGTACCTGCAAGAGGAAAAAAAAAGCTCACAGCTCCCTCTCTTAGGGCAAGACCAAGCCGATTACAACCTCTGCCTCTACCAAAACGAGCAATTGGTTTATTGGCTGAATCGCCGGATTTTGCCGGGAGAACCGCCCCTCTTACATACAGACAAGGACAGCCTAAAAGGCCTTTGGAGCAAAAGCAATTTGCGCCACTTTGCCCTGTATAAGAACGCTTGGTTTGCCATCCGATCTTATCGCTTCCGCACAGCAGCAGGAAACTTTCAGGCCTTTCTCTTCATCCCCTTGCGCGATGCCTACAATGTACCTGACAAGAATAAAAAACAGCGTTTTTACCCCGATCGCCATTTGCCGGAAGGCCTGAGTTTTTCTCAAACGCCCACCGACTATCCCATTCACTGGAAAGACGGGCAAACACTCACTTGGCTTAAGGCGTCCGCTCCCCTACCCATAGACCGCCTGTCTTTGAGGCTCATTCTGCTTTTTCTCTTACCCGCAGCACTGCTTCTGTTGGTGGAAATCAACCGCTTAGCCACAACTTTGAGCCACAGATACCACCCCTGGATTGGACTATTTTTCCTCTTTGGATGTGTCCTGACTTTACGCCTTGCCTCCATTCGTTTTGGCTGGTTTGACCACCTGAAAAGCCTTCCCCTTTTTGCCCATACTTTTGAAAAACAAGTGGCCAACAGTTCACTGGGAGAACTGCTCATCAACATCTTTCTCCTGCTGTGGTTCGTGGTATTTTTCCAAAAGGAATTTCCTCTACGCCCTATTCGAGCTCCCCGCAAAATGGCCCAAACGGTCTTGGCAGGGTTGTATTATTTCAGTATTGTAACAGCTATTCTGCTTATCTCTTCTTCCCTGCAACGCATCGTCGTTCAATCGAACATATCCTTCGACTTTGAAAACGTATTCAACTTAGAGCTTCCCAGCTTATTGGCCATTAGCGGTGCCGTTTTGCTGGTTTTGGTGCTTTTCCTGTTTAGTCATCGCATGGCCAAAGCCATAGCACAACTTCAAGTCGGCATGCAAGTCCGTATGCTCACTGCTGCTGCTGCCATATTTGCATCTTACCCCCTATACCAGCTTACGGGATTGGAATTATCTCCCTGGCAAACCTTCCTCGGGCTTTTTATTCTCATCGGCTTACTCAACTTTTATCTGGAATCCGATCTACCCAGCCTCACCTGGTTAATCAGCTGGTTAATCATTTTATCCGGCTTCACCTCTTTGCTGCTGTACGAGTTCAACATAGAGAAAGAACGGCTGAGTATCCGCCAGATGGCCGAACAACTCGCCTCAGCTCGCGACGCCCTGGCAGAAACCCGTATAGAAGAAATTAGGCAGGCCCTACTCCCCACGAAGCCCGAAGAAGAGCAAATAGCCGACATCTTGCAAGAGCAATTTAAGCGTGATTTTTACCTGAGTGCCTGGTACGAGTGGCAGATCAAAAAAACAAATCGGGCTTCCAAGCACTTTAAACCTTACCCAACATGGAGGTTGGACACCCTTAAACAAAGGTACTTGCTCGAATTTCGTCAAGAGCAACAGCAAGAACACGGCGACTCCGTTCTGCAAATAAGCATTTTTCGAAAGAATCACCGCATTCCCACCGCTTACAAACTCACCTCCCTGAGTTTGCCTTATCGGGGAATGGAAAAACTCAGCATCTACGACTATGCTGTTTACCGCAAAGGCAAGCTAACGGAGCAAAGTTCTAACGCGTATTATCCACAAGAAATGCAAGCAGATTCCATTGCGACAGGCCAGTTGATCCAAAACGCGAACAAGACCGATCGCATGGAATATTTCTATCGACCCGATAAAGACACCCTCGTCATCATAAGCCGCCTTGGAGGAGGCTTGCTCAAGCCCCTTTCTCTTTTTTCTTATCTCTTTGCGCTGCTCTTTCTCAGCATCTTTTTTCTGGGTTTGCTCAATCGGCGTTTTCACTTCTTGCCCGAAAGCATTTACCTAACCCACATCAACGAAAACTCCCTGGGCAATAAAATTCAATACTGGATGATTGGTCTGACACTCATTTCCTTTTTTTCTATTGGGGTGGTTACCGCTTGGCACTTTCAAAAATCGGCAGATATTGAGCGAGAACGACAAATCAGACAGCGTATCAATGCCCTAACTAAAGACCTTCAAAGCCTATTGCCCCAAAATCCCATTAAAACCAATCCGGAACAGCTGAGAAAACTCAGTGAACGACACCAACTGGATTTCAATTTGTTTAGTCAAAGAGGCAAGCTGCTTTATTCTTCGGAATCCGGAATTTATCAACAACAGCTTTGCGAACCCCTGCCACTCTATCCAGCTTTAATTCAACTACAAAACAGCGGTGCCGGAAAACTGCACCTCTATCAAGACAGGCTCATCCGAAATTTGTCTTTTTTGAGCATTTACCTCAACTTGCCAAAAGACTTCTTTTTGAGCATACCCTATTACAAAAGCCACGAAGAGGTGCGACAAAGTGTTGCAGATTTCATAGGCACACTGCTCAACGTCTATGTCTTTTTGTTGCTCATCACCAGCTCCGTTGCCCTGGCCGTTACCGAATCCATCACACGCCCTCTCAAAAATTTGCGCGACAGCCTGCAACTCATGCAGCTGGGAAAAGTCAACGAACCCATCCCCCTGGAAAACCACGAGCAAAACGAGCTGGGTATGCTCATTGCCGAATACAATCACATGCTCGAAAAGCTGGAAGAAAGTGCCCGAAAACTGGCCGAGAGCGAACGCGAAAGTGCCTGGCGAGAAATGGCCAAGCAAGTCGCTCATGAAATTAAAAATCCCCTAACTCCCATGAGGCTCAGCATCCAACACTTGGAAATGGCTTACCAACGCAATCCGCAAAAAGCTACGGAAATGATCGAAAAGGTAAGCCGCCGGCTACTCGAACAAATCGACACCCTAACCAACATCGCCACGGCTTTCTCCAGCTACGCCAAGATGCCTGAGCCTAAAAACGAAAAATTCGCGCTCAACGACTTGCTCCAATCGGTCTTTGAACTTTTCAAAAAAGAACGCGCTGACATGGACTTTGAGCTGAAATTAACAAGAGAAATCCTCTACGTCTATGCCGATCGATCTCAACTGCTGCGCGTCATCAACAACTTGCTTAAAAATGCCATGCAGGCCATTCCTCCCGATAGAAAAGGACGCATTGGTTTGCAACTCGAAAAAAACCAAAACAAAGCCCGCATCAGCATCAGCGACAACGGAAGCGGCATTCCCGAAGAACTGCACGACAAGGTGTTCCGACCCAATTTCACCACCAAAAGCTCCGGCTCCGGCCTCGGCCTGGCCATGACCAAAAACATCATTCAGTCTGCCCAAGGGCGCATCTGGTTCGTTACCCAAATCGACCAAGGCACTACCTTCTTTATCGAATTGCCGCTGTGCTCACCAACCCAAAATCCGTAAAAGTCAAAAATAAAGACTCAACAAAAAAGTGTTGACCAAGAACATTTTTTAAACACCCTAAAAAAAGCTCATGGAAAAGCTGCCTTTGCCACCTAAGGAGAAAAGAATAGAAAACCGGACCGCCCGGATCGCTTCCCGATCTCTCATCTTAAGCCTGCTTTTTATCGGTCTTAGCTTTTCGCTCATCTTTTCCTGCCGATATACCAACTCCTCCGAAGGGCGTGAAAACAACATGGAGCCGGATTCCCTCATGGAATCCTTTATGGCCTTTTATCAACAATTTCATCGAGACAGCCTGTTTCAAATCAACCACATCATTTTCCCTTTGGAGGGTCTGCCCGATAATGCCGACAGCCTTACCATTGCTCTGGGCAACTTCCGCTGGAAGAAAGAGGAGTGGAAGATGCAAAAGCCCTTTGACTTTGAATTTAGCGAATACGGACGAAAAATCAGCCAGCCGGCCCCGGGCATCATCGAAGAAATCATTTACCACAAAAAGCTTCCTTATTTGATGACCCGACGCTTTTCGCATTTCAACGGCGAGTGGTATTTGATTTATTACGCCGGTATGAATCGAATACGTGTTCAGAGCGAAGGGGAATGAAGCTCTACCAACAACATTAGGGATTCATCACCTTAGTCTGGTGATTGATTGACTCTTCGTGTATGGCATGCAAATAAGCTTCGACAAACTCTTTGCTCAAACCACGCTCAAGCCCCATTTGCTGAGCCTTCTGAAGGATGATATTCCAACGATGGGTTTGCAAAATGGCAATGCCGTTTTCTTTTTTGTAACGGCCTATTTGTTCCGCTACTTGCATACGACGCCCCAACAAATCCAAGAGTTGTTCGTCAATCTCGTCAATCTCCGTGCGAAGCTGCTCCAACTTGGTTTGAAAGCGCTCATCCGTGGAGGAGGGCGCTCGCAAAACCAAAGCCGACAGGAGTTCTGCAAAACTGCTCGGGCTAATTTGCTGAGCCTTGTCGCTCCAAGCCCGGTCCGGATCCGGATGCACCTCGGTCATCAAACCGTCGTAGTTTAAATCCATAGCTTTTTGAGCTACGGCAAGTAAACCCGAGCGCTCTCCGCAAATGTGGCTGTTGTCCACCAAAATGGGTAAATCGGGAAAGCGGCGTTTCAATTCTATGGGCATTTGCCACAAGGGTTTGTTTCTGTATTTGGAAGCTCCGTGAGCACTATACCCCCTGTGCACAACAGCCAATCGACGGATTCCTGCCTTGTAAATCCGCTCAATGGCTCCTATCCACAAATTCAAATCCGGGTTGATGGGGTTTTTGATAAAAACGGGTAAATCCAAGCCCTGCAAAGCATCGGCTATTTCCTGCACAGAAAAGGGATTTACCGTAGTGCGTGCTCCAATCCACACGGCATCCACGCCATTTTTCAAAGCCTGGAACAAATGCTCCTTGTTGGCTACTTCGGTAATGATTTTCAGGCCGTAACGCTCTTTGACTTTGCGCAACCAGGGCAGCGCAGAGATGCCCGCTCCTTCAAAATTCCCCGGCCGGGTGCGAGGCTTCCACACGCCCGCCCTAAAAAAATCAATCTCTAAGGGAGCCAAACCCTCGGCAGCAGCTAACAGCTGTTCTTCCGTTTCTGCACTACAAGGGCCTGCAACGAGTAAAGGGCGTTTAAAACCGCCTTCAACAAGAGGTTTGAGCTTGAGTTTCATTGTAAAATCTGTTTTATGGCATTAGCTTGCTCTATCAAACGATAAATTTCATCAAACTCCCGCTTAATTAACAAAGTTCGAAAGCGGGCCAATTGGTTGATGTGTTCATCCAAAACATCCAAAACCTTATCCCGATTTTGTCGAAAAACGGGTGTCCACATATCCGGAGAGCTCTTGGCCAAACGAACCGTAGAGCTAAATCCGCCGCTGGCCAGTTCGAAAATTCGCTTCTCGTCCTTTTCCTTTTCCAAAACCGTCAAGGCCAAAGCAAAAGAGCTGATGTGCGAAATATGAGACACATAAGCCGTGTGCAGGTCGTGCTCTGCTCGTCCCAGGTAGGTAATCTGCATGGGGATGGAGCGATACAAGCCCTCAACCAAAACCTTAGCATCCTCGTCGCTGTCCTCTACATCACAGAACACACAACACTTCCCGTCAAACAAATTCGGGATGGCTGCCTCCGGCCCGGAATGCTCTGTGCCCGCCATGGGATGGGTGGAAACAAACCTTCCGCGTCGAGGATGGCTCAAGACCGCCTCGTGCAAACGCTCTTTGGTAGAAGCTACATCCATCACCACCTGCTCCTCGCTTATGCGATCCAACACTTCGGGCAAAACTTCTAACATGGAATCAACAGGAATAGCCAAAATCAACAAGTCCGCCCGTTCTAAAGCCTCCGACAAAGACACGGCCTCATCAATCAAACACCTGCGCATGGCCTTCTCTAAGTTTTCCAAAGAGACATCTGCCCCTATGATGTAACGAGCAAAACCGTTCTCTTTCAAAGTGATGGCCAAAGACCCGCCTATGTGCCCCAGGCCGACAATAGCTACAAGCTTTCCTCCTTGTACACCAAATGCCTTATCCATGATTGACGTTTTTGACAAACCGGCTACCCCCGGAAAGGGCAACACCCTCTAAGCGACGGATAGCCTCCAACAAAACACTTTCACTACAACACAGAGAAATGCGCAGATACCTCTGCCCCCCACTGCCAAAAATATGACCCGGCGTGATGAAGATACGGGCTGCGTGCAGCAGCTCGTCCGAAAGCTCATGGGCATCTTTCCAACCTTCCGGTATCCTGGCCCAGACAAAAAGCCCTCCACCATCCTTGTCATACGTACACCCCAAAATACTCAACAGTTCAAACACTTTTTCTCTCCGCTTTGTATAGATGTCGTTTTGTCTTTGATACCAGGCTTCCCCCAGCTCCAGCGCCTTGGCTGCAGCCAATTGCAAAGGCTTAAACATACCCGAATCCATATTGCTTTTGAATTGCAAGACGGTTTGCAAGTAAGGGGCAGCTCCGGCCAAAACACCCACCCGCCAGCCGGCCAGGTTGTGGGATTTGCTCAAAGAGTTCAACTCCAAAACGACCCGCTTTGCTCCGGGAAGGCTCAGCATGGAAAGAGGTTCATTCAAGATAAAGGCGTAGGGGTTGTCGTGCACCAGTAAAATTTTATGCCTTTCGGCAAAAGCTATCCACCGGCTAAACAATTCTTTGGTAGCCCTGGCTCCGGTGGGCATGTTGGGATAATTTAGCCACATGAGTTTAACCCGTCTCAAATCCAGTTGCTCCAAAGAGGAAAAATCCGGACGCCAGCCATGCTCTGCCTTCAAATCGTAGTACACCACCTCTGCTCCGGCCAAACGCGAAACCGCTGCATAAGCCGGATAAGCCGGATTAGGAACCAACACCTTATCTCCTTCTTCCAAAAAGCTCATGGCCAGATGCATCAGTCCTTCTTTAGAGCCCATGAGAGGCAGCACTTCCGTCTCGGGGTCCAGCCTTACATCAAAATAGCGCGCATACCATTTGGCGAAAGCCTGCCTCAGCGCGGGCAAACCCCTGTAGCTCTGATAAGCGTGATTACCCGACTGAATGGCCTTTTTCGACAAGACTTCCAAAACTTCCTCTGCCGGATCCAAATCCGGACTGCCAATACCCAGGTTTAACACTTGAGCTCCCCTTCGATTCATGCGATCTATCTGCTTCAATTTGACAGAGAAGTAATACTCTTCCACGCTATCCAAACGTCGAGCCGGTTTTGCAATCATCATAGTCTTTCCTTTTTACAAACGCTTACTGACATGACACTCTTTTTCTTCCCTTCTCGATACGTCCCCAACACTTTAAGTTCTTTTGTTATCGGACGAAGAGCTTCTAAAGCATGCTCAAAATCCAGACCTCCCTCATTGACAAAATCGACGAAGAACAAATACTCCCAAGGACGCCCCGGGATAGGCGTCGATTGTATCTTGGTGAGGTTAAAGCGATAAGCAGCCAAGACGGCTAAAACGCTGTGTAAACTTCCCGTCAAATGAGGTAAAGCAAAGCTGAGACTCACTTTATTTGCTCCTTCAACTCTCGTACAAGAATTCGAAGAATCCAGGAGCAAAAAGCGCGTGTGGTTTTCCTTATGGGTTTCTATCCCGGCGGCCAAAACCTCTAATCCATACCGCTCTGCAGCCAAAAGCGAGGCGACAGCTCCTCGCCCCCGTATTTTTCCCTCCGCAATCAACATGGCACTATAAGCCGTATCCTCCGATTCTACCAGACGAATGTGCGGATATTTCTCAAAAAAAGACCGACACTGCTCCAAAGCCATAGGATGCGAATGCACCTCCCTCAGGTCCTCCGGGCTTTGTCCGGGTAAACACATCAAGTTTTGGCTGATATGTAGATAAATTTCTCCCACAATACACAAGTGAGACTGCTGCAACAAGCGGTAATTGTCCATGATGCTGCCGGCTAAGGTGTTTTCTATAGCCATTACGCCCACATCCGCCCGGCCAGATTCCACAGCTTTTACAAGCTCGGAGAAACTGCCGGCACAAAACAACTTCAATGCCTCGGCGACAAAAGCTTCGCGTGCTGCTATCTCGTGAAAGGCTCCCTGCCTTCCCTGAATGGCTACAACTTTGTTTTCTCTATTTGCTCCATCCATAAAACCACCTTTTGTGATGTCAAGGACAAAGTCCTTGAATATGCTCGGGCAAATACCCCCAAAAAAAAAGCCCCGAAAAACGGGGCTTGGCAAGCAAATCGATTCCGACGAACCATTAAACGCCTTCAGCCCCTTTCACGGGAAATCCGTAAAAGAAGTAATAACCCAAGGCGTAGTTCGTGCTGTTCAAATGGACTTGCATGAGGCAAAGATAGAGAAAAAAATTTATTTCCTTCTTTTTTTATACCCAAACCAAAATGGTTTGGGACAGTTACAACGCACAAACCAGCAAAAAATAGGGAGCTTGGGAGGCTGACGCCTCACAAACCTCTTTGCCATGAATATACCCAAACCAAAATAGTTTGGGACATTTACAACTTGCAAACGAGGGAAAGATAGGGGGTTTGGGAGGTTGACGCCTCACAAATTACTCCGCCATGAGTATATAAAAAACAATCAGGGCGTTTCTAACAAAACAACTTTTGAGGCATCGGCCTTAGCCACTTTTCTCAGGAACGAACGCCAAGCCGCATACTCTTCCGGAGGAAGTTCGACAGCCAGGATGAGCAGCTCCCGTTCAAAACAGATATCCTGCCCCTCCTGTCTGAGCTGTAAGCGATAGCTCCCATAAGGCGAAGAAAAGGATTTCGACTCGGGTAGAGACTCCACCTTTTTGCCGGAAGGCAAATGTAAAACGCCCCGCTCTGTTTTTTTATAGCTTACGGGATAATACACCGGCAAATTGCGCTCTTTGAGCCGGGGGGGCACCTCATCAAAAGGCTGCCCCGTCAAAAGGGGAAACAAGAGCCGATTTCCGGCTTTTTTGCCCAAGCCTTTAACCGACAGCTCCACTTGCAGATCTGCTGCAGGCTCCTGCGTTGAAACCTCTAACTCATATCTTTCCAGCTCAAAAGCAGGTAAAGGGCTGCGCTTTCTAAACCAACGAATCATATCCTCCTTAGCTCGTTCTTGCTCTCCATAGGCATAAGGTTCGTAGTACATGCCCCGACTCCTCTCCCTCAAGCGAATACGGGTTTTGCCGGAAGGCTCTAAAAACAATTCACTTTCTATTTCCAGTACATTGGTTGCGGTGTCCTGTTCCGGCATGTCCACCAAACTGCCACCGACATCGTCCAGCAGCAAGCCCTTGCGGTTGGCATTGCCCTGCCCTACATAATCGGGAGGATAAACATTGGAAGTACACTCCAGCCATACATCTTGCTCGGGCAAGTACAACAAAACGTGGTTGAAAGCCATCCGGGCAAAATCGTCCGACAAAGGAGGGGGCTCATCGCCATGATAGACCACCACAGGGCGCGATTTTATACCGGCTTCCGCCAAAACGGACATCGTGAAATTCGTCAGGGCCTTACAATCTCCGTATTTATTTTGTTCGACATAAGAAGCTTCGAAAGGTTGAAAGCCCCCTATTCCCAACTGCACACTGACATAGCGGGTATTTTGCTGCACATAGCGATACAACAAACGGATTTTCTCTTCTTCCGAACCGGCCGAAGCCACTAAACGGGCCACTTCCCGACGGGTTTCTTCCGAAAGCTCAGCCCGGCCCCGGTAAAGGTCAAACAAAGCTTTAGAAAATTTTCTCCAATTTCCCATTTCAAAAGGATAACCCGAATAGGTAAAGTGCTCGGACGAAAAATACACGCGCTTTAGAAAAAAAGCAGCCGGTGGAGCATAGGGTTCTTTAGAAACAGCAGGCAGGTTTTGAACATGTCTGTAAAACGTGTTCTCCTCCTCGTTTTCTTTTTGCACTACAGAGGAGTCGCCCTGAAAGAAAAATCGAACAGGCAAATCGTCCGGATATTGCAAGCGGTAAGAGCTCTGCACGACAGAAACGCCATAATCGGCTTGAATTTTCCAGGGGGGCAAATCGAGCAAGCGCTTCAAGTTCAACTTGTAGGAAAATTCTACAATATGAGGACAGGGGATATCCAGGCGAAGCAGATACACTCGTCCGTCGGAATACAAAGCTTCCGGGCTCACCGGATAAGATTCAAAGGCAGAAGTCGAATACGTATTCAACACAAATCCATCTAAATCTCGCAACACCACCTTTGCCGAGCCAAGTTGAACATCACCATCGCAAAAAATAAAAAAGTCGGTAAAAGGAGATTGCCTGTCCAAATTGACAGCCCGCAAAAAATAGGAAAAGGAAGCACGGCTTTTACTCAATATTTTCAACTCATTGGTTTCTTTCAAGACCACGGCATGGGCATTCTCCACGAGAGAATCCGGTACCAAATCCAACAAATTGGCAGGGCTTTGTGCCGGCAAAACGGCAAAGCCACAAGTTAAAAGGAGGAAAAAGAAGCCAAGACCTTTCATGGCTAAGGCAATTTTAAAGCGGCCAGTTCCTGCCATTTTTCGGCATAGATGGAAAAGAGATTGCGCAAGGCCGGGTACTCCTCCTTAGAGAAAAGCGCCTGTTTAACTTCAAAAATGCTAATCCACTGTACACCTTTTTCAGACTGATTCACAATGTACTTCAGTTTGCCCGCTTTATTGGCCAACTTCAAAGAGACCGACTCGGGCAAAGATTCTATGGCAGCACCTTCCGAAAGACTAACATTGAGCACGACTTTTTCTTTAAACGGATAGGGAAAGGAAATCGGGTACAGCCGCTCTTCATCCTCAAAGGGGTTTTCCTTAAACTTCGACAGGCCGACCATGGATAGATAAGACAAGTCTCCGGCCTCTGTCAAAGCTTCGGGAAAGCTGCAGGATATCTTTACAGAGAGGTGATCCGAAAAAGGCTCCCACTCTTCCACAAGTACCGAATCCACCTCGGCAGCAGAAATGTTCTTGCTAAGCCTTTCCTCCCAAAGCTGGCGCAAATCTTCCGCTTCTTGAGAAATTCCCATTTGCCGAAAGGCCTCATAGCCTTTAAAATGACAAGTCAAGACGCCATGCAAAACGCCCTCCTCATCTAAAGTAAAGTCGCCCAGATAAATGCTTTCCGATTTGGGGGCCGGCAGGTCTATCCAACGTGGGTTGCTTCTAGTCAGCAACATACCCCGATAATTTAAATCTTGCACGGGCAAATAATTCAGAGGATAGGCCCTGGCTCCAAGATCCATGAAGGTAAATTCCCCTTTGATTTTAGCCAGAACAATGACGTGGTTAAATTGATCGATGAAAGGATATTGCTCATAGGTTTTGCCGTGCGAGCGCGTACTGATTAAGACCGGCCAAGCGGGAATACCCAGCTTTCGCAAAGCACCGATCATCATCAGATTCAGTTCTCCGGCATCGGCCTTTCCTTTGGCATATAGAGTTTCCAAATCTTTAGAACAAAAAATCCCCGTCGCCCTGTCCACGCTCACCGCATCTTGCAAATGGCTATATACCGTCAAAACGGAATCTACGGTTGTTGTAGCTTGCTTCAACAGCGGATTCAGCTTAGTAGCCATCTCAAACGGCCAAAAAGACTTGGCGAACTGCAAACCAAATGAAAAGCTGCCATAAAGCTCATCAGCCAGTTCTTCCCAGGTCTGCATGACAGGAGTGGTCCTAAGATCAGTAGGATCCTCAATAGCTTGCCATTGAAAATTGATTTTGGCAATGTAGTCGTCCATGGAAGTCATATAAGGCTCTGCTTTGAAAGCGGGAACGTCCCGTGCCGTAAAAATCGTTTCATTGACGCGCAGTGGATAGGTAGAACCGGAAACGGCAAGGCGAAGCTCGGGAGCCGTTTGCAGAACTTTAATAAAGTAGAGATTCCCCATGTAGTAGTCGGTCGTTTTATCTACTGAAACACTCCCTTGATACAAAAAAATGTACTTCATGAATTGGGGAATGACCAATTTCAAATGGTTGTAGCGTATCGGAATTTCTTCTTGGAAAAACCATTCGGGTAAGGTAAAGAAATCGGAAGACTCCAGTTTGTAGGTGTACTCTAAAATAGCTCCTTCTTCAACCTGAGGGAAAGTAAACTTTTTACACCCCCAATCGCTATTGAGCTGTTCAAAGTAAAAGTTGTCGCGCTTTAAAGCTATCTTTTCACCGGAGGGAGTAATGGTCTGAGCTTTATAGGCGTACAACTTATCCGTATTGTTTTTGGTGCGATACGGCAGCCTTACATCTGCCCATTTGAAACCCGAAGGTTTTAAAATCTTGATGCGACGATGATGGGTAAATACAATGCGGTTCTTTCCCGTTGTAAAATCCAGCTCAATGCTACCAACATCAGCTAAAATAACCGCTCCGGCCGAAGTATCCGGCTCGTAAACACGCATTTCCAAATCTCCTTTGGGGATCTTGCCCCACTTCATGGGCTGTTGAGCAAACAAGAAGAGTGGAATAAAACAGAAAACCAAAAAGAAGTGCTTGAGAATCATAACTTTTTTTTTACAAAGATATATTTTTTTTATTACACAGCAAAAAAACGAAACAGTTATATACCCAAACCGAAATGGTTTGGGACATTTACAATGCACAAACCAGCGAAAGATAGGGAGTTTGGGAGGCTGATGCCTCCCAAACCACTTCGCCATGAGTATGCCTATACCAAAACAATGTGGGTAGCATATCCTCCGGCTAATGGCCGGAGTGCAGAAATCGAAAAAAGAAAAAAGAGATACTTTTACAGTCGCTAATGAGGTTACCCGAGCAGCATCCTCATGCCCAATGGTGCTTGTGGCAAAAAGACGCGGGCCGTGGGTATAAAAGCCAAAAATTCGGCATATTGCCGATCTTGGTCCTTCCATCCACTTCAACCTGAGCAAAACACGGAAAGAACTCATGAAAATAGGTATTCTATGCGGCGGTCGGTCGGCAGAACACGACATTTCCCTTCGCTCGGCCAACAACATCTATCGGGCTTCGCTGAGCAGTGACAAACTGGAGCCCGTGCTCCTTGGTATAAACAAGCGAGGGCAATGGTTGTACAGAGAAGATGATCAGCTGCTGCTGTTGCCCGAGGGCTCCCACCAGCCCGTGCTCAACGAAGAAGCCTTACAGGTCGTTCTGCCCCCGGCGGCAAGGGGGCAACTCTGGGTCTTGGGCGGACATAAACTACCTTTTAAACTCGATCTCGTATTTCCCATCTTGCACGGCCCCCTGGGAGAAGACGGTAGCATACAGGGTCTGTTAAAAATATCGGAAACGCCGTTCATCGGGCCTGATGTTCTCGGCTCGGCTGTCAGCATGGACAAGGAGGTCATGAAAAGGCTTTTGGCGCAAGCCGGAATACCCATAGGCCGCTATCTCTGCCTCCGCAAAACAGATGCTCTCCTTTCTTTTGCGGAAGCGAAAGAACAACTCGGCCTGCCCATGTACGTCAAACCTGCCAACATGGGCAGCTCTGTAGGCATCAGCAGGGTCTTTGAAGCAAGTGAATGGGAAGCCGCCCTCAAAGAAGCCTTTCGCTACGACACCAAAATCCTCATCGAACAAAACATCGAAGGGCGCGAACTGGAGTGCGCCATCCTCGGCAACGAACATCCCAAAGCTTCAACGGTAGGTGAGATCGTAACTACCAAGACCTTCTACGACTACAGGGCTAAATACAGCAGCCAAAGTGAAGCCAAACTAAACATTCCCGCCAAACTCGACGAGCAGACCATCCGGCGCATTCAGCAAATAGCCATCAAGACCTATCAGGCGCTGGAATGTTCCGGTCTGAGCAGGGTGGATGTCTTTTTGACCCCCGACGGAGAAATCTTTGTCAACGAAATCAATACCTTGCCCGGCTTTACCAACATCAGTATGTACCCCAAACTCTGGGAATACAGCGGCCTGAGCAATACAGAACTCATCGAAAAACTGGCCGAACTGGCTCTGCAGAGCTACGACGAACAACAAAAAACGCTACAAGCAGACTAAATCGACAACACAAGGCTGTCCATTTGGGCAAACAACCCTTTTCGCTATGCGTTATACTCCTGACGGAAGGGTCGAGAGCGCTTTTGCGAAAGCGAAAAATTTGGCCCTACCCCACACGACACAACAGCATCTCATGAAATTTGCCGGCATTCCGTTGCGCCTACACTGGACCTTTTCCTTCATGCTGCTGCTCATTTTCCTGTTGAGCTGGGATGAAGTTTTTTCGCCCGTTCTCTTCACTTGGAATTTGCTTTTCGTAAGTTCACTTTTCACCTGTGTGGTTTTGCACGAATACGGTCATGCCCTGACAGCCCGAAGATACGGCATAACGACCCGCGACATCATTCTCACGCCCATAGGTGGCATTGCCCGATTGGAAGGCATGCCCGCCAACCCTTTACATGAGTTGGCCATAGCCTTTGCCGGCCCTCTGGTTAACTTTCTCATAGCGGGCTTGCTCCTTTTTCCCGTTTTTTACTTTTTCCCTACCGAGCTACAGCACTTAAAAAGCGCATTTTTCACCGGCCAACTGGAAGTGGAAGAAGAGTTAAGTGTCATTCTGCGCTACTGGTTACCTGCACTTTTGTTTTTAAACATCGGACTGGCTACATTCAACTTGATGCCGGCTTTCCCCATGGACGGCGGGCGCATTCTCCGAGCTTTGTTGAGTTTGCGTTGGAGTCGTTTGCGCGCTACGCGCATAGCTTCCCGCCTAGGCCAGTTTGCCGGCTTGGTTTTTCTTTTTACGGCTTATTCTCTTTCTCATCCGGGGCTTTTCTTCATCGGCATTTTCATCATCATTACCGCTACTCAAGAATACCGCAGCCTTTATCAATATGAAAGCCTGAAAAGTCAGACAGCAGCCCGGCTCGTCCAGCCCTTTCCCTTTTGCCTTTCGGCAAATGACAGCCTGGCCCAGGCCTACGACTTTTTGAAACAAGTGAAGCACAAGCGACTACCGGTCTTGGATGAGGGCGGTAAGGTCCTGGGGCATTTCGAACTCAAAGGAGAGCCGGCAGAAGCAGAAAAGGGCGAACCGCTTTTTAAGCATATTCGCCCTTGGCCGGCACGCCTATTCGCAGAAGACGACCTACTGACGGCCTTTCAAAAGATGCAATCCAGCCGCAGCAATTGGCTGCCCGTGTTCGACAAAGACGATATGCTGCTGGGCTTCCTGGACAAAAAGAAGTTAAAAGAGCTTTAACTATACCCAAGCCGAAATGGTTTGGGATATTTACGATTCGCAAACGGGC
>JALSKB010000053.1 GCA_026989035.1 Saprospiraceae bacterium | reverse complement strand
AAATCAGCTACAGCCCTGCGTCGGCCTACTGTGGCCAGAGAGCCTTTGTCTTTGTACGTAAAAGGTTGAGCGGGTGTTTGTCCTTGCATGATTTTCAAGATGGCTTTCGCCAAATAAGCCCCTTGCGGGATGGCTGCTTGAGCGACCTGAGGGTGCCCCTTAGGGGTCTTTTCCGTTATCACGGCAGATACATCTCCAAGGGCGAAGACCTTGGTCATGCCTTCGACTTGTAAATAACCGTTTGTCTTTATTCTGTTGCCAAAAGTGAGTTGTTCATCTCCAATTCCCGAGGGCCATTCTCCTTTGACGCCGGCTGTCCAAATCAAGTTTTTGGCGGGGATTTTCCTGCCGCTTTTTGTCAGGACTGTGTCGTTTCGGTAGTCCGTGACGATTTCGTTGAGCAGTACTTCGACCTCCAGCTCTTTGAGGTATTTCAGGCTTTTGGCGGAAGCCGATTCAGACATGGCGGGAAGTAGCTTTGGCCCTCCTTCGACGAGATAGATTTTTGCGATGGAGGCGGGATATTCGGGATAGTCTTTGGGTAGAATGTATTTGCGAAATTCGGCTAAAGCTCCGGCCATTTCAATACCTGCCGGCCCGCCTCCGACGATGACAAAATTGGTTAGGGCCTCTCTTTCCTCTTCATCGCAGCTGATGGCGGCTTCTTCCAGATGTCGGAGCATGCTGTGGCGGATGTCCAAAGCATCGGTGATGCTTTTCATGCCTAAGGCGTGCTTTTCTATGTTTTCCATGCCGAAAAAATTGGTGCTCGTTCCCGTGGCCAAAACCAGGTAGTCGTAGGAGAGAAATCCCTTATCGGTAAAGACGAGTTGGTCTTGGGTAGAGATTTTCAAGACCTCTGCCATTCTGAAGATGACATGCTTGTAATCGCGGAATTGTTTTCTGAAAGGGAAGGCTATGTTATCCGGTTCCAGGCCACTGGTAGCTACTTGGTAGAGTAAGGGTTGAAACTGGTGAAAGTTGTTTTTATCTATCAAGACGAGCTGTACAGCTTTGTTTTTTAGCCCTTTGATGAAAGACAGCCCGGCAAAACCACCTCCAATGACGACGATTCGAGTTGAGGAGGTTTCGGGCAGGCACATTTGGTCGGTTTTGTCGCAATTTGTCTTGCAGCTTTTGTCTTTTGTGTTTTTCATGCTTGGAGGGTGTTTACAGCTGTTGGTGGGAAGTTTGGATTTGTCGGATTATTCCGGGTGGTTTGAAAATCGTCATTATACTCATGGCGAAGTGATTTGGGAGGTGTCAGCTTCCCAAACGCTCTACCTTTTGCCCGTTTGCGAGTTGTAAATATCCCAAACCATTTTGGTTTGGGTATAAAAGTAAAGATACCCAATTGGGGTTGCTCTGCGTTTGTTGTTTTTTTGTAGGTGGCAAGTGGTTGTTCGAATACACGGGAGGTTTATTTTCTCAAACTTATTTTTTCGCTGTTTGGTGATGAAAATCACAGATAAAATATAGGGTTAAACCCAGTAAGCTTTTATACATTTGCGCCAGTTTTTGAAATGAAACTTTGCACAGGTCTGAAAAGACGTGGAAGCGGGGAGGTTTTCCCCGTTTTGAGTCTTTGAAGAGGCATGTGCTCAATTACAATAAATTTATGGAAGCCAGAAGAGGTTTTTGTTTTTTTCCCCCCAAGGCAGGGTTTCGTCGGGTGTTGAGTCTGACGGCTTTGTTCTTTTTAGCGATGCCGCTTTACGCAGCAGCGGATGGCGGTGTCGGGGTGAAGCAGGTCATTACCATAGCGACTATAGCTTTAGCTGTTCCGGCAGTTTTGGGTTTGGTGTGGCGAGTGGTTGCCAAGGGCAAGTCCGTACTTCCCGTAAAGCGTCCTGCTTATTTGCCGCAAGGCGCTCCTTTCATCGCTTTGAAGAAGGGTTATGATTTGGCTCTTTTAGGCGGTGTCGAAAGTGATGAGGTGGAGGAAGCTCAGGTGAATACTTTTGCCGTGCAGCCACCGGATATCGTAGGCATGTCGCCTATTCCCAAAATGTTGGTGGAGGTGGGAGATGTGGTGAAAGCCGGTGATCCGCTCTTTTTTGACAAGCGTTTTTATCGGGCTGACGAGCCGAAGCTGATGTACGTGGCGCCGGTGAGTGGAGAGGTCATTGCCATCAATAGGGGGGAGAAGCGGGCTATTGTCGAGGTGGTCATTTTGAAGGACAAGCAGATACAGTATCGCGAGATGCCTCAGATTGACTTGGAAAAGGCTTCGCGGGAAGAGCTTTACACGTATTTGCATCAGACGGGCGCTTGGTCGCTGATTCGCCAGCGCCCGTATAATACTCCGGCGCACATCATGGATGTGCCGCGGGATATTTTTGTCTCGACCTTCAGCACGGCGCCTTTGGCGCCGGATCAAAGCGTTTTGGTTCGGGGCAGGGAAGAACTTTTCCAGAAAGGCTTGGACGCTTTGGCGAAGATGACGGACGGCAAGGTGTATTTGGGGCTTGACGGACGCGGCTTGAAGCAGCCTTCGCCGGCTTTTTCGGAAGCGCGTGGTGTAGAGAAGTATTGGTTTAGCGGACCACATCCTGCGGGCAATGTAGGGGTACAAATTCATCACATTGCGCGTTTGAAAGCGCATGAGCAGGTATGGACTTTGGGCGTTCAGGAAGTGATTTCTCTGGGAGCTTTATTTGCCGAAAGGCGGTATATGGCTGAGCGCGTGGTAGCGGTAACGGGTGAGTTGGTGAAAAAGCCACGCTATGTGCGCACTTATCAGGGGGCTAATCTGGGCGAGTTGTTGAAAGACAATTTGGATACGGAGAAAAAGGCGCGCATCATTTCCGGCGATGTTCTTTCCGGCAGGGGGAAATCGACTGACGGTTTTTTGGGCTTTTACGATGAGCAGGTAACGGTGATTGAAGAGGGTGACTATTACGAATTGTTCGGTTGGTTGTTGCCCTCCAAGCTGCGGCCTACGGTATCTCAGGCCTATTTGCGCAATTGGCTGAATAAAGGCCCGTATTACGTCGATACCAATACCCATGGTGAACGGCGAGCTTTTGTGATGACGGGCCAGTATGAGGCCATGTTGCCGATGAAGATGTTGGTGCAGCCGTTGTTCAAAGCCATCGTAGTCAATGACTACGACGAGATGGAGGGACTGGGTGTTTTCGAATTGGTGGAAGAAGATGTAGCTCTTTGCGAGTTTGCCTGTACGTCTAAACAACCTTTACAAAAAATCTTGCGTCGAGGACTGGATATGATGCGCGAGCAATCGTGAATTGTCGTGTTGTCTATGTTTTTCAACGCATACCATAGTTTGGTACCATGAAGAAAGAACCCAAATTGTTGCGCTTTCTCAAGCGCATAGAGCCGGACAAAAAGAAGCGGCCGCTTTTGCATACCTTTTACGACGGTATGTTTACCTTTTTCTTTACGCCTAATGAGGTGACGGCTCTTCAGGGCGTGCAGATTCGGGATCGCATAGATTTGAAGCGCACCATGATTTTTGTGGTGTTGGCCTTGCAGCTGTCGTATTTGCTGGGCACCTATAATATCGGGCATCAGCATTTTGCTGCCTTGGGCCAATACACCGGCCTTTGGGAGGGCTGGCATTTGAAGCTGGTTTACGGGCTAATCAAATTGGTGCCCTTGTTTGTGGTGTCTTATGCTGTGGGTCTGGGCATTGAGTTTTTTATGGCTTCGCGCAAGGGGCACTCCATTGCAGAGGGGTATTTGGTGACGGGGGCTTTGATTCCGCTGATTATGCCGCCGGATTTGCCGCTTTGGATTTTGGCTTTATCCATCGTTTTTGCCGTTTGGATTGGCAAGGAGGCTTTTGGCGGCACGGGCATGAACGTTTTTAACATCGCTTTGCTGGCCCGGGCTTTTGTTTTCTTTGCTTATCCGCAGAGCATTTCGGGAGATGAGGTTTGGATTTCGGGCATAGAAAAAGTGGGTATGGCCTATCAGGGCATGGAGTACGGTTGGATTTATCACCTTTTTGACGGCTTGTTTCGTTCTTTGGGCTGGGCGGAGTTTGGCTCCGGCGGTCAGGCAGTCGCGGATGCTTTTACCGGAGCGACGCCTTTGGCCTTAGCAGCTAAGGGAGGTTGGGAAGCCGTTACCCAGGTGCCTCATTACAGTTTGTCGCACATGTGGTGGGGCTTTATTCCGGGTTCTATTGGCGAGACTTCCAAGCCTTTGATTTTGGCCGGTGCTCTGTTTTTGCTCGTTACCGGTATTGCCAACTGGCGCATTATGGTGAGCATGTTTTTGGGTGCGGCCTTTATGGGATGGATATTTAATCTTTGGGGCGCAACGCCCTTTATGCAGGTGCCTTGGCAATATCAGTTTTTCATGGGCGGCTTTTTCTTCGCCATGGCTTTTATGGCTACAGACCCCGTTACGGCGGCAGCTACGAATACCGGAAAGTGGGTTTATGGCTTTTTGATTGGTATACTGGGGATGTTTATTCGCGTGGTGAATGTAGCTTATCCTGAGGGTTGGATGTTGGCGATTCTGTTTATGAATGCTGCAGCGCCTTTGATTGACCACTTGGTGAAGCGCTCCAATATCAGGTGGCGTACACAGAAAGCGTAGTTTCAACTTTGAAAGCTTTTGCGGGCTTTCGCCAAAAATGAAGAAGTCGTGAACAATCGATACATCATCGTTTTTATTTTCCTGCTGACTTCCGTAGTGGCTTTGTCTTTGACGATGCTGCGGCAGGTTACCGAGCCTTTGGCGAAGAAGAATGAAGAGCTTTTTACCAAAAAAGCCATTTTATCTGCCGTGGCGGATCATTTGCCGGAAGGCAAAGACTTGGATGTGATGCCGGCAGATACTCTTTTGTCCTTTTTTGATCAGCAGGTACAGGCCGTAGTGGTCGATGCTTCGGGGCAGGTGGTTCGGGAAGAGGGCGGAGATAAAATTCAGGTTGCCAAGGTCTGGAAGGCGCCTGCGGGGCAGCGCAAGATGCCGGTTTTTATTTACGAAAATGCTGGGAAGAATTATTATATTTTCCCCTTAAGAGGCAAGGGTTTGTGGGATGAGATCTGGGGGTACATCGCTCTGGACAGCGATTTGAATACCGTTGTGGGCGTGTCTTTTGATCACAAAGCCGAGACCCCGGGTTTGGGTGCGGAGATCAAGGATAACCCCAAATTTGCCAAGCAATTTGTGGGCAAGAAAGTCTTTGATGAGCAGGGGCAATTCGTGTCCATCAGCTTGAAAAAAGGGGGAGCTTTGCCGGATGACCCCCATGCTGTTGACGGCATTACCGGTGCGACCTTGACGGCCAACGGCGTTTCGGCTATGCTGAGCAATGGTTTGGGCTGGTATTTGCCCTATCTGAAATCTGTCAAAAAAAACCAGGGTTAAGAGCCTTAAAAAGAGAAGATCATGGCTGATACAGCAGTAAAAGAAGTTAAAGAAAAGAAGCCGTTGTTGGGCAAGAAGGAGCGCAAGCTCTTGCTGGATCCTTTGAATGACAACAACCCTATCACGGTCCAGGTTTTGGGGATTTGCTCGGCCTTGGCTGTTACTTCTATGGTGTTGCCTTCTGTGGTGATTTCCGTAGCGGTTGTTTTTGTTACGGCTTTTTCGAGTTTGTTTGTTTCGCTTTTGCGACGCAAGATTCCCAAGCAGGTGCGGATGATTGCACAATTGGTGATCATTGCCTTTTTGGTGACGGTGGTGGAGTTGTTGCTCAAGGCTTATAACTATCCCGTTTACAAGCAGTTGTCGGTTTACATTGGTTTGATCATTACGAACTGCATCGTCATGGGCCGCCTGGAGGCTTTTGCCATGGCGAATAAACCCTGGCCGGCTTTTTTGGACGGCATAGGTAACGGCTTGGGCTATGGGGCGATTTTGATAGGCGTTTCGGTAATTAGGGAGTTGTTTGGAAAGGGCAGTTTGTTTGCCGGTACGCCTATTGCTTTGAATATCATCGGGCCAACGTCCGATTATTGGATTAACACCACGACGAACCCTTGGTTTTCTTGGTATGTCAACAACAATTTGATGGTCTTGCCGGTGGCGGCTATGTTCATCATTGGTGTTTTTATCTGGGTTCAACGCACCTTCAATCAAAAATTGGTTGACGTTTCTTAAAAGCTCTTTGGTGAGCGTTTGTGATCGAATAAAAAGCAAGAACAATGGATGCCATCAACATATTCATCAAATCGGCCTTCATAGAGAACATGGTTTTAGCCTATTTTTTGGGCATGTGTTCTTTTTTGGCTGTGTCGAAATCCGTAAAGACGGCTTTTGGTTTGGGCCTGGCTGTGATTTTTGTCTTGGGCATTACCATGCCTATCAACTGGGTGATCAATACGTATTTGTTGAGCGAAAGCGGTTTGTTGCACACGGATTTGACCTTTTTAAGGTTTATTCTTTTCATTGCTGTCATTGCTTCCATGGTGCAGTTGGTGGAGATGGTCATTGAAAAGTTTTCGCCTGCCCTTTACACCTCTCTGGGTATTTTTCTGCCTTTAATTACGGTGAACTGCGCCATCTTGGGCGGGTCTCTTTTCATGATTTCGCGGGAATATAACTTTACGGAAAGCGTTGCCTTTGGCCTGGGCGGTGGTTTTGGTTGGTTTCTGGCCATTGTGATGCTGGCAGCTATACGCGAGAAAATCCGCTATTCGGATGTGCCGGCACCTTTGCGCGGTTTGGGTATGGCTTTTATTCTGACGGGTCTGATGGGCATTGCCTTTATGAGTTTGATGGGTATTGATCCGGCAGCTTTGGCCAAGTAAACCCGTCATCAAAGCGGATTCTTCGGGCATGTTTGAATGCTCGAGTCATTTTAAAAGATACGGAATGCATTTACTATTTTTATCGGTACTGGTTTTCAGCTCAGTGATTTTGTTGCTGTCTTTTATGCTCATTGTGGCACAGCGCAAGTTGGTACCACAGGGGGCGGTTAAGATTGAACTCAACGGGCCGGATGGCAAACTGCTGGAAGTGCAACCCGGAGCATCTTTGCTGACTGCTTTGGGAGAAAACGACATCTTTTTGCCTTCCGCTTGTGGAGGGCAGGGTACTTGTGCCATGTGCAAGTGCAAAGTGATTGACGGTGGTGGTGATGTCTTACCCACTGAGATGAACCATCTGACGCGTCGCGATGTGGCGGAGCATGTGCGTCTGGCCTGTCAGGTTAAAGTTCGGGAAGACATGAAAGTGGAAGTGCCGGAGGAGGTCTTTGGCATCAAAAAGTGGGAGTGTGAGGTGGTCTCCAATTACAATGTGGCGACGTTTATCAAAGAGTTTGTCGTTCGTTTGCCGGAAGGCGAAATCCTGGACTTTCAGCCCGGGGGATACATTCAGATTGATGTGCCGCCTATTACCGTGGATTTTAAGGACATGGACATCAGCCCGCGTCCTCCTCAACCCAAGGATAAGTTCAAGCAAGACTGGGATAAATTCGATCTGTGGTCTTTGAGGATGAAGAACGACGAACCGATTTTCCGGGCCTATTCCATGGCCAATCATCCGGCCGAGGGGAACATCGTCATGCTCAATATTCGCATTGCCACGCCGCCCTGGGATCGCAAGAAAAATACGTGGATGGATGTAAATCCTGGCATTTGTTCTTCGTATGTCTTTTCGCGCAAACCGGGGGATAAGGTGACGATTTCCGGCCCCTATGGTGAATTCTTTATCAAGGACACCGACAAGGAGATGGTTTACATCGGAGGTGGAGCCGGTATGGCCCCCTTGCGCTCCCATATTTTCCATCTGTTTCATACTTTGAAAACCAAGCGGAAGGTATCGTATTGGTATGGAGGGCGGTCTTTGCGGGAGTTGTTTTATACCGAAGACTTTCGGGCTATTGAAAAGGATTTTGACAATTTCTCGTACCACATTGCCCTATCGGAGCCTTTACCCGAGGACAATTGGGATGGCCCTGTGGGTTTCATCCATCAGGTGGTGTACGACAATTACCTGAGTAAACACCCGGAGCCGGAGGAAATTGAATACTACTTGTGTGGACCTCCGCTTATGTTGCAGGCAGTATTGAAGATGCTGGATGAGTTGGGTGTGCCTGAAGAAAACATCGCCTTTGACGACTTTGGTTCGTAAAAAAAAAGCGCCGCTTTGCGGCGCTTTTTTTTATGCTTCTTCGTCGAAGACTTCTTCAGGTTCCGGTGTATCTTCTTCTGTAGTGGGCAATTCTTCTTGCGGTTCTTCTACCATTTGCGGTTCTTCGGAAGTGACATCCATTTCCTGTTCTTCTTTTGAGACAGGGATGGTGTCTTGGGATTCAGCATCTACCAGGCTCACACGCACGGCGATGTTTTGGCCGGTTTCTTCGTTTTTACCGATTTGAAAGCGCACTAAGTCATTGACGCGCAGTTCATTGAAATCCACACCCTGTACTTCCGAGTAGTGGAAGAAGAGGTTGTTGTCGGGATATTCGATGAAGCCGTAGCCCGGTTTGAGGGAAATGATGTAGCTGGTGTGGTACTCTTCATCTTCTTCCGGGCGGCGGAAGGTGCGTTTGGGAGCGGGTTTTTGGTAAGACACGTTTTCACCCTCGGCCTGTTTCTGCACAAAGATGCTGTCAATCAGCTCTGCGTTGTCTTCGTTAGGGTTGTTGATCAACTCGTGCATGAGGATGGGGTAGGTAACTTCCCGCAGCAGGTCTTGTGATGTGCGTGTGGTTCTCAGGTTGCCAAAATCATCGTTGTATTCGAATTCCCAGGCGAGAACCATAACGCGGGTGCCCAAGGTGTTGAGTTTGCGTGCCAAAGGGACGTAATCTCCGTCTGAAGCGATGAGGACAACGACATCGAATTTTTTATACATGGCCAATTCATAGGCATCCAGAGCCAGCCACACATCAATGCCTTTTTCGCGCTTTCTACCTGAGACGGAAACCAGAGGTAAGTAGTGGGTAATTACCCCTTCCCACATCAGGATGTCGTCAAAAACGCGGTCGTAATAGAGCTGGTTGCCTTTAGTCGAAGCTTCCGATGCACTCATGCGCCCTCTGAAATAGTGGGCATCTACGATTTGGCACTGGCGTGCATTCGATTTGCCCTCCAGTTCTGCGACCAGTTCGCGGATGAAAGAGTGAAGACCGCGAATGCTGATTCTACGTTGTCTTTCGTGAATGTAGTTGTAATAATTGCTTACGTGGAGGAAGTAGTTTCCGTCATAAAAGACACCTATGGTAGTAAGCGAAGATGGGTTATTTGACATGTTTGTAATTTTTTTTGAGGTTTCAAGAGTCAATTTTCCTGCATGATGGTGGGGAGAAACAATAATTTAAGGTGTAGAAGTCGAATTTTATACCTCGTATTTTCCCCGCACACAAAGCCCTTTGGAGCTTTATTCAGCATGCAAAGGACGAAAATTTACGTCAAACGGCCTAAAAAATACAGTGAATAATTTGGGCCTTTGGAAATAAAAACATGGAAGAAGAAGTGAAAGTTCAGCCATTTTAAGTGGGATTTTCCCCTTTCTTGTCTTGGAGGGGCTTTATGCTCTTGGCAAAATGGTTTTAGATGCTGAGGCAGTTCAAAATTTTTCATTCGTTTACGGGTTTTGAACATACACAGGCCCTTTTGATAGGTATGGGGCGGAGATATTCAGTTTTTCATTAGCTTGTGATTTTTTATTTTTCGTGCTCAGCCAACTTGGACAAAAAATACTTAGCTTTGCCCTTCCCCATTTGCGGCAAGGCGCTTTAGGTCGTTTTAAGAGGCCGAGTTTTCGTGTTTGTCGTTTGTAGGCGGGCGGTACGAGCAGTTGAGTTTTTGCTTGAGTTTTGAGGTTGTGTGAGAAAGAGAAATAAAGTTTTTCGATACAATACTTTTCCGGGTATGTCGGCAGTCGTTGTCAAGGAACTCACCAAGATATATGGAGAACAAAGGGCGGTTGATGCCTTGAGTTTTGAGTTGAATCGAGGAGAGATTGTGGGTTTTTTAGGCCCCAACGGAGCGGGTAAGACGACGACCATGAAGATGTTGACGAGTTTTGTTTTGCCCAGTTCGGGCAAGGCAGAGGTTGCCGGCTTTGATGTGGTGGAAGAGCCTATGGAGGTGCGTCGTCGCATTGGTTATTTACCCGAGCACAATCCTTTATACGAGGAGATGTACGTGCGGGAGTATTTGCAATTTGTTGCCGGTTTGCATCGCCTGCCCAATGCCCGGCAACGCGTGGACGAAATGATTGATCTGACGGGCCTGAAATTGGAGCAGGGCAAGCTGATAGGAGCCTTGTCTAAGGGTTATCGTCAGAGGGTGGGCTTGGCTCAGGCTTTAATACACGATCCTGAAGTTTTGATTTTGGACGAACCCACTTCGGGTTTAGACCCTAACCAGGTGGTAGAAATCCGAGAGCTGATTGGCAAGTTGGGGGAAGAAAAGACTGTACTTTTTTCTTCGCACATCATGCAGGAAGTCGAGCTTATTTGCCAGCGCGTTTTGATCATCAACAGGGGGAAGCTCGTGGCAGATGCACTCATCAGTGATTTGAAAATGCACATGCACGAGGGTTCGCGCATTACCTTGGGTTTTGCCCGGGCCATTCAACCCGACGAGCTGAAGCTTATGGAGGGCGTGAACAAAATTCATGCTCTGGGAGATAATCGCTATTTGTTGTTTTGCGAAAGCGATTTGCGCGAGCAACTCTTTTTCTTTGCCGCTCAAAAAAAGTGGCCCTTAGTGGAGTTGCATCGCGAAGTGATGGAATTGGAAAACGTCTTTCAGGAATTAACCCTGCCAACCGATTGAACCTCATGTGGAGCATTTATTGGAAAGAAATCAACGCCTTTTTTAGCTCGCTCATCGGCTATGTAGTCATTGGCATTTTTTTGCTGCTCATGGGTTTGGTGCTTTGGGTCTTTCCGGATACCAATCTACTCAATTACCCTTATGCGACCCTCAGTCCGCTTTTTGATACGGCTCCAATGATTTTTTTATTTCTCATTCCGGCTATCAGCATGAGGGCTTTTGCCGAAGAGCAGCAAACGGGCACGTTGGAGTTATTAGCCACTAAACCGGTCTCCGAGCTGCAAATTATCCTAGCTAAGTTTTTTGCCGATTGGAGCCTGGTGGTTTTTGCCTTGCTGCCCTCTTTGCTCTATTACTATACGGAATATCAGCTGGGTGACCCTAAAGGCAATCTCGATTCCGGAGCTATCTGGGGTTCTTACATCGGCTTGTTGTTGCTCTCAGCGGTTTTTATCGCTATCGGGCTTTTTGCGTCCAGCTTAACCAAGAATCAGATTATAGCCTTTTTGCTGGCTGTTTTCCTTTGTTTCTTGATGCACTGGGGTTTTTATTTTTTCAGCAAGTTGCCGATTTTCGTCGGCAGGGGAGATGATTTGGTACAGATGCTTGGTGTGGATTACCACTATACTTCCATCAGCAAAGGCGTAATAGATAGCCGGGATTTGCTGTATTACTTTTCCGTTACAGCCTTGTTTTTGTCTTTGACGCGTTTGTCTTTGGAGAGTAGAAAGTGGTGATGCCGGCTTCCGCCAAATAAAACTCGTTTTTGCGAAAGCAAAAAACTAAAACAGCATGCTTAAAAGCAAAAAAGCTCAAGCTTGGTTTTATACCGCATCGCTATTTCTCGTTTTGCTTTTTCTCAATATTTTGGGAAATGCCTTTTTCTTTAAGTGGGATTTGACCGAAGATAAACGCTTTACCATTACTTCTTCTACGCGTAAGTTGTTGAATGATTTGGACGAAGTAGTTTACGTTAAGGTTTTGTTGGAGGGTGAGTTCCCTGCCGGTTTTAAGCGCTTGCAAAAAGCTACTCGCGAGATGTTGGATGACTTTCGGTCTTGGTCGGGTTATGTGGAATACGAGTTTGAAAATCCGACTCCAGCGGATGTCAGCACAAAGGAACTTAATGAGCGGCGCAAGCAGTTGGAAGAAATTGGTGTGCGGCCTGTCTTGTTTCGTTTGCAAGGTGTAGAAGGCGTGGAAGAAAAGCTCATTTACCCCTATGCCATTTTTTACTACAAGGGGCGTTCTTTACCGGTAAATTTGCTGGAAGAGCAGCGTTCGCAGGATCAGGAAGTGGTGCTGAACAATTCGATCAGTTTGTTGGAATACAAATTTGCCAATGCCATAGTCAAATTGAAGCGGCCGAATAAAGCTCTTATTGCCTATACAACAGGGCATGGTGAGTTGGACGACTTGCAGACAAAGGATCTCACCGGGGCTTTGCGCACTTATTACGACGTAGGGCGGTTTATTATGGACAGCACCTATGCCATACCTAAAGAAATATCGCTTTTGATCGTTGCCAAACCCACTAAGCCTTTTTCGGAAAAGGACAAGTTTAAACTCGATCAGTATGTGATGAATGGCGGGAAAGTGATTTTCCTGTTGGATCGCTTGGCCATCTCTCTGGATAGCCTGGCCGGGCGAGAAGGCTTTGTGCCGCCCGAATACGATTTGAATTTAGATGATTTGTTGTTTAAATATGGTGCGCGCTTGCAGCCTTCTCTAATTCAGGATTTGCAGTGTTCTAAAATTCCACAGGTGGTTGGTGTGCAGGGAGGCAAACCTCAGATAGAGCTTTTTAAATGGCCTTATCACATCGTATCGGTTCCTCGTACCGAGCACCTTGTCGTGAAAGGAGTAGATGGTGTCAATTTTTTCTTTGCCAATCGCTTAGATACCATCCGGACGAAGACGCCGGTTCGGAAAACCATTTTGTTGAGCAGTTCGAAGTACAGCAAAGAGCAGTTTTCACCGGCTTATGTTACTTTTCAGATGCTGCACTATCCCTTGGATCCTCAGAAGTTCAAAGAATCCAACATTCCGTTGGCTGTCTTGTTAGAGGGGGAGTTTCCGTCTCTTTACGAAAACCGTCTCAGCGAAAGCATGCAGGCAGGTTTGAACGAAATAGGCATGGAGTTTAAGACGCGCAGTGTACCCAATCGCATGTTGGTGGTAGCAGATGGAGATGTGGCTTATAATTTTATTGTGGATCGTGAAGCCGGCACGAGTACGCCTTTGGGCTTTAACCGCTACGAGCAGCGCATGTATGCCAACAAGGATTTTCTGCTGAACAGCATCGAATACCTTTTGGATGAGGTGGGCGTGATGGAAGCCCGTGGGAAGGAAGTCAAATTGCGCTTGCTGGACCAGGTGCGTGCCAGAAAGGAACAAACCTATTGGCAGGTGTTCAACATATTGCTTCCTCTAATCTTCCTATTGCTCTTTGCGCTGCTGTATCACTATCTGCGAAAACGAAAATATGCCTTGTAGTGTAGGAGGAAGATAGGGGCGGGAAGTTTCCATGGTGTTGTATGATGGGCTGCAGCCGCATTGGCTGCTATCCATTGGTTCTTCCCGGTTTGATTTAAATGTAAACAAAAAGATGAATTTGTGATGAAAAAGAAAAGTGCTTTGTTGTGGTTGGTTTTGGTCTTTGTCTTAGGCGGGTTAACGGCTTTTTACCTGATGACCAATAGCGCGAGTCGGAGTTCTGAAAGTTGGGATAGACAGTTTGCCGTTCCGGATATCGAACGGGTGTACAAAATATTTATTGCCGATCGGCGAGGCCACTCTACTTTGTTGGAGCGCGGTAACAGGGGGTGGATTTACAACGAAAAGTACCCGGCCAATCCTCATGTCATGAAAGAATTGTTGCACCACATTCAGTATTTGGATGTCTATTACTTGCCGGCTCATGCAGCTATTCCCACTATGGTGAAGGATTTGGCCACAAAGGGTATTAAAGTGGAATTGTATGACAGCAAAGGTGAAAACATTAAGACGTACTACCTGGGCTCCCCCACTGCCGATGGTGTTGGTACGTATGCCATTATGGAAGGAGCGGAAAAGCCTTACGTGGTTTACAACCCTTCAATACGTGGTAGTATTGTTGGTCAATTCATGATTACAGGGGATGACTGGCGAGACAAGACCGTTGTGCGCGAAAACCCGGATCGCATTCGCTACGTGAGCATAGAGTACCCCAAGCAGCAAAACCAGTCTTTTATTTTAGAGAAAAAAGCTGAGGGGCAGTACAGTCTTAGCCCGTTTTACGAATTTACGCCCCGCATCAATAAGCCTTTGAATGCTTCGATTATAGAAGCTTACTTGCAGGGCTTTCGCCAGATAGGAGCTGAATCTTATGAAAACGGTTTGCCTGCGGCCAAGCGGGATTCCATTTTGCAGACAGTTCCCTTTGCCTTGATTACCATCAAAAATGAAGAAGATAAAGAAACTCGTTTGCGCCTTTTTCCCATTGAAACTCCGGTGGTTAATCAAAAAGGTAAAACCGCTGTTGTGGTTCGTTATCACGTAGATTGGAACGGGCGGGATTTGATGCTGATGCAGCACAATTTGCTGAAGAAAATTTTGTGGGGCTATGAGTCTTTCTTTTAAAATCTCTTTGAGCTATGTACACCCTGTCCGTTCGTCGGCACATCATGATTGCCCATAGTTTGCCCCGGGCTGATTTTGGTCCTGCACAGAATTTGCACGGAGCCACCTACGTGGTCGATGCAGAATTTATGACAGACCGGTTAAATGCTTGTAATGTGGTGATCGACATAGGTCTCGCAGATGAACTGTTGAAAGATGTGCTGGAGCCTTTGAATTACCAAAACCTGGATGCTCTGCCCGAATTTGAGGGGCAGCTCACCACCACGGAGTTTTTGGCGCATTACATTCACATTCGTTTGTCGGAGGCATTGACGCGTTCGGGCGTTTTTGCCGGAAGGTTGCGCATCGTTTTACACGAATCTCACCAGGCTAAGGCCTCTTATGAAGGTGTTGTGCAGTGAATGTTTTGGTTGGCCCTGATCCGACTTCCTTCCCTTCGGGCGGTAATCGCTACAACCAATTGTTGATGGCGAGCTGGGAGCGCTTGGGCGGAGCCTTTCGGCAAATGGAGTGGTCGGATTGGGTGAAATCTTCGTTTACGGAGATGGACTGTCTGTTTTTTGATTCGCTGTATTTTGACGAATTGGCTGCCTTGCCGGATTTTTTCGATCGACCTGGTGAGAAGTTTTTCTTGCTGCACTATCTCCGTTCGTTTTATCCGCGCGATGAAGCTTTGTTGAAAAGCCAGTTGAAAGTTTTGGAGGATTTTGATGCCGTGATTTGCACGGGAGAGGCCGTGTTTAAGGAGCTGGCTATTTTGAACCCTTCCTTGTCTTTGCGTTTTTGCCCTCCCGAACAAAGTAGGCCAAGTTTTTGGAGAAGAACCGAAGCAGATGGAGGTGAAAATGCTGTCTTGTGGGTGTGTTCTTTGCAAGCGGTAAAGGGGGTTTTACCCATGTTGCAAGCTTTGAAGAGCGAGGCAAAGGCTTTGCGGGACAGAGGTGTTGAGGTGTGGATGGTGGGTTCGCAAAGAGAGGATGATGCGTATGCTCGCCGTTGTCGCATCTTGTTGGATGAACTGGCGGAAGAAGGTGTATTACGGCATTGGGGAGCATTGCCTCACGAAGATTTACAGGCCTTATATGCTCGGGCGCGTTTGTTGTTGAGTGTTTCTCTCTTTGAGACTTTTGGCATGGCGGTACAGGAGGCTTGCTTGTGGTCTTTACCCGTTTGGGCGTTAGAAGCGGATTATCTGCATTGGCACAAAAGCAGGGGCGAAGTGCAGATTTTTCCCTCGGTATCGCATTTGGCGAAAGCCCTGACAAAACTATGAGCTTAAAGCCCAAATCTACTATCTTTGCCGCATGCAAATCACTACAGGCCAATTGGCCCGCCTTTTAAACGGCCGTGTCGAAGGAGACCCTAAGGCGCTGATAGACAGACCCTCCCGCATTGAAGAAGGAGGGAAGGGGAGCATTTCTTTTTTGTCCAATCCCAAATACGAAGAACAGCTTTATTCCACTACAGCTACGGCGGTGTTGGTGAGTGAGGATTTTGTTCCACGTAAGCCGGTTTCCGCAACTTTAATCCGAGTGAAGGACGTTTATGCCGCTTTGGCCTTTTTGTTGGAGCGTTTTGGGCGGGAACAGCAAGGCCACAAAAAGGGCATTTCCGATCGCGCTGAGATTCATCCCGAGGCGGAAATCGGGCAGGACGTTTATATCGGCCCCTTTGTAGTGGTTGAGAAAGGGGCTAAAATAGGAGCTGGTGTTCGATTGCTGGCGCAGGTGTATGTGGGTGAAGGAGTAGAAATCGGGGAAGGTACTGTTTTGCATCCGGGCGTGAGGGTCTATCGAACTTGTAGCATTGGGCGCCGTTGCATTTTACACGCAAATGTGGTGGTGGGCAGTGATGGTTTCGGTTTTGCCCCGCAGGAAGACGGCAGCTACAAAAAAGTTCCGCAATTGGGGCGGGTCGTCATTGGAGATGAGGTGGAAATAGGTGCCAATACGGTGATCGATAGAGCGACTATGGGCGCTACACTGATTGGGCGAGGGGTGAAACTGGACAACCTCATCCAAGTCGCTCACAATGTGCGCATTGGTGATCACACGGTGATAGCGGCCCAGACGGGTATTGCCGGAAGCACGCAAATCGGTAAACACGCCCAAATAGGCGGTCAGGTTGGTTTTGTCGGCCACATTCGGGTGGCTGACGGTGTGAAAATTCAGGCACAAAGCGGCATAGCGGCAAGTATTGAGCGAGAAGGTTCTGCCTGGTATGGCTCTCCGGCCATTCCTTATCGAGATTTTTTGCGCTCTTATGCCGTATTTAAGCAATTGCCGGATTTGCTCCGGCGCCTTAAAGAAGTGGAAAAAAGTTGTCTGCCGGATAAGCCACAGGCATGACGAGCAGCAAGTTTTACCCATTGAATACATCCATCTTTGAAGACAGACGTTGCCAAACAGATGAAGCAAAAAACAATAAAAAGAGAAGTCGTTTTGGAAGGGGTTGGCCTGCATACGGGGAAGCCCGTGCGTATGGTTTTTAAGCCTGCGCCTCCAATGCACGGTTTTCGCTTTCAGCGCATCGATTTAGAGGGCGAGCCTGTGATTAAGGCCGATGTGAGCCAGGTGGTTTCTACAAACCGGGGCACCACTTTGCGGCAAGGGGAGGCTCAGGTACATACCGTGGAACACGTCTTGGCTGCTTTGCGCGGCATGGGCTTGGACAATGTGCTGATTGAGATGAACGGCCCTGAAGCGCCCATCCTTGACGGAAGTGCTCGCCTTATAGTCGAGAAGATTAAGGAAGCAGGCATTGAGGAGCAAGCGGAAGAGGGAGAGGTATTTGTCATTGAAGAGCCCATATCCTACAGAGATGAGGTTACGGGAACGGAGTTGCTGGCTTTGCCTTCCGGCAAATTTGAACTCACGGCCATGGTGGATTTCAACTCTCCGGTTTTGGGGCAGCAGTTTGCTTCGCTCCACACCCTGGAAGACTTTGAAAAAGAAATAGCACCGGCACGCACCTTTGTCTTTTTACACGAGGTGGAAACCCTGGCTTCGCAGGGCCTGATCAAAGGGGGAGATTTGGACAATGCGGTGGTGATTGCCGATCGACCGGTGAGCGAAGAGGAGTTGGCTTCGCTGGCTAAAAAACTGGATGTAGAGTACAAGGGCTTAAAGGTAGATGAAGCCGGCGTGTTGAGTACTACTCAGCTGTTGTTTGAGAACGAACCTGCCCGCCATAAGTTGTTGGATGTCATAGGAGATTTGGCTCTGGTGGGCGTGCCTATTCAAGGTAAAATTGTAGCGACGAAACCCGGGCACTTTTCCAATGTGGAGTTTGCCAAACTGCTGAAGAAGCAGTTTATTGCTCAAAGGCGTTTAAAGGGTGTACCCAAATACGACCCCAATGCAGAGCCGCTGTACTCTACCATGGATATTGCCCGCTTGCTTCCACATCGCTATCCCATGTTGTTGGTCGATAAAATCATCGAGTTATCGGATCGACACGTGGTGGGCGTCAAGAACGTAACTTTTAACGAGGCGTTTTTTCAGGGGCATTTTCCTGATAATCCGGTTTTCCCCGGGGTTTTGCAGGTTGAAGCTTTGGCGCAAGCCGGTGGTGTATTGGCTCTTTCGATTATGGGGAAGGGAGAGGAGGGGAAGTGGGACACTTACTTTGTGAAAATCAATCAATTTAAATTTAAAAAGAAGGTTTTTCCGGGAGATACTTTGATTTTGAAATTGGAGCTCGTCGCTCCCATCCGCAGAGGTATTGTGCAGATGTATGCTACGGCCTATGTCGGCAAGGAAATTGTTTCCGAAGGAGAAATGACGGCCAGTGTAGTCAAACGAACCGAAGAAAAGTAATAAAGTTTTGCACATCAACGAGAAATATCCCTGGGCAAATGTTCATCCGGATGCACAGATAGGCAAAGGCGTTCGTATAGCGCCTTTTGCTACCATAGAAGCTGATGTCGTTTTAGGCGATGGCTGTGAAATAGGCCCCAACTCCTGCGTGATGCAGGGTACCCGTATGGGTAGAGCATGTAAGGTCTTTCCCGGTGCCGTGGTGGGCGCTATACCTCAGGACTTAAAGTACCAAGGCGAATACACCACCTTAGAAATAGGGGATCGGGTGACCATACGCGAGTTTTGCACTTTGAATCGAGGTACGCTGGCCAGTGGCAAGACGGTTGTAGGGGATGACTGTCTGTTGATGGCTTATGTGCACATTGCCCACGATTGCGTGCTGGGACGGCATTGCGTTTTGGCCAATGGAGTTACTTTAGCAGGGCACATAGAGGTGGGAGATTGGGCCGTTCTGGGAGGTTTGACGGCCGTGCATCAGTTTGTCCGCATAGGTCGTCATGCGATGGTGGGAGGAGGTTCGCTGGTTCGCAAAGACGTGCCCCCTTATATTCGAGCTGCCCGAGAACCTTTGGCCTATGTAGGTGTAAACACGATTGGGTTGGAGCGCAGGGGGTTCAGCACGGAAAAAATAGAGCACATCAAAAGCCTCTATCGCCATTTGTTTGTGGAGCACAGCAATTTGGCCAAGGGCAAGGAGCGCCTGCGCATGCTGAGAGCGGATAGCAAAGAAGCCGACGAGATTTTATCCTTCCTAGAGCAGTCGGAGCAGGGGCGGGGAGTCATTCGGGCTATGGTTAAAAACGGTTGAGTGCAAAAGACAGCGTATGGGGTGGCTCTAACGTTAAGAGTTTGGCAGAAATGTGTATTTTTGCTTTTGCTACAAGCTTTCAGGTAGCTTTTCTGCTTTTCAAATGAGCAGAAAAACTACCGCTAAGGGTAGTTCGCGGAAAATCATTTTTTAATTAAACCTATTTGGTATGAAAAAACTTTCACTGGTTTTGATGCTGGTTCTATTTGGTGTCGGCAGTATGCTGGCCCAGAGAACCGTCCAGGGAACGGTTACCGCAGAAGACGGTGAACCGCTGATCGGAGCAAGTGTGCTGGTGAAGGGCACAACGGTAGGTACGACCACCGACTACGATGGTAAGTACTCCCTGACAGTGCCCGAAGGCAACAACACGCTTGTATTTAGCTATACGGGTTACGAAACCCAGGAAATAACGTTGGGTGCTTCCAATGTCGTAGATGTCGTTATGAGCGAAGGTATCACGCTGGAAACAGCCGTCGTTACGGCCTTGGGGGTACAGCGCGAGGAAAAGGCGGTGGGCTTTGCCGTACAGGAAGTGGATGCCACGGCCATTGAGCGCTCGGGTGCCAGCAAGACATTGGATGCCTTGAACGGAAAAGCTGCCGGTGTAAATATTATCCGCGCTTCGGGTGCTGCCGGTGGTGGTACGCGTATCGTTATTCGCGGACAAACTTCATTGACAGGCAACAACCAAGCTTTGATTGTTATCGACGGGGTGCGGGTGGACAACTCGACCTTCCAGTCGGAAGGTAGCCATGCCGGTGTGGCTAACACCAACCGTCTGGCTGACCTGAACCCTAATGATATCGAGTCCATCTCCGTTTTGAAAGGTGCAGCAGCTACGGCTCTGTATGGTGTAGATGGCGCCCGTGGTGTGGTGGTCATCACCACCAAAAAGGGTCGTGGTGTGGATGGCAAGAAGTTTAAAGTGGACCTCAACTCCTCCGTGAGCTTTTCTCAGGTAACGCAGATTACACCTACGCAAACCGAGTATGCTCAGGGTTGGGCAGGTGTTTATTATCCGCCGGAGACTGGTGTTTCTACTTCTTGGGGCCCTCCGGTATCGGAACTGGCTTGGGATGGTGCTACGGACTATGAGTACGACCCCAACGGACGCATTGTTCCTGCTGATGATCCCAATGCGAAGACCCCCGTTACGCCTTATGACAACATTGGCACTTTCTTCCAAACGGGTGTGGCTTTCAGCAATAACGTAGCTGTTTCCGGAGGCTCTGATGTGGCCAATTTCCGTTTCTCTTATGGAAATTACAGCGAAGAAGGTGTGGTTCCGAAAAACACTTTTGACCGCAACACCTTCAAATTGGCTTCCGATTTGAAATTGACGGACCGCTTGAGCATGTCGGCTTCGGCTAACTTCAGCAAGACCAACGGTCGTCGTATCCAGCAAGGTTCCAACACCTCCGGTTTGATGTTGGGTCTGTTGCGTACGCCTGTTACTTTTGACAACTCCGGTGGTTTTGATGATCCTGCCAATACGGAAGCAGCCTATCGCTTCCCCGATGGCAGACAGCGCAACTATCGCGGCGGTGGTGGTTACGACAACCCCTACTGGATCATCAACCTGGCTCCTCGCTTTGATGAGGTAAACCGCTTGTTTGGTCACGTGAAGGTGGATTACAAGCTGCATCCCTGGGCTACGCTTTCTGCCAACCTGGGTACAGACTGGTACTCCGATCGCCGTGAGCAGCAGTTTGAAATCAACTCTCGTACGGCTCCTTCCGGTCGTATTTTTGAAGACAACTTCTTTTTCCGCAATACAGATGTTTACCTGAACCTGAACGGTAACGGTAACCTGACGGACGACATTACTTTTGGTTACCTGGTGGGTACCAACATGTACGATCGTCACCTGGAAAATCTGTACACCATAGGTAATGGTTTGAGTTTCCAGAATTTTGTGCACATTTCCAATGCTTCGGATGTTCAGTCTTCTCGCGCTTTGCAGAAGTCTCGTGAAATTGGTTTTTATGGAAGCGTTGATTTTGGCTGGAAAGGACTTTTCTATTTGACCGCTACGGCTCGCCAGGATTACGTTTCTTCACTGATCGTTCCCGGCAAACCTTTTAAGCTCAGCGATATTGGATTTTTCTATCCTTCGATAAGTGGTAGCTTTGTGTTCTCTGAGCTGTTGCCGAGCGATGACATTCTCTCTTTCGGTAAGTTGCGCTTGTCTTATGCTCAGGTAGGTGGTGGTCCTCCCTCTCCTTATTCTACCTCTACGCCTTTTGTATCGGCTACGGCAGGCGACGGTTGGGCTGATGACATTCAGTTCCCCTTTAACGGTGTTACGGGCTTTACCCTCAGTGGTAGACTGGGTAACCCCAACCTGGAGCCCGAGCGGACGACCAACCAGGAAGTGGGCGTGGATCTGCGCTTTTTCAAAGGTCGCCTGGGCCTTGATGTGAGCTATTACACCATGTTGTCTAAGAACCAAATTCTGCCGGTCGACTTGGTAGGTTCTACCGGTTACACTTCTGCCGTATTGAACAGCGGAACGCTGTCCAGCAAAGGCTTTGAAGTGGTACTCTCAGCAACGCCTGTACGCAAGCGCGATTTTGGCTGGGATGTGTTGGTCAACTTTACACAGAACGAAACTACGGTTGAGAAACTGGCCGAAGGCTTGGAAGCTTTGCAGATCGGTGGATTTACCGGTACGGGTGTATTCCACATTGAAGGGCAACCTTTTGGTGTGATTTACGGAGGAGCTTATTTGCGCGACAATGCCGGCACGGATGCCGATGATGGTTTGACCATTCCGGATGGCAACATTCTCATCAACGACGATCCGACCAGTGGTGAGTACGGCTATCAACAGCCCGATCCCACCTTGCGCGTATTGGGTGACCCCAATCCCGATTTTCTGGTGGGTATTACCAATACCTTCCGCTATAAGAGCCTCAGCCTGTCCTTCCTGATTGACTGGAAGCAAGGTGGTCAAATGTGGAACGGTACCATGTGGGCATTGACCTTCTTTGGTCGCGCTCAAATTACTGCTGAGAATCGCGACAAAATCGTCGTCTTCGACGGTGTCTTGTCGGATGGTTCACCAAACAACATTCCGGTACAAGTAGGAAACAACTACTGGACCAGCTCAGTGGGTGGATTTGGCTCTGTAGATGAGAGCTTTGTTCAGTCCACGACTTGGGTTCGCTTGCGCGAGGTAACCCTGAGCTGGGATTTCAACCCCAAGTGGTTCTCCGGTACTTTTGTACAGGGTGGTTCTTTGGTAGTCAATGGCCGCAACCTGTACTTCTGGACGCCTTACTTGGGTGTAGATCCCGAAACTTCTTTGCAAGGCACGGGTAACGCACAAGGCTTTGAGTATTTCAACATGCCTTCAACGCGTTCGGTTTCTGTAGGCCTTAACCTGTCGTTCTAAGGAAGACCGGAATGTTTGTGTTTGACTCTAAGTCATTTTGTGAACCCAAAACGAAATCAATCATGATGAAACATAAAATCACAGCGCTCTTCATGGGGCTGGCTCTGTTGTTGGGCTTTAGCTCTTGTGAAGACTATTTCGGGGACATCAACGTCAACCCGAATGCACCTATTGAGGTGCCACCTGCGGTGTTGTTGCCTTCCATAGAGGTCAACTTAGCCGATGTAACCGGAGGAGATATATCCCGTTTCTCCAGCATTTTGGTCAATCACGTTCGGGGAGTGGCCCGTCAGTGGTCTTCCATTGACAATTACTCCTTCATCGTGCCTTCTAACTTTGACAATGCCTGGCGTTACAATATTTATGCCGGCATCTTGCAAGATGCTCGCGTGATGAAAGCTCAGGCTGCAGAAACAGGTGGTAACTATTACGTGGCTATAGCCAATGTGTTGATGGCCTACACCTGGATGATGGCTACCGATGTCTGGGATGCCATGCCTTACAGGGAGGCTTTCCAAGGGACGGATAACCTGCAACCTGCTTTTGACTCTCAGGAGTTCATCTACAGCGAAATCGACAACATGTTGACAGAGGCCATTTCGATTTTGTCTGCCGGAGATCCGGGAAGTTTGGTGCCCGGTAGCGATGATTTGATTTACGGAGGTGATGCTGAAGCTTGGTTGAAAGCTGCTCACGCTATAGCAGCCAGGGCTGCTTTGCACCGGGCTTTGATAGATGCGAACAAGTACTATGGCGATGTGCTCACCCATGTAGCCGATGGTTTTACCGGCATGGCCGATGATATGCGTTTGCAGTACACCACGAATCCTACCTCTGCCGCACCTTGGTATCGCTTTAATCGCGACCGCACAGGAGATATCCAGATGGCAGAGGGAGATAAAGTTGCTGCCTTGTACACCATCATGGACAACCTGGGAGACCCTCGTCTACCTGTGTACAGTGCTGACTTTTCGGATTTCGACAATCATCCCTACTTCCGGGCTGACCGCGCTTATCCGCTGATCACTTATTACGAGCAGAAGTTTATGGAAGCCGAAGCTCTGCTGATGACGGGTGGAGATGCCGCAGCTATTCACGATGCTTTTGTCGCCGGTATTCAGGCTTCTTTTGATGCCATGGGTATGAGCGACGATGCGGCAGCTTACATAGCCAGTGTGGATCCCGGAGAGGGCAATGTAACGATGAACGACATCATGACGCAAAAGTACATCGCCATGTACACGGAACCCGAGGTGTACAATGACTGGCGCCGTACGGGTATCCCGAGCTTGACGCCGAACTCGGGAAGTACCATTCCGTATCGCTTCCCGTATCCGACTTCCGAGCTTACCCTGAACCCCAACAACACGCCTCAAGTGGATGGCTTGGATGCCATTACCGATCCGGCCAACAAGGTATGGTGGGATAAGAACTGATGAAATGTTTAAAAGGTGTGCCGGAAAAGCATTTGCCTTTTCGGTACACCTTTAAGCGTTCTGTTCACTAGTACTCAAAATCAAAAACGACAAGCATGAAAAATATTCTCTCCTTAAGTGGATTGCTGTTGTTGATGGCAGGTTTGTTTTTCACTTCCTGTGATGACTCCATAACTCCTGCCCATCAGCAAATAGCCAGAGACGGTGCTTTGCCCGTTCCGGGCACGCCGGCTCCCAACTTTTACGACCTTTTGAATTTTAACGATGCTGTAAGTCAGATTACCTTGGACAAAGAGGAATATGGCGATGCCAAAGTGAGCAGCATCGACGTCTGGGTGAGTTATGACGGAGGCCCTGCCGGTAAGTTGATGACGGTGAGCAGTTTTCCTGCCGATCTTACTTGGGTTGGAACGGAGGCTGCTGCTGCCGCCGGTATAGATGTGGATAGCCTGGAGTTGGGCAAAATTTTCAAATTCACCTTTACCTTGAATATGTCGGATGGTCAAGTGCTGAAGCCCAATACCAAGGTGGATATTCCCCTGAGTTGTCCGTCTGATTTGGCCGGCATGTACACCGTACACACGGTATATCATCAGCATGACTTTTTGCCGGACTATGCCGAAGCAGATATCGTAGCGGAAGTCGTACAGATCGATGACGGTATTTATATGGTTGAAGATGTATCAGGAGGTCTGTACAGCGAAGGGCCATATGTAAATGCTTACGGTACTTCAGGTATTGCCTTTACTTTCCGTGAAATTTGCAACCAAATCGTCTGGGAAAACCAAAAGGACGATTGGCAGAATTTGCTCCAAAGCCCCGATTATCCCAGTGAGGTGGATCCCGATACAGGTGTTTTCACCATTTCGATTATTGGGGATGTCTATGGCGAGCACTGGACTTCGACCTATACGCCTGAATAAGGCGGACTGAGATAGCTTTTACACTTTTGGGCTGCATGGTTTTCCATGCAGCCCTTCTTCTTTTGTGTTTAGTGCGTAAAACTGCCGGTCAAGACCTGCTTTTTGTTGCGAAGGCGCAGGTAGTATTTGCCGGAAGGCAAGTCCTTTAAGGAGAGCTGAAGGCGTTCTTCGTTTGCAAAGGGCACATTTTTCAGCAAATGTCCTTTTACATCAAAGAGCGATAAGTTGCCACCGTCCAGGCCTTTCGGCAAATGGATATAGAGGACATCCTTAGCTGGATTGGGGTAGCACTGGAGCCGGAGCAGTTTGGCCGAAGTCGTGGGTTCTGTTAAAGAGGTGATGAGCGTGATGTCGGGGTCCACTTCTATCTGGCCGCCGGTGGTACTGCCCTCCTGAATTTCGAGCAGTTGGTCTGCAGGCTGATTATAGAGCAGATCGCGATGTCCGGTGGGCCAGGTGATGCGAATGGAGTCAACGGTGGTGTTTTCGCCCAGTCCGAAGATGAGGGTTTCGGAATTTTGCCCCAAAAAACCGATACCGCAGTGGGTGTATTTCATCTGATATTGTCCGTCTGTCCAAAGTTCAATGCGGCTGCCGATGCCATCGCGGTTGCTGACTACACCTTCCAAGCGAATTTTGAGCCAGTGGTTGTTGCCTCCGCCGTTTTGCCAAAGCTGGACTTGGTAAGGGGTGGTGTTGAGCACGAGCATATCGGGGTATCCGTCGTCATTGAAATCGCCAACGGCATTGTTGTAGCTGCTGACGGTATCGCCTTCAAAGCCGGCATCCGGCTCGGAAAAAGTACCGTCTCCTTCATTCTCAAAAAAGGTGGAAGTAATGGGGTCGCTGCCGGCAAACATGCCGCAGACGTAGAGGTCCTCGTCCCCGTCGTTGTCGGCATCGAAGAAGAGTGCGCCCCAGCTGGTTTGGTAGAGTGCTACACCGCTTTGAGCGGCTACTTCTTCAAAGGTTTCGTTTCCGAGGTTGTGCAAGAGAGCATTGCCCTGAGGGGTATTGGTAACGTAGATGTCCTGGAAGCCGTCGTTGTCGTAATCTCCTACGGCTGTACACATGGCGTTGAGAGCTACCCCTGCACCCGAGCTTTGGCTGA